>JAJUHO010000130.1 GCA_029267825.1 Oscillospiraceae bacterium
GCCGTCAAGCCCCCCAAGCGAAATTTTAGCGCCCTTTATATCAATGCCGCAATTATTTTTAAGATTTACCGTCAAAAGAAATGCGTCACCGTCTTTTACATCCACCTTATCTGTGGAATAGGATGAAACATCAAGGGCTGCAAATTTTGCATTGCTTACAACATCAACATAAAAAGTAAAAGTATTGCTGTAAGGTACTCCTTCCTTATTTTCTCCGTTAATTTCAAGCTTTAAAGAATATCTGCCTGAAAAAACATAATCAAACGGCTTTATATCATAGGTAATTGTCAATGAACTATCTCCAGCAATTCTATTCTCACTGCTAATTGTTCCTGATGGAAAATCGAATTTTCCATTTTCATCCGAAATAGCTGCTGTCATATTATAACATTTATATTCCGAAATATTTTTAAGCTTAATTGAAAGTTGTTGTATTTCACCAGCTTTAAAAGGGCCTCCACTAACTGATGAAATTACAATTTTAGGTGAACCTTCAATTTTTTCAGAAGTAGTACTCGTTGCAGAAGTAGTAGTTGTATCCGCAAAAATCCAAAACTTTGGTGTTATAAAAACAAATGCAAACAAAAACGCTATAACAAAAGCCGAAATTTTCTTTAATAAATCTTTCATTGCCCTATCTCCTCCGCCTGCATATTTTCATCATTTTTGCAAGCATTATTTATTGTTTTGCCGTCTTCCTTTTCAAGCGGCTCCCTTGGAACTATCGATTCGTTTTTCCTGTCGCTGTCTATATTGCCGTCGATTAAATGGACTATTCTGTCCGCATACTTTGCTATATCAACATCATGTGTGACAAGTATAAGCGTTTGATTGTACTTCCTGCACATCCTAACCATAAGCTCCATGACTTCAGCTGTGGTTTTGGTATCAAGATTTCCGGTAGGCTCATCGGCAAAAACCACGTTGGGCTTTGCAACAAAGGCCCTTGCTATGCCAACTCTTTGCTGCTGTCCGCCGCTCATCTGGTTAGGCCGGTGTGACATCCTACTTTCAAGTCCAACGGCTTTAAGCATGCTTTTCGCCATCTTTTCCCTTTTGTTTTTGGACATTCCCTTGAACATTAACGGCAGGCTTACGTTTTCCGCTGCGGTAAGAGATGGCAGTAAATTGTACGATTGAAAAATAAAGCCGGTATTTTCCTGTCTGAATTTTGCAAGTTCCTTTTCGCTCATTTTTGCAATGTCGCGGCCGCCTATCAAAATTGAGCCTTTTGTAGGCTTTTCAAGTCCCGCAAGCATATTTAAAAAAGTGGATTTTCCCGAGCCGGAAGTTCCAAGTATGCAGCAAATTTCTCCTTTTTCAATTTCAAGGTCAATTTTATTCAGCGCCACAACTTTTTCGCTTCCAAGCTTATAGACCTTTCTAAGCCCCTTAACTTCAATAAACGGCATTCATTCACCTTCCCGTCAGCAATATTGCTCAACGTAAGTAATTATATCACTTTCAATTTAAAATTTCCATATGTGTTCCAAATTGTAACCAATTTATTCTTTTAGCTTAACTATTTGCATTTTTTGTAACCATTTTGCAATAAAGTTAAATATATGATATACTAAATAAAAATAAAAACGGGGGATTTTATGGAAACTGTTCTCATAACCGGAGCTTCAAGAGGAATCGGCCGTGAAACTGCAAAGCTTTTTGCTGAAAACGGTTTTAATGTGGTTATAAATTATAACAGCAGCGAAAGGCAGGCCATTGAACTTCTCTCAGAAATAAAAAACGCAATAGCAATAAAAGCAGATGTATCAAATCGAAAAGAAGTTTTTAATATGATAAATAAAGCAATTTCTGCTTTCGGTGGAATAGATATACTTATAAATAATGCCGCGATAGCCAGCCAAATGCTTTTCCAGGATATTTCCGAAGAAGAATGGGATAGGATTTTTGACATAAACGTAAAAGGAGCATTTAACTGCACGCAAGCAGTTCTTCCGCATATGCTGCACAAAAAAAGTGGAAAAATCATAAACATCTCATCCATCTGGGGAATAACGGGCGCCTCCTGCGAAGTGCATTATTCTGCATCAAAAGCCGCGCTGATAGGCTTTACAAAAGCGCTTGCAAAAGAGCTCGGCCCGTCAGGAATAACCGTAAACTGCGTTGCTCCCGGAGTTATAAATACCGAAATGAATTCCAACATTCCCAAGGATGCTATGGATACCCTTAAAGAAGAAACCCCTCTTGGCAAAATAGGTTCACCGGAAGACATAGCGAACACTATATTTTTCCTTGCCTCAAAAAAAGCGGATTTTATTACCGGACAAATAATAAGTCCAAACGGAGGTTTTGTGATTTAAACTTATAATAAAAAATGCACCCTTTGTCAATCATATGACAAGGGTGCATTTCTCTTCTCAAAATTTTATATCAATACCCGCTTTACGGGCACTGATTTCAAACATTAAACCTAAACAAAACAATATCTCCGTCCTGCATCACATAATCTTTTCCTTCAAGCCTTACAAGCCCTTTTTCCTTTGCAGCACTCATGCTGCCGCAATCCATAAGGTCATTAAAAGAAACTACTTCAGCACGGATAAATCCCTTTTCAAAATCACTATGGATTTTTCCCGCAGCCTGAGGTGCCTTTGTACCTCTCTTTATTGTCCATGCCCTTACTTCCTGAGGACCGGCGGTAAGGAAAGAAATAAGTCCCAAAAGCGAATATCCTTCCTGTATTATCCTATTAAGTCCTGAAACTTTAAGTCCTAAATCGGAAAGGAACATTTCCTTATCCTCCTCGGACATATCTGAAATTTCAGCCTCAATTTGAGCACAAATAGGAAGCACAGCGGCTTTTTCTTCTTTTGCTATTTCAAGAACTTTTCTGTAATGAGGATTTGTATCAATATTGTTTCTAAAATCATCCTCGCAAAGGTTTGCCGCAAAAATAACAGGTTTTGCTGACAAAAGCGGAGTTGTTTTTATGATTTCCTGCTCCTCCTCCGTAAACGGATAGGAACGCGCAGATTTTCCGCTTTCAAGATGGGCTTTAAGGTTTTCCAAAAATTCCACCTCTACGGCATATTTTTTATCGCCCTTTGCAAGCTTTTTTGTCCTGTCAATGCGTCTTTCAAGCATTTCAATATCCGAAAAAATAAGTTCAAGGTCAATTGTTTCTATATCCCTTTGGGGATTTATATCGCCGTCAACATGGACAATATCCGAATTTTCAAAACATCTCACCACATGGACAATAGCATCCACCTCGCGGATATTGGCAAGAAATTTATTCCCAAGTCCCTCTCCTTTTGAAGCACCTTTAACAAGTCCAGCTATATCTACAAATTCAAGGGTTGCAGGAGTAAATTTTTCCGGATTATACATTTTTGCAAGCGCTTCAAGCCTTTCATCCGGAACTGAAACAATTCCCACATTAGGCTCAATCGTGCAAAAAGGGTAATTTGCCGATTCGGCGCCGGCATTTGTAAGTGCATTAAAAAGAGTGCTTTTCCCGACATTCGGAAGACCAACCATACCTAATTTCATTTTGCAAAATCCTTTTTAGCTAAAATTTTATTCTTTATCTTCAACATTTTCTTTGTCGCTGTTGTAAACCGTTGTATTGCCGTTATTGTTGCCGCAATGTACACCGTCTTTAATCGGAGAAATTAAAAATCCGACAATTATTCCAAGTAAAAAGCAGCAAAAAGAAAGCAAAGCGGCGGTTGATTTTTTCATAATATCCTCCTTTATCCCATAAAAGCGCTATAAGCGACTTCATACGCTATTTTTTTATTTCTATTAAAAAAATCTTCATCAACAGGATTTGGATATGTCATTATTTTCAACGGAACAGGCTTTTGTCCCGGTTGAAGAGGCGGCTGAAAATACTCAAACATATTTAAATGAAAGCCTAATTTTTTATAAAATTCAATTCTTTTTATAGAAACCTCATCATTAGGAGGTTCAACTTCAAGTATTACAGGTTTTAAAGATGTGCTCAAATAATGTTTAAGCATCTTTGAACCTATTCCACTGCCGCGAAAAGCAGAATCAACGGCAAAATGCTCTATGAAATTCACCTCATCAAATTCCCAAACAGCAAGAAAAGCAATAATAATCCCGTTTTTTCGCTTTACATAAATTTTATAGCAATGATGATCAAGCAAACCAAATTGCCCCTCATAACTTCGCATTTCGCTTTGAGGGAAGGAACTATTCATAATTTCATAAATCCTTGGGAAATCGTCTTTTTGGGCCGTTTCCAAAACCGCATTTTGCAACATAAAATCCCCGTATGCAAATGTAGGGCACAAAATTGTGCCCTAAAATTTTAACTTTTAAAAAATCTCCGCCGTCTTTTATGGTGCGGATGACAGGATTTGAACCTGCACAGGGTCGCCCCCACTGGTACCTGAAACCAGCGCGTCTGCCGTTTCGCCACATCCGCAAGACTTTTAAATTATATCATATTTTTTCATTCTTTGCAAGATGTTTTTAAAAAAGTAAGCATAAAACTCTCTGCGTTGTCAATTGATATGACCCATGCAAGGTAAAAATGACCCAGCGTATTACGAAGAATTGCTTGAAAAAAATAGAGATAATCTTAAATCCACTCATACATATAAAAAGAGTAACCGTAAGGTGTAGGAACTGCTTGGAGAAGAAAACAATACAGGTTCAAAGCGAAAAAATATTAGAATAGTTTACGCATTTGGAAAAGCCATGGCGACATACCAGAGGCAATTTGCCAGTAGATGCACATTCTAATCATATAATACCCAAAGAATTAATTGGGGAATATTTTATTGCTGTGAAAAAAAATTCCGTATGCTTACTCCTGGAGATATAGAAGTATACTCAAAAACTATTTTTGAACAAATAAAGTAACCGTCAAACATATCGCGGATAACGTAAGTAGCTTACTATGTATTTGTTACTTTACGAGTCTATTATATCACATTATTGATTATACCAAAATCCGTCGAATAGACATTTAAAACAAAAAATCCAAACCTTTTGGTTTGGATTTTTCAACATGGCTCCCCAAGTTGGACTCGAACCAACGACCCTGCGGTTAACAGCCGCATGCTCTACCGACTGAGCTATTGAGGAATATCTTTATTAC
>JAJUHO010000077.1 GCA_029267825.1 Oscillospiraceae bacterium
GTCAAGGATTTTTTTAACCATCGGGAAATAAGTTTTCACGGGCAGGGCGGATGTTGCCACCGGCTTTTCAGGTGAGAGGCCGATTTTGCTTACATATTCGTCTGCGGCGCATCCGTCGAAAGTCACCCACATATATTCCCATGGCTCGTTTTCATCGGCAAAATATTTCATCGGAACTCCCTTGAAAATCATGAATATATCTTCTTTTTTGACATGATAAACTTTCCCGTTCATTTCTATTCTGCCCTTGCCGTCAAGCACGAAATGCAGGTGGTATTCATTTGGGATTTTATGGTCATAGGTATAATTGGGCGGGCATTTTTGGTGTCCGCAATGGACAAGGTACAGGTCGCTTGTTTGTCTTTTAATATTTCTTAAAAAACGCAGCCCCACGATATTTTTATAGCTCATAGGTTTTTCCATGCCCGGCCCCCGCTTTCAAAAAAATTATTTGTTCTTCAGCTTTTTTATACATTTTAACATATTGAAGAATCATTAGCAAGACAGATGTTAGAAGTTAGAGATTAGAAATTTTTTATTGTGGGTCTTTTGGGTGATTGCGGGCATCTAATTTCTGCTCTTATTTACAATTAGCCCCAAAAGTCTAAATTTTTTTGAATATTTTTTGCATATGTTCTATTACAACTATTGAAGGATTATAAAGATGTTTTATTTTCATGCAATTTTCTGTAATCCCCTGGTGTAATATTGACATATTTTTTAAAAAAACGTTGATAGCTTTGAACGTTGTTATATCCGATTTTTTCGCATATTTCATATAAAGTCAAAGAGGTGTTTGATAGATACTCTTTGCTTTTTTCGATACGGATACTATTGAGGTAATCGGTAAGAGTCAAACCAAATCGGTCACGGAATATTTTGCTTAAATAGGAATAGCTGATATTTAGGTAATCAGCCACATCTGTAATATTCATATTTCGCATATAGTTCTCATTCATATATTTTTTAGCAGCTTCACAATAACTGTATTCTTTGTCATTATTGCTTTCATACTGGCTGTTTACGTGATTAAGCAGATTGCCTACGGCGTTTTGTATGGATTCTCCTGTATTTATTGAACTTGTTTGTGAAAACATGATTATTCGTATGGAAGAAACGAATGTCACATGCATTTATTCGGACGGCACAAAAGAAAAGCTGCTTTTTGACTTTGAGAAAACAAATGGAAAAGTTTGCTGGGGCAATGGGCATTTTGAATGTATTCGTCATTTTTATGATTGCGTCAGCAATAACGAACCATTCCCTATTGATGTAATTGAAGCTTCAAAAGCATTTGAACTGATGCAGGGTATTTATGAATCTGCAAAAAGCAGAAAGGTTATAAACCTTAATAATGGAGGGAAAAATTATGCAAACAGCAAATGGAATGTATTATGCTCCAAAGGGGAAACCGAATCCGGTTGTAAATAAAAATGAATTTATATTTGCGGCTATTGCATTAGACCATGGTCATATTTATGGCATGTGTAACGGCCTGATAGAGGCAGGGGCAACGCTAAAATATGTTTTTGATCCGGATAAAGCTAAGGTTGAAAATTTCTGTAAAGCGTTTCCGGGCGTTAAAGTTGCCGCAAGTGAGCAGGAGATTTTTGATGACCCTGAAGTAAAGCTTGTTGCAAGTGCGGCAGTGACTTCTGAAAGATGCGCATTAGGTATGCGCGTAATGGATGCGGGAAAAGATTATTTTACTGACAAAGCTCCTTTTACCACACTGGAACAGATTGAAATGGCTAAAGCCAAGGTAAAAGAAACCGGAAAAAAATACATGGTTTATTATAGTGAACGTCTTCATGTTGAGAGTGCTATTTTTGCAGGACAATTGATTGAAGATGGAGCAATTGGTAAGGTGATTCAAGTAATCGGTCTGGGGCCACACAGATTAAACGCACCTACGCGTCCTGAATGGTTTTTTAAAAAAGAAAAATATGGCGGGATTTTGTGCGATATTGGTAGCCACCAAATTGAACAATACCTGTATTTTGCAGGTGTAAAAGATGCAACAGTTGTTAGGAGTCAAGTTGCAAACTATAATCATCCGGAATATCCAGAATTAGAAGACTTTGGTGATGCAATGCTTGTTGGTGATAACGGGGCAACGAATTATTTCAGAGTAGATTGGTTTACGCCTGATGGTTTGAAAACTTGGGGAGATGGGAGGACAATTATCCTCGGAACAAATGGTTATATTGAAATTAGAAAATATATCAACATTGGCATGAATGATGGCGGCAATCATGTGTTTTTGGTCAATAATTCTATTGAAGAGCATTATCAAGTTGATGGGAAGGTTGGCTATCCTTTCTTTGGCCAGCTTATACTGGATTGTATAAACAGAACCGAGAATGCTATGACACAGGAACATGCTTTTAAAGCGGCTGAGTTGTGTATTAAAGCGCAAATGCAGGCGGTTACTTTGAAATGATAAAACTCTTAAGCAATTAAAATTTATTTATATTGTTGATTAACCAATAACATCTAAGAGGGAAGCAAAGCTTCCCTCAACTTATATAAAACCCCTGATTATAAAAATCAGGGATTTTATATAAGTTAACCGCCCCATTCCTAATTATGCGGAATGGGGCGGTTTATTAAAGTACAAAAATTTCGTAAATTCTTCTCATGGCCTCTTCAAAGTCGGTTTCGTTTACTCCGACGATTATATTAAGCTCGCTTGAGCCTTGGTCAATCATCTTTATGTTTATGTGCGCATGGGCAAGAGCGGCAAAAATTCTTGCAGCAACTCCCCTTGTGCTTCTCATGCCCCTGCCGACAACGGCAATCAGCGCAAGTCCATGCTCAATTTCAATATGGTCAGGAGCACAGGCATATTTTATGTCGGAAATTATTTGTTCTTCCCTGCCCTCTATTGATGCGGTGGAGGCAATTACACTCATGGTGTCTATTCCCGACGGAAGGTGTTCAAACGAAATTCCGTTTTCTTCGATTGCTTCAAGCAGCTTTCTTCCAAAGCCAAGCTCCGAATTCATCATGTCCTTTTCGACTGTAATTACCGAAAAGCCTTTCTTTCCGGCAATTCCGGTAATTGTGTATTTTGGGGCGGTTTCGGAAGCATTTGGCACTATCATTGTGCCCGGTGCGGAGGGGTCGTTTGTGTTCCGTATGTTTATGGGGATTCCCGCAGTCCTTACCGGGAAAATGGCATCCTCATGCAAAACGGTTGCACCCATGTAGGAAAGCTCTCTAAGCTCACGATAAGTAATTTCAGTTATCGGCTCCGGATTTGGAACTATGCGCGGGTCGGCAATCAAAAATCCTGAAACATCGGTCCAGTTTTCGTAAATTTCGGCATTGGCCGCCCTTGCCACAATAGAGCCGGTTATATCGGAGCCGCCTCTTGAAAAGGTCTTTATCGTATCATTTGGCATTGAGCCGTAAAATCCCGGAATTACTGCATTTGAAAGCTGTGAAAGCTTTTCGCCAAGCGCTTTGTTAGTCTTTTCCATGTCAAAAACGCCCTGGTCGTTGAAGAATATATAATTTGCAGGGTCCACAAAATTAAAGCCCAAAAGATTTGAAAGCACTATACCGCTCAAATATTCTCCTCTGCTGGCGGCATAATCACGTCCCGCTTTGCCGATAAAACCCTGCTTTATCTTTGCAAATTCTTCTTCAAGTGAAAGGTTAAGTCCAAGCTCCCTTATTATGCTCATGTACCTTTCTTTTATGGCATCAAAAGCGGCGTCAAAATTCTCGCCCCTGCTTGCCTTTTCATAGCACGCATAAAGCATGTCGGTAACTTTTATATCGTCCGAATAACGCTTTCCGGGAGCCGAAGGCACCACAAACCTCCTTGATTTGTCGGAAAGGATTATATCCGCAACTTTTTTGAACTGCCCCGCATCAGCAAGGGACGTACCTCCGAATTTTACCACTTTTGTATGCATAAAACAAACCCCTTTACGATTTTATTATTAAATATCGGCAAAAAAGCATAAAAACGCAAACATATCTATTCCATTATATCCAAAAAGGCGGCAAAGTGTCAATTGTAATAAAAGACAACATTTCCGCCTTTGAATGGTGTTTGTTTGTGAAATACGCTTGTACGCCTATTAAGGACAGTTAGATGAGTATTGCCGTTTCAAGGGCAATTTCCATCATTTCGGTAAAAGAATTCTGTCTTTCCTCCGGCGTGGTTATTTCTCCGGTCAAGGGGCAATCCGAAACGGTGGCTATGCAAAGGGCGTTTTTGCCGCAGGCGGCGGCGTTCATGTAAAGCCCTGCGGCCTCCATTTCAACTGCAAGCACTCCCATGCCTTTCCATTTTAAAAGAGCAGAGGAGTCGGAGTCATAAAATGTATCGCTTGAAAGCACATTTCCCACATGAAATGGCGCTTTTAATTTTTTTGCCGCCTCTGCCGCGGTCTGCAAAAGCTTGAAGCTGGCTATTGGCGCAAAATCGCCGGGAAGTGAAAACTGGCGGGCGTAATTTGAATTTGTGCATGCCCCTTGCGCAAGGACTATGTCGTAGAGTTTTACTCCATCCGCAAGGGCTCCGGCGGAACCTATTCTTATTATATTCTCGACATTGTAAATGTTGAAAAGCTCATATGAATATATCCCGATTGAGGGAATTCCCATGCCGCTTCCCATAACGGAAAGGCGTTTTCCTTTGTATTCGCCCGTATAGCCAAGCATATTTCTTATGGAATTAAAGCATTTTGGATTTTCAAGATAATTTTCGGCAATAAATTTTGCCCTTAAAGGGTCGCCCGGCATAAGCACCGTTTCTGCAATATCCCCAAAATTTGCGCTGTTGTGCGGAGTTGACATGGTATCATCCTTTCTTTGATTTGCCCCTGTGGTAGCTGTCAAAATCAAAATGCAGCTCTTCACAGATAAAATCGAGCATTTGAGTGGTTGAAGCGAACAGGTCTTGGATTGTTTCGCGGTTTATTTCCAGTGGAATGTCGGCAGGGTAGCGCGTTTCTATATAGTACCTGTTGAGTGTTGCGCTTTTGCCGAGCCATTGCATAAAAGTTTTTTCGGACAGCACCGCCTGTTTGCAGAGCCATGTCAGGTTGTGGCCGTCAAGAAGGCGGCGGTTTTTGTACAAAAGGAAAGCTTTAAGTGCCTTTTCTATGCATTGCTGGCAGTGAAACGCTGCCGGAGCGTAGCATCTTTCATCTTCCATCAGCAGCTCTGCGGCAATGTGGTCAAGCTTTGAGTGGAAAAGCCAGTCCAAATATCTTCTGCTGTCTGTGCCGTGGCTACCCCTCCCCATAAATCAGAGCCCCGTTCTTGTGTATTTTTGAGGCGAAGGTCCCCTCGTCGGCTATAAGCTCATTCCACTCGCTGAGGTTATATATAAGCACGTCAAAAGGAATATCGCAGTCGGTTTTCATGTAAAGTTCGCCTTCAAGTTCGGCGGTGCTTGGTACGTCGTTTACTATGACACAAAGCTTAAAGCCAGTAAGTTCGCCTTTTATGTTGTGCTTTGCGCTGACAAGATAAATTTTTACCGGATTTACCGCCTTTGCTATTTCATTTGCAAGTGCGAAAACCAGTTCATCTATTTTCATCTATAATCCCCCGTTTCAAGAAAAAAATCCAAGCACGAACAGTGCGCATGCCGCCCCGCAGAGCGAAGTTTCATTGGTCGAATAGCTGTACTCCTTATCCACATAACATTTTGCGGGCGGAGTGCCCTTTGGTATAAGCCAGCGTATGTATTCGTCCGCACGTTCCATGTTTGGCCCGCATACGATAAGCCCCTTTGGAGGAGCGTCAATTCCGTCCGCTGTGGATGGGCGGTGGTGCGGGTTTTGGCAGCAATTTTCGCCAAAGCCTGTGATGTATGATATTCCCATGGGGTTTTTGCCGAGGATGTAATTGAGCTGTTCTATTGCGGTATCGGTATAATTTTGGTTTGGAGAGATTTTATTTGCAATGATAAGCGTCATTGCGGCCGAGAGGATTTCAAAATTGCTGTCCTTTAAATATCTGTTTCCCGAAACCGCAGTCCTATAAGCACTGTTTTTGGACATTGCGCAAATTGTATCCGCTTTATATATAAAAGCTGTTTTAAATGCGTCAAGCAAAAGCAAATTTTTTATCTTTGTGGAAAAAATAAACGAAAGTGCGCCAAAGCCCCCCGAAAAGCTTGGGGAGAATGAAGTCGTATCCACGTTTTCATATATTTCAAGCATTGCCTCGACAAAAATTTTTGAGCCGGAAAGGGAATACATTTCAGATGCCGCCCAAAAAATCTTGTCAGTCGGGTCGCTGTCGTTATGAAGGTAAAGGCCCGCCATTTCCTTTGTCCGTCTGTTCTGCACTGCCCAAAGCCAAGCCCTTTCCGCGCATTTTTTAAGTTCGCCTGAAAATGTCGGGTCAAAGGCGGCAAAAATCCTCGATGCAAGGGCACAGACGGCGCAAAATGCCGCTGTTGACGAGGTCGTTTTTTCATAAACAAAAATCTCGTCGCAATCCTCATGCGGCATTATGTTGGCTGGAAATTCTTTTGTTGCGGCCTTGTGAAAGACTCCGCCGTCATTGTCCTGCATTTTTATAAGCCATTCAAGCTCCCAACGGCATTCGTTTAAAATATCGGGAGTGCCATTTCCGCTTTCGGGGATTTTTATTTCCTCTTTAAAGCTTTCCGGAAAAAGTTCATAAGCATAAAGCATATGTGCAAGCGCAACGGCCCCTGAAAGGGTATGCCGCCAATAATTGCCCGATTCGTGCCATCCTCCGCGAACATCAAGCTTTATTTGGGGATTTGAGGCCAGCGTTGCCTTTTCGGTATGGCATTTTTTGCGCCGGTATTCGCCCGCAAATTCTCTGTGAATGGTAATTCCGCAGCGGTTTAGGAAAAATGATTTCAAAACCGCTTGTTTTACTTCCTCAAACGGTTTGGGGCAAATTTTAAAGGTGGGGGATTTTTTGCCGCCGGCTTTAATATAATACTCCCCTTTTATATCAAAGCTTGAAAAATCCACAGGGAAAACCGTTTCGCCGCAGGCTGCGTCAAAAATGCCTTCGCCAAGCATTCCGGCAAAAACTGTCTTTCCGCTGTTTTTTTCACAAACGCAAAAAGAGGCCACCCTGCCTGCAACTACGGCAGTTTTAGGCATATTCGGGAAATATCCGGTCTGATTCAAGTGGATAAGCGTTTTCAAAGGCACTTCCTCCTTTAAAAAGTTTTACTCCTCCGCACGATAGGCGCAAAACGAAAGTATAATGTTTTTAAGTTCCTCCTCCATGCAGGAATAAAACATAGGGAAAAGTACTTCCACAAATCCAAGCAGAAACATATTCTTGTTTGTGATTGCCGAAAGGGAGGGGACATAAGTATAGATATAGGTTTTGTACCAATCTGCCGAATAGGGCGGAATGGGCTTGCCTTTTTTTACAAGATATTTTGTTTCAAGATAGCTTTCCTTGATTATATCATTAAAGTTCCCGGCGCCTTTTTCAATCAGTTGTTGGTAGATGCTGTGGATTTGTTCCTCGGTCATGGTATCGCTTCCGTTTTTTATAAGCTTCAATGCGGGAAGCCTTACGGCAAAGCTGAAAACTATCAGCGAAAGAACCCTGTTGTATTCGGGAGAATTCATTTCGCCGCAGCGGCTGTTGTTTATCCTTAATCCGAGGGATTGCAAAGCGTCGGCGTCGGTAAGGTTGTTCAGCGCCACTTTAAGGGCGTCCTTTATGTTGATGTTATAGAAATCCTCCGCGCTAAGTGAATAAATATACTTTATTGCATTATAAAGCGAAACCCCGCATTTTACTATTGTTTCAGAAATAACGGTAAGGGCTGCCCTTTCGCTTTTGAAATCCAAAAAAATCACTCCAAATCTGTCTTTTGTGTGCAAGGACAAGAATTCAGCATACTACTAATAAAAATATTATATTCCTTTTTTGGAAAAAATTCAATGAGAGTTTTTGAAAGGCGCAAAAAAGTTTCCTTGATATATTGGGCTTTGTATGGTATCATAAATAAAAAGCATTTTTTATGGAGGATAACATGAGAATTTCCACCAAGGGGCGTTATGCGCTGAGAATTATGCTTGAATTGGCGGCAAGAAATGAAGGCGAATATGTTTCGGTAAAGGAAATTTCCCAAAGTCAGGGAGTTTCTGAAAAATATGCGGAACAGATAATAAATCAGCTTGGCAAGGCTGGGTTTGTAAAAAGCGCAAGAGGCTCAAAGGGAGGCTATAAGCTGGCCTCAGACCCGCAAAAATGCACGGTCGGAGAAATACTTAGGCTTATGGAGGGCGACCTTTCGCCGGTGCCCTGCATAGGAGAGGACAGCGAATTTTGCGAAAGGGCAAAAGCGTGCAAGACGCAAATACTTTGGGAAAGGATTTCAAAGGCGGTAAGTGATGTCGTGGATACAACGACGCTTTCGGACCTTTTAGAAGCTAAAGATTAGAGGTTAGAAATTAGAGTTGGGTATTTTTACATTACAGGTCTTTTCTTAACTTACTTGTATCTAACATCTAATATCTAATCTCTAACATCTAAGAGGGGGGCTTTGCCCCCTCTCCTTATTTACAAAGCAGATTTAGTCTGCTTTACCCCCCAGTGACTTTTTGTCCGGAGACTTTTAGAAGTTAGAAATTAGAGGTTAGAAATTAGAGTTGGGTATTTTTACATTTCAGGTCTTTTCTTAATTTGCCAACGTCTAACATCTAATCTCTAATATCTAACCTCTAAAATGGCAAAGCTCGGCTGCTTTTCTTGAAGATGCCACGTCTTACTAAGTTAAAGGCAAAAAAGAATAGTACTTACGAACCTCGGAAAGAACCTTAATTCGCCAAGCACAAAAAATTTGCACCGTTACTTTACAAGCCAAAGCTTTCCGCT
This sequence comes from Oscillospiraceae bacterium, assembly GCA_029267825.1. Classification (GTDB taxonomy): domain Bacteria; phylum Bacillota; class Clostridia; order Oscillospirales; family Ruminococcaceae; genus JAIHAL01. The sequence continues at coordinate 8,857 of JAJUHO010000077.1, forward strand.
AATAAAGTCATTAAGACAAGCAAGCAATAAAGCTCTGCTTTTCGTAGTAAAATTGGAGTGGGGGCACTTTAGATGTTAGAAATTAGATATTAGATGTTAGATACAAGCAAGTTAAGAAAAGACCTTAAATGCAAAAAATGCCCAATTCTA
>JAJUHO010000147.1 GCA_029267825.1 Oscillospiraceae bacterium
TAAGGGGGAAAAGCTTCCCTGTAATCAATGATGCTAAGGGAAAAGAAATGATAGAGGACATTGACAGGGCAAGGCTTGCTTGTGATTCTCTTGGCGGAGTGGTGGAATGTATCTCCATAAACGTGCCGGCGGGCATAGGTTCGCCTATGTTTGATGGCATTGAAAACAGCATAGCCCAGCTTGTTTTTGGGATTCCGGCAGTAAAGGGCCTTGAATTTGGAGCCGGCTTTATGGCGGCAAAAATGCTTGGCAGCCAGAATAACGATGAGTTTTATGTTGATGAAAGAGGTCATGTGGCTACAAGGACAAATAACCACGGTGGAATTTTAGGCGGAATTTCATCCGGGATGCCGATAGTTTTAAGGGTTGCCTTTAAGCCTACGCCGTCAATTGCAAAACCGCAGCATACGATTGATTATTCTTCGCTTAAAAATGATGTGATAACCATACAGGGCAGACATGACCCCTGCGTTGTGCCAAGGGCTGTTCCGGTTGTTGAATCGGCTGTAAATATTGCCCTTTTGTCGCATATGCTTTCTTATCCTAATTTTTAGGAGGGACTATATGGATTCAATTTCCAAATTCAGCGCAGATTATTCGCTTGAACTTAAAGATTTGCATACGGTTAAAATTCTTCTCTGCTATTTGCTAAAAAAACTTGACAGGCCGGTAACTCCGGAACAGCTTTATGAAATTGCTGTTGGAAATGAAATAATAAATTATTTTTTTTATACGGAAGCTATTGATGAGCTTGTAAAGAATAATACTTTTTTAAAGGAAATTCAAAACGGGCAGGAAGTTTTTGTGCTTGCCGAAAAAGGCAAATACAGCATTGACGAGTTTAAGCAGTATGTTCCGAAGTCTTTCAGGGATAAGCTTTTGACTTGTGCGCTGAGGTATTTTGCAAAATTAAAGCGTGAGAATGAAGTTAAATGTGAATTTATTGAGCTTAAAAACGGATATTATGTAAGATGCAGAATTCTTGATATTGGCGACGACTTGCTGGATATGAAGATTTTTGCGCCTGATTTGGAACAGGCAAAGCTTATAAGGGATAAAATCATGCTTAATCCCACGGATTTTTATTCAAAAATAATGGGTTTTGCACTTTTTAATACCGAAGAGGAAATTGTTGTTGATGATTAAAAATAAAATAATCATAAGAGGGGGATGGTATGGAAAAGCAGGAATTTAATGAATTGCTGTCTGCCATTGGCGCAATGATGGACGTTAAATTGGGACCGGTCAACCAACGGCTGGATGGAATTGACCAACGGCTTGATAAAGTCGAACAACGTCTTGATAATGTAGAGCAGCGTCTTGACAAGATGGATGAAAGGCTTGATAAAGTTGAGCAACGCCTTGATAATGTCGAACAACGTCTTGATAACGTGGAACAACGCCTTGATAATGTAGAGCAGCGCCTTGACAAGATGGACGAAAGGCTTGATAATGTTGAACAGCGTACCGGGAAAATTGAGCTTATAGTGGAAAACGAAACAAACAAAAATATCAAGCTTCTTGCGGAAGGGCACGCGGATATTGCCGGCCGAATGGATAAGCTTGAACATAAGGTTGAAGATATTCAAGATACCGTCAGCGTCTTGAAAGTACTTACCAAATCACTTCAAACAAAACAATAGTGCGTCAGGCATGCAGGCCTCTTTGGGGGGTTTGCATGCCTTTATTTATATTACTAAATATGAAATTTGTGGGGGATTTAAGTGAAAATCCTTGTAAATTTTAAAAAACCTGTATATAATTGTTTTAAGGGGAAATTTAATTTGCTTTGATTTGCAAGGTGGCGGTATGAGGGATAAAAAACTTGCGCTTTTTGCTTTTTTTTCGGGGATTATAGTTTTTTCTTCTTCGGCGGCAATTATTTTTGAAAACGGCAAAAACGGTGAACTGCCTTTGCGCGTTGGTTCGGATGTTTCTTTTTTGGAAACATCCGTAGATGATGATTTTTATTCCGAAACTGTTTTATCTGATTTATCTGAAAGCGTTTTGTCAAAAGTTTTGCCAAATTTTCCTATTGAAATAAATTCGGCCGGGAAAGATGAACTTGTGCTGCTTGACGGAATAGGAGAGGAAATTGCCCAAAGGATTGTCAATTACAGGTCTGCGGGCAATTATTTTTATTGCATTGAGGATATAAAAAATATAAAGGGAATAGGTGAAGCTGTTTTTGAAAAAATAAAGGACAAGATATATGTTGATGAAGAAAAACTTCCGCCAAGAAAAGAAACAGAAATGGAGACCGAAAATGAAGCAGAGCCTAACTTTTTGACGGTAACCTTGCCTGAAAGCAGTGTCGAAAGCACAAAGGCCAAAACCGCATCGCAAACGGAAAATAAACCGCAAAGTGAAGTTTCTTACCCGCTTGACCTGAACTTAGCAAGCGTAGAGGAACTTATGACGCTTGATGGTATCGGGGAAACTCTTGCACAAAGGATTGTTTCATACAGAGAGGAAAACGGATGGTTTGGTTCTGTTGAGGAAATAATGGAGGTTAGTGGAATAGGCGAAAAGCTTTTTGAAAAGATAAAAGATAAAATTTTTGTAAGCCCTGTTTCTTACAAGCAAACTTCTTTTTTTAATTATAACTCAACAAGCAATGAAAATATTGCCGTTTTGAATATAAATAAGGCCACGGCTGAGGAATTTGATTTGCTTCCCGGAATAAATCCCAAAACTGCTGTTGAAATAGTAAATTTTCGTAATGATATAGGTTCATTTTCAAGCATTTATGAGCTTTTGTACGTTGATGGCGTAACAGAATCGGTTTTTAATAAAATAAAGGATTATATAGTTGTTTGATGCAAAGTTTTTTGTGCCTTGCCGCATATGTTGAGGCTTTTGGTTTTTGGCGGGAAAATATTAAAAATAGGTGCGATAGGCAATTGTAGAATCAAGAAAATTATGCTATAATATTTAAGTATTTTTAAATAAGGAGATGTTTAAATGGCGCTTGCTTTTCATAAGGAAGCCCTTTGCGACGGGGTAAATTTCACCGCGGTTACGGATACAAGATTTAAGACAAATTTAATAGGAATAAACCTTGTTTCTGATCTTGATGCAAAAACTGCCGCCGCCAATGCGGCAATTTCACTTGCTCTTTCAAAGAGCAACGGCACGTATAGGAATATTACGGAAATAAACAAGAAATTAAGCTCGCTTTATGGGGCTAATATTAACGGGGATACTTTAAAAATCGGGGATAGCCAGATAGTTTCCCTCTCAGCAAGCTGTATAGCGGACAGGTATACTTTTGGCGGAGAAAAAATAACAGGGGAACTTGTTGATTTGCTTATAGAATGCCTCTTTTCGCCTAATGTTGAGGGAGATGGCTTTTATGCAAAGAATTTTGAACTTAATAAGCAGGAATTGCTTGATGAAATAGAGGCGGAAATAAATGAAAAACGCTCCTATGCCTTGATACGTGCGGGCAAAAGGGTTTACGAGGGAGAGCCTGCGTCGATTACCGCGCATGGCGATAAGGAATATGCTTCGGAACTTACTCCTAAATCCGCATATGAGCAGTATAAAAATCTTTTGAAAAGCGCAGGAATAGAAATTTTCTTTGTTGGCGGAGGAGATCCTGCCGATGCTTTAGAAAGGTTTAAAAAGGCCTTTGCCGGAGCGAAAAGGGATTTTTCCGGAAAGAGCGTTTCAAAGAAAAGCCCTCTTAAGCCGCAAATTTGTGAAGTGACTGAAACTTTGGACGTTGCCCAGAGCAAAATGGTCATGGCGTTCAAAAGCAGTTTTGAAAATGCTCCCGCAATGAGGCTGATGAATGCAATTTTCGGACAAACGCCTTTTTCAAAGCTGTTTATGAATGTTCGTGAAAAACTCAGCCTTTGCTATTATTGTGCTGCCGGATACGACGAGAGAAAAGGTGTGCTTGTCGTTGATAGCGGCGTTGAGCATAACAATATCCAGAAAGCAAGGGACGAGATTTTAAACCAGCTTTCTGAAATGGCAAACGGCAATTTTACAGATTCCGAAATGTCAAATTCCGCACTTAGCGTAATAAATAATTACAGGGCGGTAAACGACAGCGCTTTTGCATTGGCATCATGGTATTTAAGACAGGCATATGCCGGAACTTCCTTTACGCCTGAACAGGAAATCGAAAGGATTAGGGCAGTTTCAAGAGAAGACATAATAGATGCGGCAAAATCCTTGTCGCTTGATACCGTTTATGTTCTCACAGGCAAGGGAGGAAAGTAAGATGGCTCATAACATTCAAACCGTGAAAAATGAAAGAATAGGGGAACAGTATTATTATATAAAACATCCGTCGGGCCTTGATATAATGGTCTGGGAAATGCCGAATTACAGTACGGCACA
>JAJUHO010000014.1 GCA_029267825.1 Oscillospiraceae bacterium
ATTCGCCGGCAACGGCAATTTGCTTACACAAAAACTGAAATCGCAAATTGCCTGCACGGCGAATAACGGCTCGTTGTAGACGACCTGCTTTTCGCCTTGGTATGCACCACTCTAATCTTGTTACGAAAAGCAGGTCTTTAAATTTACTTGCCCTAATTACTTTACCAGCCGAAAGTCTTGGCTTATAGTTTCCCGCTAATAGACTTATTAAGACAAGCAAAAGAAAAGGCTCTGCTTTTCGTAGTAAAATTGGAGTGGGGGCACTTTAGATGTTAGAGATTAGATGTTAGACGCTGGCAAATTAAGAAAATACCTGCAATAAAAACTAACCTTTAAAATTCCTCAATTCCTTTAAAACGACCTTTGAAAGCAACAATAAAGCAACAAGATTCGGCAAAGCCATAAGCCCATTAAAAATGTCCGATAACTTCCAGACCGTTTCTATTTCAAGCACCGCCCCTATAAAAATCCCCATAGAAAAAATAATTTTGTAAAAAATAACCTTTTGCGGGCCAAAAAGATACTCCGCCGCCTTTGCCCCGTAAAAAGACCAGCCTATCAATGTCGCAAAAGCAAAAAGCGATAAACTTGCCGAAATAAAAACCCCCGCAAAGCCACCAAAACTTTTTGAAAAAGCCGCAATCACTAAAGGGGCCCCGTCAAGCTCTCCCCTGTGCTCCAAAACTTTTGAGGAAAGCAAAACAAGCGCGGTAAGCGTACAGCATATTATCGTGTCAACAAAGACTTCAAATATTCCCCATAACCCCTGTTTTACAGCTCCTCCCGCCTCGGCGGATGCATGTGCTATCGCCGAACTTCCAAGCCCCGCCTCGTTTGAGAATATCCCCCTGCGCACCCCGACGCTTGCCGCTTTTTTTACAAGCGCACCTGAAATCCCTCCCGCGGCGGGCATTATCCCAAAGGCCTCGGAAAAAATGCTTTTAAAGGCATTCGGCAACTCCTTAAAATTTAATACAATTGCTATAATTGCCCCCAAAATATACAATACGGATACGGCAGGAATTACCTTTTCGGCAGCCTTTCCCACTTTTTTAAGCCCGCCGATTATGACAATCCCCGCTAAAAGAGCTGTTATGCCTCCTGAAAGCGCTTCGGGAATTTTAAAAGCAGAAAAAAGAGCGGTTGAAATTGAATTTGACTGCACAAGATTCCCCATGCCAAAGCTTGCAAGCAGGCAAAAAAAGGCATATAATCCTCCAAGCCATTTCATGTTAAGCCCTTTTTCTATGTAAACCATAGGCCCGCCAATCCATTCGCTGCGCTTATTTTTATACCGATAGTATATTCCGAGTACGTTTTCACAAAAAACAAGCATCATTCCAAGGATTGCCGAAACCCACATCCAAAAAATTGCTCCCGGTCCGCCTATGACAAGCGCAGTTGCTACTCCGGCGATGTTCCCCGTACCCATTGAGGCGGCAAGCGCGGTTGCCATTGCCTGAAACTGTGACAAATTTTTCCCGTTTTTTTCAGCTCTGCCCTCTTTTAGTGCCGGAAATATGGTTTGCTTTATCGCAAGGGGAAATTTCCTTATTTGAAAAAATCCTGTTTTTATAGAAAAATAAAGCCCCGTTCCAAGTATAAGTATGAGCATCCCGTTTCCCCAAAGCAGTTTTTCCGCGGCATCGATAATTTTAATAAGTATCCCTCCAAAAAATTTTTGCTTAGTAAAAAAATCCCTTATTTTCTCTTAAATTTTATGTTATAATATGTATACCTTTTAACATATATACTATTTATATGTGTAAATATGCCCACGGAGGAATAGCTTTGAAAAAATACTATATGGATAAAACCTGTATGAGTTTCCTTAGGGTAATTATGTTTTGTATTGCAATCAGTTTAATTTTGATTACAAAATACTTTTTGTATTTTATTTCGACCATTATGTGGATTATTATAGCAATTATCGGCACGTCCTTTGCCGTTTTTGGACTTGTTTGGCTTCCGCTTTATTTTGAAAGGGGGAGCTTTATGGTTTCCCGCACGGAAATAATAAGGAACACGGGATTTTTTATCCGCACACGCCAAATTATGAAAACCGAGGCGGTGCAATATATTTCCCTGATAATGACGCCATTTTCAAAGTACACCGGATTTAATTTTGTAGTGCTCCATGCACTTGGAGGCACCATTTTTCTTCCGTTTCTTTCAAAATCGGATGCGGAAGAAATTTCAAGGCATATAAATCTCTCAATAAATTCCCGAAAAGAGGAAAAGGCATGAACGGATATAAAAGACAGCATCCCGCAAAGATTTTTTATCTTGTTTCAAGACGTTTTTGGCTCATGCTAATTCCGCTTGCAAGGGGCCTTATTGCCCTCAGATGGGATTTTTACTCATGGGTCCGCGGAGCATGGCTTGATATTTTAATAGTACTTTTTATAGGCATATCGGCATACCTGCGCTGGTACTGCACATATTACAAAATGGATAGTGAATGTATAAGTATACTTACGGGAATATTTGCAAAAAGGAGATTTTCTGTTCCCTATGAAAAATCCTGTATATTTTTAGCAGAGCATAGATTTTTTCTGCGCCCTTTCAAAGCTGCAAATCTTTATTTGGATACAAATGCGGGAGGGGTTCGCAAAACGGATATTTCTCTTACCGTTCCCGAAAAGGACTGCGATGAGCTTTTTTCCATGCTGAAAAACAACTGCGGGATAAAAGCATCCTATCGTCCCGGAATGAAGCGGCTTGTGGTTTTTTCGGTAATGTTTTCATCCACACTTTCGGGAGTAATTTATATAGGAACCCTTCTTTCGCAATCCGGAAAACTGCTTGGCAAATCGCTGCAAACAATGTTTTTTACTGCTGTGACGGACGTTTCAAACAGCCTTGCTTTAAAAATCCCTCCCCTTGCGCTTGGAATATCGCTTTTTCTCTTTGCGGGATGGCTTTTTTCTTTTTTAAGCAGCCTGCTTAGGCATATCGGCTTTGCGGCCGACAGAACCGGAGAACGCCTTGAAATTTCAGGCGGATTTTTTACAAAAAGAAATTATATAATAAATTCGGAAAGCATAAATTATACCGACTTAAAGCAAAACCTTCTTTCAAAGCTTTTTTCGGTAATGTCGATAAACATAGGCTGTTCCGGCTATGGCAAAGGCAAAAACGAAATCCCTGTGCTCATTCCGATAACCACAAAATCGCAGGCCCTTTCCTCTTTAAAGCTGCTTCTGCCGAAAAGCATTCCGGGCGGATATGGGATAAGGCCGCGCTGGGATTATATTTTAAGATTTATAACCATGCCGATAATTTTCTGCATTTTAATTCCCCTTGCTTCAAAAAAGCTTTTTTTGCTGTTTCCGCTTTGGCGCAGCATGATTCTTTTTGTCTGCATAATGGGAGAAATCCCCGCCCTTTGGATGCTATTCATAAAGCTTTGCGCATGGGTCAGCACAGGAATTTTTTTTGATGAAAAAAACATTATTTTAAGGTATTCGTACTGGTATTCGTTCCACACGGTAATAATTCCGAAAGAAAAGATTGCAAAGGTAAGCATTTCGCAGAATATTTTTCAAATAATGTCCGGCGCCTGCGACGTAAAAATTTATCCTGCCGGAGAAATTTCAAAACCGCATCTGGTAATTTCGTTGAACCTGTCCGCCTTGTCGGATTTATTAAAATCCGCCGGAATTTCCCATGAGGAAATTAACAATTTTAGAACTTAAAAATTATGAATTTTGAAAAAATACTAAAAAATGGTTGATTTTTGTCTTTTTTTATGCTATTATATAGACGGATGGTGATTGACATGAAAGAAAAATGTGATTGTGTGTATTACGCCGGGCATGAACGCATAAAAATTTTTTTAATATCGCTTTCTTCTTTTTTAATCCTTGCCATTTTGTGTTTTTTTCTTTATTCATGGACGAGCGGAGCGGATTTTATTTTTTCGCTTGATTTTCCGTTTTTTAAATCGCGCGAAATAAAAGGTGTAAATACCGTTGGAATAAATGAACCGTTAGAATATTCGGACGGGGTGACGATTACCGCAAAAGAAGTTTATTTAAGCAAAAATACGATAAAGATAAAAACTGAAATAGAGAACAATACCGATAATGACATAGAATTTTCGAGCTTGCAATTTGAGCTTACGGTGCAAAGGGTGGGGCAAAGGGTTGCGAGGGAGTATTATTCTCCGTCATATACATGGTATTTTGTTGCGCCAAAAGGTTCAACGGAAGATTTTGTTCAAACCTTTCCTTTTGAGGGGGATGAGGATTGTTCGTTTTCCCTTTCAATCTACAATGAAAAAAATGAAAAGGCAGGTCAGATTTTGTTTGCTTTAAGCGATATCAAGCAAGGCGATAAATAATCCTTTTGCTTATTTGTATAAATTGCTGAATTTGATTTTTTTTAAAAAACCTCTTGACTTGTCCCCTGTTTTGTTATATAATTGTTATCGTTGCAGTCGATATGCGACGGCAGCAAATCGGTATGGCGGCATAGCTCAGCTGGCTAGAGCGCTCGGTTCATACCCGAAAGGTCGTAGGTTCAAGTCCCACTGCCGCTACCATGCGGCCCGTTGGTCAAGAGGTCAAGACGCCGCCCTTTCACGGCGGAATCATGGGTTCGATTCCCGTACGGGTCACCAAATCCCTTGATGCTTTAAGCATCAAGGGATTTTTTTTGCAAAAAACCTTGTAGGATTTCAAATAATCCTACAAGGTTTTTATAAAGAAAATTTACTTTAAAAATTTAGCTCAAAGCCATCATAAGCTGTTAAAAAGCCTTCTTTTGCAGCAATTTGTTCTAATTCATCATGCAGTACTGCGCCATTATGAGAAAAATGATTGATTACAAATTTGGTATTTTTATCTGCAGCCCCGCATTGCAGCAGCATTTACGTGCGGCGCTGCATGCCTCACATCTGCAAAAAAGCGCCGGCCAGCACTCCGAAGCGGCTGTCCCAAGATATTTTATTTTCACAAATTTTCACCCTAATCTTACAAATACTTAAATCAAAATAAACTCCCGCCCGTTTTGAGTCTGACTTGAACTTCCTATCCAAACAGTAAATTTGCCCGGCTCACTTTTATATTCCATATCAATCGTGTAAAACCTAAGCATTTCTTCTGTAATTTCGAAAACGATTTCCTTTTCTTCGCCAGGCTGCAATTCAACTTTGTGGAAACCTTTAAGCTCACGAACAGGTCGGGCAACGCTTCCAACTTCATCTCTAATATAACATTGTATTACTTCTTTGCCGGCAGTTTTGCCAACATTTTTAACACGCACGCTTGCGAAAATGCTTTCTTTGCAGGTCATTGAATCGCGGTCCAACATTACGTCCGAAATTTCAAAAGAAGTGTATGATAACCCATATCCAAATGGCAAAAGCGGACTATTAGGGCAATCTATGTATTTTGAAAAATATTTTCCTTTGTTTCCCGTATATGGCCTGCCGGTTTTGAAATCATTATAATAAATAGGGATCTGCCCAATATGGCGTGGAAAACTCATAGTCAATTTGCCGGAAGGATTTTCATCGCCAAAAAGAATATCTGCGACAGCATTTCCCCCTTCAGTTCCCGGAAGCCAAGCCTCCAATACAGCCTTTGCTTTTTCAAAAATTTCACCTAAAACCAACGGTCTTCCATTAAAAAGCACAACGACAACATTAGGGTTTGCTTCATAAATTTTATTAAATAATTCAATTTGCTGTGCGTCAAGTGCCGGTTCAACGCGACTGCTTGCTTCACCGGACTGTGCGGGATGTTCACCAAGGCTCAGCACTACCACATCCGCATTCTTTGCCTGCAATATAGCTTCATCCAGCAACACCTGCTTATTTGCATTATCCTCTGCTATTGCCGTACAATCTTTTTCAGCAAGCTCCAAAGCATCTGTGTCTTTGAGAATCGGACATCCAGTTGAAAAAGTCACATTTTCAATTTTTTTATTGCGGACAGCTTGTTCCAGTGAAATTACGTCTTTTTCTTCTCCAAAAATTGACCACACGCCGCAAATCCAACGACGGCTTGTATGCGGGCCGATAAATGCAATTTTCTTTCCTTTTTTGGGAATAGGAAGAATCCCTTCATTTTTAAGAAGAACCATGGTTTCTGCCGCCAGTTTTCTTGCAAACGCTCTATGCTCATCACATAAAATCAGTGTTTTTTCATCTTTCTCATCAGCATCCTTAAAAGGATTTTCAAAGAGCCCCAAATCATTTTTAAGCTGCAAAACCCGCATAACAGCGTCATCCAGCAAAGCTTCATCGACAACCTTATTTTCAATCAGCTCTTTAAGATTGCGGCAATAACAAGTGGTCATCATATCAATGTCAACTCCGGCTTCAATTGCAAGCCTTGCAGCATCAGAACGGTTTTGAGCCACACCATGGTTAATCAATTCTTCAATAGCCGCCCAATCTGAAATTACCATGCCTTCAAATCCCATTTCGTCGCGCAAAATACCTCTCATCAGCTTTTTATTTGCTGAAGACGGAACTCTGTCAAGGGTATTGAATGATGTCATTACTGTTGAACAGCCGGCTTCAATTGCAGCTTGATAAGGCGGAAGATACTGCTCTCTTAATGTTCGTTCGGATAATTCAACCGTATTATAATCCCTTCCCGCCATTGGAGCGCCATATCCGGCAAAATGCTTTACACAAGCAGCTATTCTTCCCTTTTTATTTAACCCATCTGTTCCCTGATAGCCTTCTACCGTAGCTTTTGCAAAAACACAGTTTACATAAGTATCCTCTCCGGTTGACTCCATAACTCGTCCCCAACGAGGGTCACGAACCAAATCCACCATCGGCGAAAAAGTCAGATGAAGTCCCGCAGCAGCAGACTCCATTGCAGATATTTCCGCACATTTTTTTACCAGTTCCGGATTGAAAGAGCACCCTTGCGCCAAAGGAATCGGAAATATAGTTTTATATCCGTTGATAACGTCAGCCATAAACAGCAACGGAATCTGGTGCGGATGTTTTTCCATATAATTTTTTTGAATTTTTTTAAGACGTTCAGCACCTGCAATTCCTAACACAGACCCTGCACTTGCAATTTCTCTTTCGTTGAAACCTGCGCTGTTTTGGGGGCCTGTCACAACGCCTTCAATTTCATAGTAATAACCGCAAACTTGAAGGAGCTGTCCAATTTTTTCTTCAAGACTCAAATTATCCAACAATTTTTTTAAGTCAACTTTCCTCATCAATTTTTACCATCCTTTTAAAGCAAGGGGTTGAATTTTAAAATTCAACCCCTAAAAATTAGCCTCTTTCTTTTTTTGCAATTGTGCCCGGAGGAGCGCATGAACCTCTCTTTAACAAAGTAGCCTCAAAAACCGTATGAATGCCTTCTTCCCCTTGTAACATGGCAAACAGCGCGTCAATCGCGCTGATTGCCATCTGTTCCGCCGGCTGAGAAACGGTATCCAATGCCGGAGAATAATATTCTGCTGCTTCTATACCATCAAATCCGATAATGGAAATATCATCCGGAATACGAAGCCCTTCAGATAATACAGCCTTTGCCGCCCCTACCGCTATGACATCTGCCATAGCAACAATTGCAGTTATGTTTTTGTTGCGGCTTAAAAGATTTTTCATCATATTAAAGCCAAATTCGTATCCGGAACGAGTATCGTTCATGGTTGAAATTAAAGAAGGGTCAATCTCAATTCCATGCTCGGCCAAAGCTTTTTTATAGCCTTGAAATCTAAGCGAATTTGGCGTTTTCATAGCTCCATAAATATTGCATATGCATCCAATCCGCTGATGTCCAAGCGAAATCAAATACTCAGTTGCTTTATAGCTTTCAGCCTCATCATCGATAATAACGCTCGAATACAAGGCCTTATCAACATCCGGAGCTGCAGAAACCGTCAAAAGGACACACGGCACACCAAGATTTTTAAAATCCTGTTCCGTATATTCAAAGCTTCCGCCCATAAGGATTACGCCGCATAAATTTCTGTCCTGCACTTCACGAAGCGCAATTGCCATTTCTTGACCGGAATAATTGACGTTTTTAATTTCAAGGTTGTATCCACGCAAAAGGATTTTCTGCTCAATGGTATGAATCATTTTTTGAAAAAACGGATTTGTAATGCTTTTTACAAGAAGTTCAATGGTTTTCGACGAACCCTTTTTAAGATTTCTTGCATTGTTATTAGGAATATAGTTTAGCTCACGCACTGCCGCCATAACTTTTTCACGAGTTTCCGGACTGGCAAAGCCGCTATTATTAAGGACTCTGGATACCGTTGAAATACCAACCCCAGACAGCTTAGCAATATCCTTAATGGTAGAACTCATACAGCAAATCCTCCGTGCTCAATTTCCCCAAAATTATTTTACCATTTTAATGCAGTAAAATCAATAAAAATATCCAAAGCTTTTAAATATTTTACTGTGCCTTAAAAGCTTCATATTGCTTGTTAACTTCATCAACGACTGTATCTACTCCGGCTGTTTTCAGCTGTTCCCTGTACTTGCTTACAGAATCAGCGGCATCAGAAGTTTTTCCAAGTAAAATTTGAATGCCAAGCTGCGAATCCACGTTTGCTATGGAAGACAGTTCTGCTGATACATTCTTGTTGTCAAAGCTGAACCCTACAAATGGATTATCGATGGCAACCTTGTTCCAAGCTTCATTCAAGGTATAGCGGCGCGGGTCCTCCGTAACTGATGGAATATTGAGCGCATCTGTACGAAGTGCCCATCCGGCGAAGCCTCCGCCTTGCGTCTTTTCGTCGAACCCATCAGGCTTTGTGATTTTTCCGTCAACAATTTTGTACTGTACTCCTTCAATGCCGTACTGGAACAAGTCGTAGCATTCTTTATCAGTCATAAGCTGTTCAATCAACATAAGACATCTTTCCGGATATTTTGAATTTACACTTATACCGGTAGCATTTTCACATCCCATTTTTTTCACAATTTTATTGTTTGCCTCTGCAAAAGTATAAAATTCGGTTTCAACATCAAGCCCCTTTTGAAGTTGCAAGCCATAAGAACCTGTCCAATCCGGCTGATGTGTAATATATGCCGCAGACAATCCATTATAAAAATTGTCTTTGTCATCTTGTGCAGCTGACAATACATCTTTTGACCAATAGCCTTTTTCAGACCATTGAGCCATTTTTGCCGCAAATTTTTCAAACTCATCTGTAAATGCAGGATGAAATATTTTGCCGCCATTAGAAGCAGAAAACGCAAGATACATTTCCGATTCCGGTATGCCCGGTGCATCCAGCCAATCTGATGTGGTGGCAATAAACATTCTATACAAATCCATAGCAAGATTTGAACTGCCATTTAAGGGAACAAATCCTGCGCTTAATGCCGCATCCATATATTTTTCCATATCTTCTATGGACGACACTTTTTCAAGCCCAGCTTTTTCAAGGATATCTTTTCTGGTTACAAAGCCGTATGCAGTAAATTCGCTATAAGTACTAGGAACACCATAAATCCTTCCGCCCACCTTCATACTATTCCAAGCGCTGTCATTGATTGCAGTTTTCAATGTTGGAGCATACTTATCAAGCATATCTGTAATGTCTGCAAGAACATCTTGCTTTGCAAGTGTAGCATATGGAACAGATGCATTAGACGCGACATAAGACATATCAAATTCTTCGCCGGATGCCCATAGAAGCGGATATTTTGTTGAAATATTGCCCCAGTCAATGTATTTAATTTCTAATGTGGCGTTAATTTTTTCTTTCAATTTGCTGTTAAGTTCTTTCAAAATGCTCTGATTTGCAACCCCCTCACTGCCATACAGATACATAACTAAATTGACTTCTTTTGATGTATCAATTTTCCCTTCTGTATTTCCCTCAGAGCTTGCATGCGATTCCTCGCCGGACGATGTGCTGGACCCGCCGCCATAACATCCGGCAAACATTCCGGTGGTTACTGCCAATGCCAATATTGCCGCCGCAGCTTTTTTCATCATAATTCAAATCCTCCTAATTTTAATAAATATATCTAACCGATAAGCTTTTTGCATCAAACCGGTTATTTACTAATCATCCTTTAACAGCGCCTATGGTTAATCCGCTTACAAAATATTTTTGAGCAAATGGATATGCTAAAATAATTGGCCCAATGGCAACAAGCGCAGTTGCCATTTTAATTGATTCAGAAGGAAGCTCGGCAGTATTGACAGTAGCGCCCTTTTGAATTAAAAGCTGAACGTTTGCTTGTGAAACAATTCTTTGCAAAAAATACTGCAAAGGAAATTTTGTTGGAGTCTGCATATAAAGCATTCCATTGTACCATTCATTCCAATAGGCCAACCCTAAGAAAAGCCCTATGGTGGCAAGGGACGGCTTTGCAAGCGGCAAGAAAATCTGCCAATAAATCCTAAAATCCCCTGCGCCGTCAATGGTTGCGGATTCATAAAGAGAATCCGGAATGCTTTTCATAAAATTGCGCATTAAAAATATAGACCATGGGCTCATAATGCCGGGAAGAATCATTGACCAGATATTGTCCTGCAAATGAAGCCCTTTGACCATAAGTATGTAACTTGGTATTAAACCGCCGCTAAAAAGCGTTGTAAAGTAAATAAAAAATGAAATCTGGTTGCGGTATTTAAAATCTTTTCTGCACAAAACATAACCTGCCATTGACATAAAGAAAAGTCCAAGAAAGGTACCAACCACCGTAATAGTAATCGTAACTCTATACGCATCCAGCAAATTAGCTGAATTTTTAAATAAAAACTCATATGCGCTAAAGCTGATTTTTTTGGGAATTAATTTATACCCTTCGGAAAGAATCTCCTTTTCCTCCATAAAAGAAGATGTAATCATCAATAAAAACGGGAACAGGCACAATAACGCAAATACTGCAATCAAAAGATAAAAAACAGCAAGAAGCGCCCTGTCTTTTCGGTTTGCAAAAAGCATATTGCTTGTTTTCATAATCCCACCCCTTAAAATAACGCGTTATCAGGTTCTATTTTTTTCACAATTGCATTGACGGTTAAAATTAAAACCAATCCAAAAATCGATTGATAAAAACCTACTGCCGCACCTTGTGAAAAATTAAACGAACCAACAAGGCTTCTAAAAACAAAAGTATCAATGATATCTGTCTGAGAATACAACACTGAATTGTTTCCAATCAGATTGTAAAACAAATCAAAATTGCCCTTTAAAATTCCGCCCAATCCAAATAAAATAAGCAAAATAACTGTAGATTTCAGCATAGGCAAAGTAATGTAAAGAATTCTCTGAAAACGCAAGGCCCCATCCAAAGCCGCAGCCTCATAAATTTCCTCGTCAATTCCGGTTATGACAGCAAGATAAATAATCATTCCATAGCCTGTGCTTGACCATATTTTAAAGAAAACTATAATATATTTCCAAATTTCCTGGTCGGCATAAAAATCATGTTTTTCAAACCCAAGTGAAACTAAAAGCGAATTTAAAAAACCATTGTTATAATTAAAAATGTTATACGCAAAAAAGCCAACTATAACCATTGAAATAAAATACGGAAGCAAAATTACCGATTGTGAAAGCTTTTTAAACCATCTGCAAGCAATTTCAGAAATCATAATTGCCATAAAAACCTGAACTAAATTTCCCAACAAAATAAATACCGAATTATAAAGAAACGTATTTTTAGTAATCCGCCAAAGTTCTCCTGTTTTTGTCAAGAACTCAAAATTTTTGAGGCCAACAAATTCGCTTCTAAAAATTCCCTTGTTTAGATGATAGTCAACAAATGCCACATAAGCTCCCGGCATAGGGATATAAGCAAAAATAATAAAATAAATCAGTGCAGGCAAAATCATCAAGAAAAGTATTTTGTTTCTGCAAATTTCCCTTGCAAAGCTTTTGAGCGCAGACTTTATTTTTACCATAGCATCTCTGTTCCTTTCTTTAAAAACATTGCAGCTATATTTGTTTAATTGCCCCTGCGTTTTGTGGAAACGTTTCTACATATGTTTCCATTGCGGTTTATGCTGTAATTATAGCCATATTGCTTTAAATTGTCAAGTGTTTTTATGTAATTTTAGAAAAATTTCTTTTCATTTGCATATGTGTATTGACAAAAAGCTGATAATGCCCTATAATTTTTTTAAATTATTCCTGATTTTTTAGTAATTTTTAAAAAATAAATGGAAACGTTTCTACATGCAAAAACAGATAGGAGAGCATATCATGCATAAACCACACTCATTTATTCATATTCAAGAAGGCGGCTTGTCCTACCGCTTCCTTCCAAGCGGAGATGTATTCTCCATTCAATCCGGCAATATTCTTCTTAACCAATGCCGCGGAAATATAAAAGATGGCTCTATGAACAATATCTATCTCCGAATTTATAAAAATAACTCCATCTCTTTTTATCCCTTGCTTGGAATAAAATCAAACAGCCGCCTGTTTCGTTCTGAACATAAACTTCAATTTCAAGGAACTATAGAAGGCATTTCTTATGCAATTACATTTCGCCCCGTTAGACAAGTGTGGTTTTGGGATGTAGTTTTAAACGGAAAAGGCCAAACAGTGGATTTGGTCTATGGCCAAGATTTAGGATTAAGCCTTACAGAAAGCGTTTATACCAATGAACTTTATATTTCGCAATATTTAGGCCATGAAGTTTATTTATCTCAAAATGGATACACCGTATGTTCCAGACAAAACATGCCCGCTAGCGAAAAATTCCCTTATCTTCAACAAGGGATATTAGGCGCAAAAGCAGTACATTATTCAACTGATGCTTTGCAGTTTTTTGGCTTGGAATATAAAACAACCGATACCCCTGCCGCTCTCGATGGAAATCTTCCTGACCGCACCTTGCAATATGAATGTGCTTTTATAGCATTGCAAACCGAAAAAATGGTTCTGTCGCAAGAAAAAAAACTATCCTTTTATGCTTTATATTCAGAAAATCATCCGGAAGCCATAAAATACATTGAATATCAAAACGAACTTTGCCAAGCATATTCGCATGATTTTGCAGAAGAATTTTCAGCTTGTCCTCCTTACAAATTAAAAGAGGATTTTAGCCTGCCATATTCTTCGCCTTCGTTTGACAAATCAGAAATAGATTTTTATTTTCCCTCGCGTAAACTGGAAGAATACCAAGGAGATTATTTGCTTTCGTTTTTTACGCCGGAACACTCACATGTTGTCACAAAAGAAAAAGAACAGCTTTCAGAACGTCCTCATGGAACAATTATTATGACGCCGCCCGACACCAATTCCATTACAAGCAATTTAATTGCCACAACTCAATATATGTATGGAATTTTTAACAGCCATGTTGTCATTGGAAATACTGATATGCATAAATTCCTCTCAACGCCAAGGGGCTTTTTAAATATTTTAAAAAACAGCGGCCAGCGTATTTACATAAAGTTAGGCAATACATTCAGGATGCTGACCATGCCTGCCGCCTTTGAAATGGGAATGAATTTTTCCAAATGGTTCTACAAATTAGATGGAGACATTTTAACTATCACCGTCTACACACTTAACGAATCGCCCTGCATAGTCACTGAAGTTTCAAGCAAAAATCACATTGCATATGATTTTATTGTTACCAATCAGCTTTCCATGGGAGCAAACGAGTATAGTCATGACATTATTCCACAAAAAATTCAAAACGGATTTAGATTTGTCTTAAATACACCTCTTTATCCCGGATTGCATTATGATATGACAATTCCGCATGAATCTTTCGATACTGGCAATGACAACATCTTTTTAAAAGAAGGAGAAACTTTTGACGAAACTTTTTTAACTTTTTCGCTGTCAAACATCAGCAAATTTAAGATTTTAATTCAAGCTTCCCTTACAAACGAAGACCCCTCCGTTCCTTTTGAAATCAACAGTTTTGAAAAAGAAACCGAAAAAGCGCGTGAATGTTATGCAAATTTAATGAACCATTTCCATATTTCAAAAGAATCTGATTTAAAGCAGATTGAAATTTTAAATGAAACAGTTTGGTGGTATACCCATAATGCCATGGTTCATTTTTTTATGCCCCATGGTTTAGAGCAGCCGGGCGGTGCTGCTTGGGGTACGCGTGACGTTTGTCAAGGGCCCATGGAATTTTTTCTTGCAACAGGAAAATTCAACATAATTCGCCAGATTATTCTAAATGTTTTTTCTCACCAAAATATAAAAACAAAAGAATGGCCGCAGTGGTTCATGTTTGATAAATACAATATAAATGCAGGCGAATGCCATGGCGATGTAATTTTTTGGCCTTTAAAAATTGTTGCCGATTATATTTTGGCATCTGGTGATTCGGAAATATTGTACGAAAAAATTGCGTATAATGATTCAACTGAACGGATTCCTTTGCTGCAACATATTGAAGATGCCTTGCAGAATATCGCAGATACTCGTTTTATTGGCGACACCGGTTTAATTACTTATGCCGGCGGAGATTGGGACGACACCCTCCAACCGCTTGACGAATCAATGAAGCAAAAATTAGTAAGTTCATGGACAATGGCGCTTGCATACCAAAGTTTTTCTTCTCTTGCAGAGGCCCTGAAAAAAGAAGTCCCGACACTTGCAAAAAAACTTGTAAAATGGGCAGAAAAAATTAAAAACTCATTTGATTCAATTCTTATAAAAGAAAAAGTGATTACCGGATTTCTAAAATGTGATGAAGAATATACATATATGCTTCATCCACAAGATAGCGAAACAGGAATTCATTATCGGCTTTTGCCCATGACACGAAGCATAATTGCAGAACTTGCCGATAAAAATCAAGCCGGCATCAATTATGAAGTTATTAGCAATAATCTTAAATTCCCTGATGGAGTAAGGTTAATGGATTCTCCGGCTCGATACGATGGTGGCATAAGCCGAATGTTCAAACGTGCAGAACAAGCCGCCAATGTCGGACGAGAAATCAGCCTTCAATACACCCATGCACATATTCGATATATTGAAGCAATGGCAAAAATGGGGCATGCCGAAGACGCATGGAATGCTCTTTTCACAATCAATCCGATTCAAATTCATAACAGTGTCCCGAACGCTAAAATACGGCAAAGCAATATGTACTTTAGCAGTTCTGATGGCGACTATGACAATCGATATGATTATCAAGACAATTTTTCTCGGTTAAAAGATGGTTCAATTAAGGTAAAAGGCGGATGGAGACTCTATTCAAGCGGCCCCGGCATTTATTTGCGGCAAATTATCAGCAATATTTTTGGAATTCGTTTTTGCTCCAAAGGTCTGGTGATAGACCCTGTCCTTTCTAAAAAATTAGATGGGGTTTCGTTTGAATTTGATTGTTTTGGAAAACCTATGACTTTTACCTATCGCTATGTAAATGCCAATCAACTTTGCGTTTTGTCCAACGGAGTTAAACTTCCTTGTACGCCAATTGAAAATCCTTACCGAAATGGCGGAATCTGCATTCCTTATGATGTGATTATGTCATGTGAAAATAATATCCTTGTGCATATTCCAATAAAAAAATAAGCGGCATCTTATATAAAAAGACGCCGTACAACTTGCAAAAACACTCCGTATCGTTTTACAAATACGGAGTGTTTTTTACTGGCTAAGCACCATAATATGCATGTCAAGGGCAGCCCCGCCGCTTTTGTCATAATCAAGCATCCAGTTTTGCCAAGTCCATGCAGGAGTAGCGCTGTACCTGAAAAATTCTGCCCGCTGAACCTTGCCATACTTTCCACTGTCAACATACTCTTTAAGCTTTAAATATTCCGGAGCATATCTCAAACAATGCCCTATCATTAAAATCCTGTTTTTTTCTTCAGATTTGCTTATCATGTTTTGGCATCCTTGCGGCGTAAGGGCCATCGGTTTTTCTGAAAAAACATGAATGCCCAGTTCCAAAGCCGTCACGGCAATTTTTTCATGCAAATATGTAGGCAGCGCAGAAACAATAAAATCCAATTTTTCATTTTCAAACATTTTATAGGCATCTTGATAAAACTTAAATTTTGACAAATCAACGCTATCAGACACCTCTCCCAAATTTGTTTCTACTTTTTCATAAATCCGCGTTGCTTCGACATCGCATAATGCCACAAGACGGATATCCCCCCGTATTTGTTCCAATTCAAGCAAATTCGCCAAATGGATTTTCCCAAGTCCGCCCACTCCGATTAGCGCAAAATTGAGCATAGTGCTCCCCCTTTGTTTTCCCTTGCCATCTTATCAGCAAGTATTGAAATTTTAAAGCTTTCTTCAACATCTTCAATTGAAGGATTTGCCGCAACATTATTTTCAATCATATTTATTAAATGACTTAATTCGTCGCCGGTAGGCTTGCGTTTGCAGGCAATATTTATTGTTTTGTAATTTTGGTCCGGAAAATTATAAAGTTCAATTAAATCCCCCTCTTCCCTGTTTTCAAAGCGGTTTTCCTGCTGCACAAGTTTAATTCTTCCTTTTGGGCCTATAAACTCTTTCGTGTTGTCTGCGCCAACAGTCCGTCCCCATCCTGCCTCATAATACCCTGCGCTGCCATCGGAAAGTTTAAATGCAACCATCCCATAATTATATTTTCCATTTGGAACATCAGGCTCTGTCACCAATGAAATCCCCGAAATTTCAACAAAATCAGCTCCGGTAAACCATCGGCAAACATCTATGTAATGCACCCCGCAGTCAATAATGGGTGAAGCCTGATTTATCAACACAAGATATCTTTGCCAATCTATAGCATGGTGGTTTTGTGTCATCCTGAACATTATAGGAAATCCTATAACGCCATCCCTTATCATTTTTGCAATAGTTTTATACGTCTCATTATACCTTAAAATAAACCCTATTTGAATTTTAATATCTGCCTTTTTAGCTGTTTCAATAAATTTAAGCCCATCCTCTTCATTGCCGGCAATAGGTTTTTCACACAGCAAATGCTTGTGATGAAAAACACAAGCATTTAAAATCTGCAAATGCGTCGAGGGATATGTTGCGCAAATTATAATGTCGACCAAAGGGTCTTTCATATATCGCATATAGTCAACATCAAAACTTTTGGCGTGATATTTTTTGGCAAAATACCTTGCCCTTTCTTCAATTGAATCCACGACTCCGTAAATGCATATATCTTCCCTCAAATAAATATCATCCAAATGCGCCGCTCCCATTTTTCCGCAGCCAATCAACACTACATTATACATTTAAAATCCTCCGTAAACTATTTGAAGCGTTAAATGCGGCTAAATCAGGATAATATTTGTACCCGTTAATTTCAGCAGTAATCCAACCGTCATATTTTATTTTTCTCAATTCTTTCATTACGGCAGGAAAATTTATTTCTCCGTCAAGCAATTCAACAAAACCGGCATCCCGACGATAATCTTTTATATGCACACTGCAAATACGCGAGCCTAAAATTTTTATCCAATGCTCCGGAAATCCGTTTAATGCCGCATTTCCTATGTCGAAATATGATTTTACAAACTCGCTGTCCGCCTTGTCGATAAACTCGCACATTTCAAGCGGCGACAGCAAAAATTTATTCCATACGTTTTCTATCCCGATTAAGATTTTTTTATTTTCAGCATAAGGCTTTAATTTTTGAATGGCAAAAGCCGCCCTTTGGTATGCGATATCATATTCTACAATTTCACAATCAGGAAAAAAATCCGCATGAACTACTCCCGGTATAATCAAAACAACTTGACATCCCAGCCATGAAGCAATTTCAATTTGCTTTAAGGCAATTTTTTCGGCCTTTTCCCTTGTTTTGATATTTTCTGATGTAAAAGAGTATTTCCAATAAAGCCCGCTTGCCAAACTATACAGTTCTATTCCTATTTCGTTTGCCAAACTCTTTATTTTTTGCATATCTCCCTCAGTTGAATTTAAATTTATCTCACCATGCTCTGAAAGTGAAACCTCCACTCCTTGAAAGCCTGCTTTTTTGGCCTCAATAAAAACAGTTTTTAAATCCCAACTTTCCGGAAATGCCCATACGCTTATTCCCATTTTCATAGATATATCCGCACCTCTTTTAAAGCCTGCTTTTTAGAAATTGAACCGCAGCTTTTATATCCGCTTCCGGATTTTCACCAGTTTCACGCTCAATTGTAAGATACCCATCATACCCTATATCCATAAGAGCTTTAAGGTAAGAATCAAAAACAACATCCCCCTCCCCCAAAGGCACTTCTTTAAAATATTCATCAAGACGCAAATCGCCAATTCCGCCTTCTGCAAAAAAATCATAAATAATCTGCGGATTTGTTTTTTTAAGCATTCTTCCATCTTTTGCATGAGTATGGACTATGTAGTCTTTAAGCTCATAAACCGCCTTTACCGGGTCATCCCCTGTCACCATAACAAGATTTGCCGGGTCAAAATTTACAGCTACTCCTTTTGAAGAAAGGCTGTCCAAAAAGCATTTAAGCCTTTGGGCAGGTTCCGGGCCGGTTTCAACAGCAAAAAAAGCCTCCTTTGAACGGGCATACTCAGCTAATTCATTGCAAGCCTCCTGCATGATTTTATATTTTTCACTATTAAAGTCTTCCGGAATTACCCCTATGTGAGTTGTCACTATTTTTGTTTCAAAATCACATGCAAGGTCGATAATTTGCTTTGATTTTTTTATTTTTTCCCTGTTTTCTTTCCAAATTGAAAAACCATGCCCGCCCAAATCTCCACAAAGTGCGGAAACTTCAAGCCCTGCTTCTTTTATTTTTTTTAATGCACTCCTTCTTTGACATAAATTTAAATCAGGAGAAATTTCTCCTGAGACCGCATAAAGTTGAATTCCATCCACCCCGGCCTCTTTTGCTTTTTTAAGTGCAGAGTCAAAATCCAAACGAAAAGAATCCGCAATAACGCCTATTTTAAATTTTTTCATTTTCTCACCCCAAAATAGGAATCCACGTTTGAGGCATTTTCAATGCCTTTTGTGCAGCTTCAATGATTGATATGATGCAAACCGTTTCGTTGTTATCCACTTTTGCTTTACCCGTTAAAAAGAAATCTGCCATTTCCTTTGCAAAAAGCTTGAAATAATCAGATTGTATGGTTATATAGTCACTGCCTTTGCCAGAATAATCAATCGCCATTCCAAAAGGACATTCATAACCATGATGTGAAAAAAAGGCTTTTCTCCCATCATCAAATTCAATTTCAAACGCCGGATATTTTTCAGAGCCGACACAAATTACTTTCTTTGCCTTAGTGCCCATAAGCATGACGATAGGTTCTATTTGATGCACTGCATAATTTTCAAAAGCCCCCGGCCCGAAACTCAAGATGTTTTCCGGCGCTTTTGATTTTTTTCCTGAAAATTCAGAAGCAAAACGCAAAGCCGAAGCTGAAAAGCATGGCGTGCCATGCTTTTCAGCTATTTCAAATAATTCCACGGCGGTTTTGCGGTCTGGCGCAAATGTTTTGTCCACATAAACACGCTTTCCGGAAGAAAGCGGTATTTTGCAAAGTTCCCCATGCATTTCAGGATTGTCTGGAGAAAGCACGACAATATAATCACTTTTTTCTACAAGCGCTTTTATATCCGCAACATTTTCTATCCCATGCTCAAAGCACCATTCTTCTGTTGTAACCCCTCCGGGAGAATTTTTAACTGCAAAAGCATATGCGACTTCAAGCTCGCCATTTGAGAGTTCTTTCAGCATTTCCGGATAATGGTTAGCGTGATATTCGTCAAGATAATAATCAATAAATCCTATTTTTTTCACTTTAAAGCCCCCTCAAAGAACAATTTCCCTGTTTTGCTCCGACGAATCATAAAGCGCCTGCATAATTTTAGAGGTAATTAAAACGTTATCAATATGGGACCTTATTTTTTCTCCCGAATCAATGCATGACAAAAATTCGTCTATTTCTTTTTCAAACATCGGCTCCATATTGAAAGAACATACTGTTTCCGTAAGCATCTTGTCTTTTGCGGAATAAAACGTAAAATTTCCTCCATATGCAAGCCTTATTCCACCTTTGTCGCCAATAAAGTCTATAAACATTTCATCTTTGCCAATATTTTGTGCCCAAGCTCCATTGATAGAAATAGTAGGCCCTTTCGTTCTTATAAATCCGGCAATAAAATCCTCAACATCATAAATTCCATTTTCAATAGGAGGCCCGGCCCACATATCCACATACGAATAATTTTTTATATCCCGCCCCAGCTTTGAATATGCTTTTCCGGAAATAGCCACAGGTTCAGGATTGTTGCAGCAGTACATTATAAGGTCAAGAAAATGCACTCCCCAGTCAATTAGCACCCCTCCTCCGGCAATAGCCTTTGTTGTAAAGGCACCACCAAGGCCCGGTATGCTGCGATGGCTGCGAAAACTTGCATATACATGGTATACCTCTCCAAGCTCACCCGAGGCAATCATATCTTTTATGCGGTTAACAGCGGTATTAAATCGGTTTACAACCCCTATATTAAGCACTTTGCCTGTTTCATGCTGGACTTTTTGCATTAAAAGCGCTTCTTCATATGTTCTTGCTGCCGGCTTTTCACAGAGTACATTTTTTCCGGCTCTTAAAAAATCAATAGTTATTTGTGCATGCATATTATTAGGAGTACATACCGAAACGGCCTCGATTTCATTGTCATCCAGTATATCATGGTAATCCGCAACGGCAATCCCGTTATATTTTTTCGCCATTGCCTCAGCCCTTTCCGGAATTATATCGCAAAAATATTTTATAGTGCTTTTTTTATTTTCGGCATAAGCTGGGATATGTCTTGTACAGGCAATAGTTCCGCAACCTATAACCGCAACTTTTTTAACTTCCTGCATTTTAAATTCCCTCCTTAAATGTACCAGTCTTTCGGCACTGCTTTTTCATCCTCAAAAAGCAAGATACTTTTAGACAACAAGTCCAAAGTTACCTCAAATAAATCTTTAACTGAAAACAAAAGACACTTTGCGTCACCAAACTCGACCTCTTTCATTGCCTTTTTTGCAAACATAACCGGTTCAAGCTTGCGATAATTAAAAGAATTTGCATTTTTATGCCTAAACGATGGCACAAAGTGTACTATGCCGTCATAATCGACCGAATAAAGCTGTTCTTTTTCAACACTAAGCCTTCCCGGAACATTTGCAGTTTCTTCAATGCAGTGAACCGTTGTGTTTTTTGAAAAATCAACGCCAATCATAAGTATCTTTGCATTTAAACCATAAAGCTTTCCATAGCATGAATCCGGAGCACAGGGAGTATCCTTTAATTCCTCGCCTTTTACATATTCTTCCGCCCCACATCCAAGAGCGCAAACCGAGTGCGTAGGATGCAGGGAACGTACAACTCCGTTTCTGTTTCTAAACAATTCTGTCAAAATTCCTGTGCATGTGCGGCTTTTCCTGACATCAAAAACCGGATTTAAAGCATTTATATAATTCCAAGTATGTGCAGGAAGAATCAAAAGCCCATCCTCAAGACTTTCACTTAAAGCATCAAGCACTGTATCGGCGCCTTTTTCAACACTTCCTATGCTTTTCATTGAAGAATGGACAAACAGCACATCATTTGCCTTTATTCCCATCCTGTTTAAATCAGCCTTTAATGATTGCTTCACATGCATTTGCTCTGCCTCGCTTATTTTATATATTCAACAAATCTTTTTGTGATTTCACGCGGCCTTGTTATTGCAGTTCCTACCACGGCCGCCCACACGCCGGTATCCAAAGCTGCTTTAAGCTGCTCCGGAGTCCATATTCCTCCTTCTGCAATTATAGGAACTTTTACTTCACGCGCATATTTTTGCATAAGCTCATAATCCGGAAGAATTCTGTTTTTTGTATATGAAGTATATCCGGACATCGTTGTCCCAATTAAATCAAACCCAAGTTTTTCAGCCAAAACACCTTCTTCAAAACAAGAAGTATCCGCCATAAAAAGTTTGTCCGGGTATTTTTCTCTTGCTTTTGCAAAAAAATTTTCAAGCATTTCTCCGTTCGGACGGATTCTGTTTGTTGCGTCAACTGCAATTATATCAGCTCCGGCACTGCAAATTGCATCAACTTCTGCCATGGTAGGCGTTATGTAAACTTCGCTGTCGGGATATTCCACTTTATAAAGCCCTATTACAGGCAAATCAACCGCTTTTTTTATAGCATAAATATCTTCAGGCGAATTTGCCCTTATTCCAACCGCTCCCCCTTCCTTTGCGGCAAGAGCCATCCTTGCCATAATAAACGAACCATGCAGCGGCTCGTCGTCAAGTGCTTGACATGATACAATTAACCCCGACTTAATTTTTTGCAAAACCTCATTGTTTTCCATTTGCCGTCTCTCGTTTCTTTATAAAATATACTGTATGCCGTTAAGCGTCACATGGGCGCGAATATAAAAAACACCATCCCAATTAAAGAACAACTCGTCAATTTTTATGTCGGAGCCTTTGTACTTGCCGCCGAATTTTAAATCAATAAGCCTATTTAACCTTTTAAGCACATAATTTTTTGCCTCATCATAATGCTTTTCCAATGCAAAAGGGTCAATTTTATTTTCGGTTTCCTTTAAAAATTCCCTCAGCACGTTTGCTTGAAAAAGCCAATCACATACAATGCTGCGCATTTTAAATTCTTCTGAAAGTTTATATTTGTCCAAGCAATTTTCAAAACGATTATAATAACTTGAAATTACTGTTTGAGCAAGCACAACTCCAATAGTGTTTTGTGATGTATTCCATCCCCCCACAGCCTGAACTCTGTTTAATGCTCCGGAAATCAAAGCATAGTCCATAAATTCATTTTCACAACCGTTGCAAACCGATACTTCAGCAATTCCAACCGCCTTTTTAAATGTATCGCAGTAGTAGTGTATGTACCGTAAAAATTCATGCATATTTATGTGGCTCGTAAAAGTCAAATCTTTTTCATCCTGATACATTGATTCAATCATATATTTCCCCGGTGAATTTACTGCAAGCATGCAATCTGAACGTTCTGCATTATCTTCATAGACTCCTCCTATTGAAAAGATTTGGGCCTTTATGCTTTCTCCCAAAGGCCGGTCTTCATAGCTTGGGATGATTTGACTTCCAAGCGTCGAAGAATACCTTACATAAATTTTAGGCACATATCCTTTTATAAGGTTAAATACCCTCGCAAAAATCACAGAGCCAACCTCGTCTGCTCCGGGATATACAAGCACCCTATCCATAAGCCTTTCCTCACGGACTTTTTTTGCAATAGCCGCCTGATCCATTGCAGCAAACCCATATTCGGCCGTATCATCTTTTGGGATGGTTAAGACATCAAATATCCCATCTTTTGCAAGATCAACGCAATATAGATTTACAAATCTATTAACCTTTCTTCTTTGCATAAAATCATCAAGATACTGCTTTGGAATTTCTTTTTCAAGTTTTTTTGCTTCTTTTTTTTCTTCTTCGCCGGCATGTCCCCTGTTTATTTTATCGCAAAGATAAGTATATCTCCAAATTTCCCTGCCGCATATTCCCCAATAATCCGGATCCTCATGGGCATCACTATATGCCGCAACCCTTGCCGCAAGATTAAAAGCATGAATTTTAATGTTTGGATTGATTTTTTTCAAACCTCTAAAATTCTCCAAAATCCCCTGACATTCCTCACAGGTTTTGTAATGAGTTCGTGAATTTATAATATTCCCATAAACCAAAGTATCCACAGAAAATATCGCATAATCGCATTCGGGAATATTCTCAAAAATCCAATCCCAAATTTTATTGCAATCGGCAGGTTTTTTTAAAAACCCCATATCCTCATAAGGCGGAACAAGCATTTCTATTCCTTCTGTCATTGCCGCAAGCTGCTGAGGGAAATAATAATTGCATGCTCTCTCATCAAGCGGCACATAAATTACCTTTGTCATAAAAAGTCCTCCCGGTTAGTTATCATATATTTCCCCAACAAGCTTTAAAAATCTTTCCGTCATATCATCAACATTAAACTTAGGCATATTTATCAAATATGTATCAACAGTGTTATTAAACCGGCTATAAAGATATTCCGGAATATTCTTTTTGCCCAAAACCGCCCCCAAAATACTTCCAGCAGAAGCTGCTGTGCAATCGTTGTCTAACCCCATTGCAACAATTTGTGAAAGCCCCCTGACAATATCTCCTTTTGAAAGAAAAATTCCAAATACAACAAGGCACAAATTACTGTTTGCATATACCGGATCTTTTCCGCAAAAACGTTCATCTACAAGCCTTCGCGCATCTTTATAATCTTTCACATTTTCCCCCAAATTCAAGGCCCATTTAATATCTTCATAGAGCCTGCATTTTTTAGGAATTTCAGTCAATCCCACATAAAGCGCATCTATAGGATTATCCAAAGCAAAAGCCGCACTTTGCGCCGCAGCAAGAAACATTTCAGCATAAATTCCATTCCCCCTGTGGCTGAGGTAGGCATCATAATATGCCATTCGAGCCGCCTTTTCCGGCCAACCCGGCGAGGCATAAGCAAACCCGTCGGACCGTATGGCTGCCCCTATTAAATCAGTATATGGATTGTCAATTTCAGCGGCTTTTTCCGGCGAAATCCCTTTTTTAAGATTATTTAAAGCAACTTCTTCAGCTGTACAAGCAAATGGAAGGTATTTCAGCCAAGCCATTCCCACATCGGCTGTGGAAAAATCTGTTCCGTATTCCTCCATAATGAGCAAAGCAAGCTGAGTATATATTATATCGTCATCAACAGGTACAAAATTCATATTGTTTTTTATATACTCATAACGGTACGCTCCATAAAAATTCTTTTTTTCTGCTTCCTTTACATCTTCCCAAAAGTCCACCGGTGGAAATTCCTTGCCTATTTGCCTGCACCAATCCTGCATTTGACTTATACTTTCAAGTTCTACAGGGGAACCTAAAATGCAGCCTATCATCCTGCCCCAAAGTGCGCCGCATATTTTATCTTTTAAAAATTCTTTTTCGGGAGTTCTTTGCCAAATTTTTCTTATCCCTTTTTCCCTCAATGCAAGAATTTCATTCAACTCATTTGGCTCGTCATAATCATTTTGCAGCATAAAAATCTCCTTTTATTTGTTCATATCAGACCTTGCTTTGCACGGCATATTGCCCCCAAAATTCCTGCAGAATTTCCGTTTTGGGCTTTTCTTATTTCTACATTTGCATAGCTGTCAATTATATATTCTCGTATATGACTGTTTATATAATCGATAATAAAATCCTCGTTCATTATCCCTCCACCAAGAATTATACATGGAGGGTTAAAAATATGTATTAGCGAAGCCAGACCGGTCATTACCTCATCAAGCCAAGAAAGAACTATGGATTTAATTAACGGGGCACTCATGCGCTTAAAAATTTCACGCCCATCCATATCCTCATTAATCTTTTCTTTTGTCATTCTAACAAGAGCCTTTGTTGAAGCATAAGCTTCATAGCAGCCTCTTTTTCCGCAGCCGCAAAGCAGCCCGTGCGCATGGGTAACAATATGCCCGAATTCTCCTGCTGAAAAGCCGCTTCCATAATATATATCCCTGTTTATTATGATTGCACCACCTATTCCTGTGCCATAAGTGAGGCAAATAAAATCTTTAAAATCTTTTCCTGCCCCATAAAAAGCTTCTCCGAGGGCAGCGGCATTAACATCATTCTCAACAAAGGCCGGAACATTAAAACGATTTGAAAGAATTTCTTTTACAGGCATACCCGTATATCCGGGTATGCTTTGCGTTGCATAAATTATTGACCCCTTCACCGGATCGACCTGTCCTGCCGTACTTACCGCAATAGCATCAATTTTCCCCATTTGCCCAACAATTTCGCAAACAGTTTCCATAAGTTTTTGTGCTCCAAAGTTTGCATTTGATGGAGTTTCTTTTAGCATTTTACCGGAAAATCCAAGACAATCATCGTAAAGACAATATTTTATTGCCGTTCCGCCTATGTCTATTGCGGCTATTTTCATTTTACCACCCCATTATAAAAGTGTGTTTTGAGTTGCTATATCGCCATAAAGATTAAAGCAAACATAACTTTCGTCAAAATATGCCCCTTTTGTAAACTGCATAGGCTGTTCTTCAAGTTCTTCAATACATTTAATTTTATTGTCAAGATAATCTTCAATTCTTTTTTTAACAGTATCAATCCGGCTTAAAATTCCACCAAGCCTTATATCAAGGACCTCAAAGCCATGTCCTTTGCTTGTTTTAAACCAAATGTCATAGAGTGCCTTTTTAAATTCTAAAACGGATTTTTTAAGTTCAGGCAAAGCCTTTTGCGAAATATCTTCAAGTGCTTTGCGGTCATTGTTTAAATATGCTTTACGTATTTTTATTCCAATCCTTGATTTTTTTGAAAGAACATCGGCAAGCTTTGAATACATTTCAAAAAGCGGTTTAAAACTTCCCGCGCGGAAAGATATC
>JAJUHO010000022.1 GCA_029267825.1 Oscillospiraceae bacterium
ATGCAAGCTATAATCCGTTTTTATATTTTAGGTTTTAATGGGGGTTTTTCTTTTGAAAGGAGCGTCTAAACTAATTTCCTTTTTTGCTTTTTTTGGTTTGCTTGCGGCATTTTCGCTGTTTACGATATTTTTGCCCAAAAGTGATTTTTCCGAGGAGGAAAACAGGTACCTTGAAAAATTCCCCGAATTTTCTTTGCAGAGCCTTTTAAGCGGAGAATATATGAAAGGGCTTGAAAACTATGTTTCCGACCATTTTGCAGGAAGGCTTTTTTGGATAAAATCCAAAACGAAAATGGAGCTTTTGCAGGGAAAAGATAAAATAAATGGGGTTTATGTTTTAAAGGATAGACTTGCCGAGGAAATGCCGGTTCCGGATTATTCGGATGTTGATAAAAGCCTTGAAAAAATTGCCGGTTTTGTTCAAAAAAGCGGCAAACCGGCATATTTTATGCTTGCCCCTACTTCAATAGGGATTTATAGCGATGAGCTTTCTCAAAATGCGCCGTCATATGATGAAAAAGAATTTATTGATTATGTTTATAAAAAGCTTTCCGAAAATATGACCACGATAGATGTTTATAGCATGCTGTACTCAAATAAGGATGAATATATTTTTTATCGCACTGACCATCACTGGACAAGCCTTGGAGCATATTATGCCTATTATGCGGCAGGCAAAAAAATGGGGTATGCTCCGGCACCTTGGGGCAGCTTTGATATAGAGCATGCAAGCTCTGATTTTCTTGGCACGCTTTTTTCAAAAACTCTTTATGACAACATTGAACCGGATATAATTGATTTGTATACTCGCAAAGATGGAGCTAATGTTGTTGAAGTAGAAATAAATGACGGCAGGGAAACTAAAAAATATAACAGCATGTATTTTAGGGAATATCTTGGGAAAAAGGATAAATATTCAGTTTTTTTTGGCACAAACCAACCTTTGGTTACCGTGAGGACGAATTTGAAGAATGGCGGAAAGCTGCTTGTATTCAAAGATTCCTATGCACATTCCCTCATGCCATTTTTGGCACAGAATTATGCAGAGATTACAATGGTTGATTTAAGGTACTTGAATTCGGATATAGAAAAAATGGTTGAAATAGAAAAATATGATAAAATTCTTTTTGTTTACAATTGCGTGACGTTTGTCACGGACAAGAACCTAAGAAAACTCGGCTGAAAATGCGGATTGCTTTAAATTTGATTATTTTTTGTCTTAAAATGGCTTGTTGCAAAAAAGCGTTATCTGCATAAAATAAATTAAGCAGGCAAAATGGCCGTTTTGCGGAAGTGGCACATTGTGTCCACAGGGGAGCTTTCGCATTCGGGCGGCATGATTTTGCCGGCTGATATAGATTTGCGGTCAAATGCGGCGCATTTGACCGCGCTTTTTTAATTAAATTTTATATTGACGGTTTTAATATAATGTTATATAATTATCAATATAGGCTTTAAAATATAGCGGTTTTAGCTGCTTTTAATTGCTTTTTGCTTTGTTTGGAGGATTTTGTGAATACTTACGTTTCTGCTTCTATACTTGGCGCCGATTTGGCTGATTTAAAAAATGAAATTGCAAGAATAGAACTTGCTGGCGCAGATATGATACATTTTGATGTGATGGACGGCTTGTTTGTGGAAAATATAAGCTTTGGGCTTCCGGTGCTTGAATGTGTGAAAAAATATGCAAAAGTGCCGATGGATGTGCATTTGATGATTTCAGAGCCGATAAGATATGTTGAAAGATTTGCCGCTGCCGGAGCCGATATAATAACGTTTCACGCCGAGGCGGGGAGCAATATTGAAGAAACAATAGACAAAATTCATCTTGCGGGGAAAAAGGCAGGCATTTCAATAAAGCCTGCAACTCCTGCGGGGGAAATTTTAAATTTTCTTG
The DNA here is from genome assembly GCA_029267825.1 of Oscillospiraceae bacterium. Lineage (GTDB taxonomy): Bacteria > Bacillota > Clostridia > Oscillospirales > Ruminococcaceae > JAIHAL01. The sequence goes on from JAJUHO010000022.1 coordinate 1,898, forward strand.
ATAAGGTCGATATGGTTCTTGTAATGACTGTGGAGCCCGGCTTTGGCGGACAAGGCTTTATTGAGGGAATGCTTGAAAAAATTTCGGAACTTAGGTTTTATGCAAGGACAAAGGGATTTAAATTTGACATTCAAGTTGATGGCGGAATAAATGAAAAAACGGCTTCCCTTGTAAGAGAAGCCGGTGCAAACAACCTTGTTTCCGGTTCTTATCTTTTTGGTGCAAGTGATGCCGTGGCAGCAGTAGCATCACTTAAGGGCTGAAAAATTCGGAAATTTTTTTAACTGCATCGCTTTCAATCAATACGTCAAAATGCTCGCGGGTGAAAGCTCCGGTTATTTCGCCCTTTCCTGACGGGCAGGCATATTCGCCTATAATGCTGAGGGTTTTGTTTTCAGTTTTGGGAAAGGTGTTTATTATCAAGCGATAATGCTTTTTGTCAAAATAAAGCTCGCTTTCCCTTATTAAATGGCTGAAATTTTTGTATAGCGTGCAGCAGAGCGAAATAAGTGACTGCACATCGTCAGTTTCGCATACTATTTCGGTATACAGTTCTGCTTTGGCCTTTTGCTTTTCGCTTAATACGGATATATACAAAAGACATCCGCCGTCATTTTGCGGAAAGGCTTCAACATACAGCTTTTCGGAGCAAAGGTCGATGTTTTTTTCTTCCTTGACCGCTTCGAGCAGTTCTATTAAAAGGCGTTTGGTTTCCGGATTTCTCCGGTCAAGCCTTTCGTAATTTATATCATAATCAAGCATATCAAGCTCTGTCAGGGTTATTTTGACAGTGGTGCTGCTTATAACTTCTATGGTCAAAGATACCACCCCTGTGACATGGTTTGTTTTATATTATATGTTTTTTGTATGCTTAAATGGCATGGCAATAAATTGAGTTTGGAAGGAAATTTTTAAGGATGCTTCAATCGCGTTCAACAAAAACTGAATTTTCGGCAATGGCGGACATTTTGTTCGTTGCTTGCGTTTTAACGTTCATGTGTTTTTATTATTATGGATTAAGAGCTGTGGTTGTGGTTCTTATTTCGGTTTTGTCAAGCTTTTTTACTGATTTTGCATGCGTGAAAATCAGAAAGATGAAATATGATAAAAAAGATTTGACTGCATTTGTTTCCGGCGCTATTCTTGGGCTTATGATGCCGGCTTCGGTTCCTTATGAAATAGTGATAGGAGCGAATGTGTTTGCAATAATTGTTGTCAAGCAAGCTTTTGGGGGACACGGTAAGAATATTTTCAGCATACCTGCTGTGGGGTTTTTATTTGCTTCCCTTTGCTGGAAAGAAAATGTTCTAATGTATCCCGCCCCGTTTGATTCTTTAAGCCTTTCATCGCATGTTGGCAACACGCTGACAGCTTCTTTTACACAAACGCTCAGCATAGCAAAAAATCCTTCTGTTTCATATTTTGATATTTTTCTTGGAAAATTTACCGGTCCCATGGGCGCGACACATATAATGATACTGCTTGTATGTGCGGTTGTTCTTATGTTTAGGCGCTCAATTTCCGCATTGACATTTTGCGGGGGGCTTGGTTCGTTTTTAGTTTTCGCATATATTTTCCCAAGATTCGGAGATTCTGCTCAAGCCTCGATTTTTTATGAACTTTTTGCCGGAATGAATGTTTTTGGCATGATGTTTCTTGCATGTGATTATCATGCGCTTCCCAAAATACGTTTTTCAAGGCTTTTATACGGCTTTGTTGTCGGGTTTTTAAGCCTGCTTTTCAGAAAACTCAGCAGTGTAGAAAATGCTGTTGTTTTTGCGGTGGTAATTGCATCTCCGCTTGCGATTTCGATTGATAAAAGCGTTGTTTCTTTTTGGGGGACAACAAAGGATTTGTTTAATTCGGCAAGACTTTTTGTAAAAGCAAAAGTGCAGCACCGCAAGGAAAAACAAATTGAGGTGGGGAATGAAAATGGCAAAGAGCCAATCCAAAAAGAAAATTAAAATTGACATGGGGATTTTTGATGGTATATATCAAAAAAATCCGGTATTTACAAGCGGACTTGTTATAGCTCCGGCTGTTGCCGCTGCAATAACGGTAAAAAATTCAGCCGTACTAATACTTGCATTCAGCTTGATTTCTTTTTTTGCGATAATTATCTCATCGTTTGTTCCACGCGATATTGTATATGCGGTTCGTATTATATTATATACTTTTATTGCCGCGCTTGTGTATGTTCCGGTGGCGCTTTTTATCAAATATATTTTTCCGTCGGAATTTAGTTCTCTTGGGATTTTTATTCCGCTTTTAATTGTAAATTCGTTTATTACATCGAAAACTGAATTGAGGTTTTTTAGAAAAACAAGAAAAGATATGCTTGTTGATGTTTTCATGCATATTTTAGGATTTGACATATCTGTGCTTATATTTTCCTTTTTAAGAGAAATATTTTGCTTTGGGGCACTTGGCGATAGGATTCTTGGCATACCTGTTACTTTTCCGATACTTGCCCTTCCTTTTGGTGGATTCATTTTCCTTGGACTTTTAAGTGCAATTTTTAGAAAGATTCAGTTGATAGTCAGGAGAAATAATTGATGGATATAATTGCCCAAATTATTACAGCATCTTTTACGGCGATGTTTATTGAAAATATTTTGTTTGCAAGGGCGCTTGGTTCAAGTACTGCCCTTATTTCCGTAAAGAATAAACAGCAGTTTGTAGGATTCAGCATAAGTATAACTTATATTTGCGTATTAGCGAGCATTATTTCTTATTTTATCGATAAAGCTTTTCTTAAAAATGAATATTCATATCTTTTTATGCCGGTGGCATATGTGCTTGCCGTAGCGGTAGTATATATTATAACCCTTGTGTTGCTTTGGAAGTTTTTAAACAGAATTTTTTTGGCGGTCAAAAAATATGTTCACCTTTCTGCATTTAACTGTGCAGTTTTAGGTGCATTGTTTTTAAATTCAAGGCATAGTGATACTTTGTTCGGATATATTGGATTTGGCCTTGGAACCGGCATAGGCTTTATAATAGCCTCATATTTTTTGCTGATTGTTTACGACAGGCTTTTTTCTGAGGATGTTCCGGAAAGTTTTAGGGGATATCCTTTGATATTGATTTATATAGGGATTTTATCAATGGCTTTTTATGGTTTTTTGGGACATCAATTGGCTTTATGAAAAAATCGGGAGGTTGGCTGAAAAATGCAAAAGGGCGGGCGCAAGATAAAGCGTACTAAGAGCCTTTATGGCAGCAAGAGAAGGAATCATATAAAAAGTGCCGTCAAGGCAATCGTTATGATTTTGGTAATAGGCGGGATTGCTTTTTTAGGGTATAGCATAGGCGAACCGGTTATGGATTTTTTAAAAGAAAAAGCTCAAAACCCTACGCCTTCGACAAGTTCAAAGGAAGAAATATCTTCAAGTGCCGTTTCTTCTTCAAAAGCGGAGGAAAGCTCATCTGAAAGCGAAACTTCAAGCAGTAATGCGGAAAATGTCGAGGAAAACAAGGATTCTGGATTTTCTGCCTATGAAATTAAAAGCGAAAGCCTTTTAAATGCGGAAAGTCTTAAAGCGGAAATTGATCAGGCAAAACAACAGGGATACAGCGCAGTTGCGGTTGTTTTGAAATCCCCCGGCGGAGCTGTAAATTATAAAACAAATGTGGAACTTGCAAAGAAAGCATATCTTTCGCAGTCACAGCTTTCAGCGGCCGATATTGCAAAGGAAATAAAGGATAATGGACTTAAATCGGTTGCCTTTGTGGGAACACTTGATGATAATCTTACTCCAAAAGCGGATAAGACTGCCGGGTATACTTTTGAAAACAGCCAAACTGCATGGTATGACAATTCACCGGAAAAAGGTGGAAAGCCATGGCTTAATCCTTTTTCTGAAACAACAAAAAGCTTTATGACTGAAATTGCAAACGAAGTTTGCCTTGCCGGTTTTGACAAAGTGGTTTGTACAGGGGTGGCTTTTCCGCCTTTTAGAAATTCGGATTTAAATTATATAGGCGCTTCGGTAAAGGATCCTAATAGATATACCGCACTTTTGAATATTGCCGATTTGTTTAAAAATGCTGCGGCAAATACTTCATCCAAGGTATCGATTGAAGTTTCCGCAAAAGGGATTGTGGAGGGAAGCGAGGAAGTATTTAAGCCTCAAATGCTTGAAGGCTTTTCGGTTGCAGTCAGCTATAATCCTGCTCAAATTGGAGCAAAGCTTGTTGACAGCGGCACAGAAATAATTTTATCCGATTTGCCTGTTTATGATAAGGCAAAAAAGGTTTTTGAGATGGTAAAATCAAAAACCGGAACTCTTGAAATTATCCCGTGCATAGAACAGAGCGGAACGAGTGTTGGAGATGTTTCGGAAACGATAAGAGCTTTGTCGGATTTGGGATATAAGGAGTATATTATTAAAAATTATTGATTAAACCCCGTTTAGCATTGGCCTAAACGGGGTTTAAAAAAATAAATTAATTATTGTATTTTTTTATTTTTATTTTATAAATTTAACGTATAATGAGTTAGAGAGGTGGTATAAATGTCGGAACATATTTTAATTGCCGATGATGATAAAGATATAGCATCAATAATTGCCGAAACTCTTTCTGATGAGGGTTATATTGCTCATATAGCAAAAAACGGCATTGAAGCGCTTGAAATAATGAAAACAAAGCAGATAAGCCTTTTCATACTTGATATAATGATGCCTGAACTTGATGGGCTTGAAACATTAAGGCAAATAAAAAAGGAAAGCGATGCTCCGGTCATGATATTAAGTGCAAGAGGACGGGATATAGATAAGGTTATAGGACTTCAAATAGGGGCGGATGATTATATGTCCAAACCATTTTCAATGGACGAACTTATTGCAAGGGTCAATGCCCATATGCGCAGGGAACATAAAAAGAATAGTGATATTGTAAAATTTGGTGAGATTGAACTTAGGAAATCTACATTTCAAGCTATAGTAAGCGGCAATCCAATAGATTTATCTGTAAAGGAATTTCAAATACTTTGTTTTTTAATAGAAAATAAAGGTAGAGTCCTTACGAGAGAACAAATTTATTATGCAGTCTGGAATGATGCTTATGGGGGTGATATAAATACCGTTACTGTTCATATAAAAAATATTAGAGCAAAGCTTGGGGATAGTGCAGGTATGCTTAAGACTGTCTGGGGCATAGGGTATCGGATGGAAAGCGGGGTTTAAATTCTCATTATGTCAGTTAAATTTAAATTGTCGCTCGCATTTTTTTTAATGTTTTTGGTTGCAACAATGCTTATGCTTGGGAGCTTTTTACTTTTTTACCGTAGTGACTACCGTTATGATATTGAGAGGGAACGTCAGAAATATGAAAATCAACTTTCGTCGCTTGTTAAAAAAGCATCGGAAATCGGTGGTGGGGAAGATGAAATAATTTCGATTTTATCTGAAACAGCCGGAGATAGATTAAAGATAGAGCTTTATGACTTAAATGGCCAATTGCTTTGGAGTGGTGGAGATGTTGCAGTTGGAATAAAACTTTCTGCAAAGGATTATATTTTAAAAGGAGATAGAATTGCATATGCCGTAAAACTTTCAGGGTCTTTTAGGGCTAAAGAAGAAATTTTGGAAAAGTATATAGGGCAATATTTTTGGCTTATAATCATTTTAATTTTTGGGCTTTTTGCCTTAATTGCTTTTTTTCTTAATTATTCTATATCAAAACCGATTTCGGAACTACACAATCGTATGGATGAAAATCCTTTTAAGATAAAAAATTTCAAGAAAAAATACCGTGATGATGAAATCGGCATGCTTGAAAAAAGGTATGATGAAATGGTGCAGAAGCTTCAAATTACCGATAGACAGCAGCAAACTATGCTGGCTGCTATTTCGCATGATTTGCGTACGCCTCTCACATCAATATTAACATATACGGAAAGACTTCTTTCAGGAAAAAATTTTGACGATGAAAAACGGAATAGATATCTTGGGGTTGTGGCTCAAAAGGCGGAAGATATGAAAATTCTTCTTGAAAAATTTCAAGAAGTTGCAAAAGAGGTTGATTTTGTTGATGATGGGAATTATGAGTTAGTATCTGCGGCATCTCTTTTTGTTTCAATTTTCAAGCCTTATTTTGACGAATGGGACAATGTTGATGCGAAACTTGAATTTGAATGCGAAATTTCTGAAAAAATATACATAAGAGCTGACAATGAAGCATTAAAAAGGGTTGTTAGCAATATTTTATCAAATGCAATAAAATATGGGGCTTACCCTTTGTTAGTAAAAGCAAAGATTTTTTTGCGTGGGAATGAGGTTGTTTTAAAGATTGAAAACAATGGCAGACAAGTTGATCCGGATAAGCTTTCTTTGCTTTTTGATCGTTTTTATCGAGCAGAGACTTCACGTTCTGCTCAAAACGGTGGGATAGGACTTGGACTTTATATTTGCCGGCAAATTATAGAAGCCCACGGTGGAAAAATTTTTGCCTATAAGCCTTGGGATAATGATTTTGGAATTGAAATTGCGCTTCCTATTTATTAAGTTTACTTTATAAATCAAGTATTTTTATTTTATTTTGTCTTGTTAAAATGGATTATGCAAAGCAAAGCATAATCCATTTTTTATTTTGGAGGGAAATATGTCTGAAATAATAATACAATTCAAAGGCATAACAAAGCAATATACCATGGGGGAGGTCAAGATAAATGCGCTTTCAGGTGTAGATTTTGAAGTCAATAAAGGAGAATTTGCAATTGTTGCAGGCCCTTCTGGGGCTGGTAAAAGTACGGTGCTTAATATTCTTGGTGGAATGGATTCGCCAAGTGGTGGTGAATTTACTGTTGATGGAAGGGAAGTGCATAAATTTGGAAAAAAAGAGTTGACTGATTATCGCAGAAAAGATATAGGTTTTGTATTTCAGTTTTACAATCTTGTTCCTAATCTTACAGCTCTTGAAAATGTTGAGCTTGCAGTTGAAATATGTGATAATCCTTTTCTGCCGTCAGATGTTTTAAGGCAGGTAGGACTTGAAGAGAGAATGCATAATTTTCCTGCTCAACTTTCGGGAGGAGAACAGCAAAGAGTGGCTATAGCAAGAGCTCTTGCAAAAAATCCAAAATTATTGCTTTGCGATGAACCTACTGGTGCTTTGGACTATAATACTGGCAGGTCGGTTTTGAAACTTTTGCAGGATACATGTCGTAGAACTGGAATGACGGTTGTGCTTATTACTCATAATCTTGCAATAGCGCCTATGGGTGACAGGTTAATAAAGATAAAAAACGGCAAGGTTGAAGATATGATTATAAATCCGACCCCACTTCCGGTAGAGCAGATAGAATGGTAACGGTAAAAAAATATGGGAAAAATTATAATAAAAAACGCTTTTAGAGAAATAAAGACGACTTTAAATCGGTTTCTTGCAATAATGCTCATTGTAATGATAGGAGTTGCTTTTTATACAGGATTAAAAGCAGTTGGGCCTGACCTTAAAAATTGTGCCTCTGATTATTTTGAAAAAAATAATTTTATGGATTATAGGCTTGTGTCTTCTGCTGGGTTTAGTGAAGAAGATTTAAAAGAAATTGAAAAACTTAATGGCATAAAGTATGTTCAGCCTGTTTATTCAATGGATGCTTTTCAATATTGGGATAATCATTCATATGTTGCGCATTTGGTATCGATTCCTATGTCAGGCGGTTCAATAAATATTCCTTTGCTTATAGAAGGAAGAATGCCTAAAGATTTATCTGAATGTGTAATTGATAAGCAAAAACATGGCAACGGACCTAAAATTGGTGAACAAATAACTCTTTCATCAGGAACTGATACTCCCATAAGTGAAAGTTTGGAAAATAATAAACTTACTGTGGTTGGTATTGTTCAAACACCTCAATATATTACGAAAGAAAGAGGTTCAAGCCGTTTAGGAACCGGAAAAGTGGGTGGAATTGTTTTTATGCCTGCTGAGAATTTTAAATTTAATTTTTACAGCGAAATTCTTGTAAAAGCGTCGGTTGAACCGGGAGTTAATTCATTTTCAGAGGAATATGTTAGTTTCATTGAAAAATTTCGTGGTGAATTTGAAAATATTTCGCTTAAACGCTCGGATATAAGGCGTGAAATTATTTTAAACGATGCAAAGGCAAAAATTGATGAACAAGAAAATGAATATGAAAGTGCAAAACTTGAAGCAGAAAGAAAATTCTCTGAAAACATAAAAAACCTTGATGAAGCAAAGAGTAAACTTCAAGATGCTCAGACTCTTCTTGATAAAAAAGAAAAAGAAAGTCAAGATAGTTTTGAAAATTCAAAATTGCAGCTTGAAGAGGCAAGAAAAAATTTGGAAGCCTCAAAAAATGACTATGAAGAAAAGCTTAAAGCTTATAGAGATGCACTTTTGGTTTCAAACGGAAAACAGCTTGAAGCTTTAAATCAGCAGAAAATACAGCTTGATGCTGCTAAAGCGGCTATAGAAAATTCAGAAAAAGAACTTGAAAAAAAGGAAAAGGAACTTGAAGAAATAGCCGAACAAGCACAAATTTCATTTGAGAAACAAAGGAATGAGCTTTTGGAACAAAGCAAAGCTCTTGAAACTTCTTATGATGAATTGAATAAAAAAAAGCATGAAACTGATCAAAAATTTTTACAAACCAAAGAGCAGAGAGATGAGGCAAGAGAAAACCTTAATGATATAAGTGCTCCTGAATGGCATATTTTTGAACGTGATGAGAATCCTGGATATGCTGATTTTAAGGGCGCCATTGACAGGACTTCTGGGATAGCAAGCCTTTTGCCAATTTTCTTTTTTGCAATAGCTGCTCTTGTGTGTCTTACCACAATGACGAGAATGGTTGAGGAGCAACGTACTCAAATAGGAACTCTTAAGGCATTGGGTTATGGCAGCACAGCCATAGCATTTAAATATATTTTTTATGCCGCATCTGCAAGCATAACTGGAAGTATTTTGGGGTGCCTTATAGGATTTAACCTTATTCCATCAGTAATATTTGCAGCATATAAAATCCTTTATGCTATTCCCGAAATGCACGGAGAATTTTATTTTGGCATAGCTTTTTCAGCATCTTTTTTTGCCGTAGCTGTGACAGTCGCGGCTACGATGATTACTTGTATTGCATCTTTAAAAGCAGTTCCTTCTGAACTTATGAGACCGCAGGCTCCAAAAGCAGGGAAGAAGATTTTGCTTGAAAGAATTTCATTTTTTTGGAGTCGTTTAAAATTTACTCAAAAAGTAACTGTAAGGAATCTTTTTCGTTATAAAAAAAGATTTTGGATGACGACATTAGGGGTTGCATGTTGCAGCGCCATGCTTGTAGCTGGGCTTGGTTTAAGAGACTCAATGGCGACACAGGTTTCGCAAAAGCAATTTGACGAAATTTTAAAATATGATTTATCTGTACAGTGTCGTGAAGGGGTTTCTCAAGGAGAACTTTCAGATGCCGAAAATTTTTTGCAAAGTATTTCTCCTGGAACTTCATTTACCCAAACGGTATCTAAAAACATAACTGCTCAAAATTCAGAAAAAACCTCAGAACAAATTGATTGCTCACTTACAGTTCCAATGGATGTTCAAAAATTCGGTTCTTATTTTGCGCTTAGGGATTATAAGACATTAGCCCCATTAAACCTTTTTGATAACGGAGCAATTATTAGCAGAAAGTTGGCAAAAATGCTTGGGGTGTCAATTGGAGATGAAATAACAATAAGTGAAGATGAAGTTGAAACACACCATATTTTAATAACTGGTATTTGCGAAAATTATATTCAACATTATATTTTCATGTCACCGGATTATTATAAAGAAATTTATGATCAAACAGCAAAGGCAAATCAAATTTTATTTAAACTTGGTGGAGAATATTCAAGCGAAAAAATTTCAAGTGAACTTATGAATATGGACGGAATATCATCAGTTCGTTTTAAGTCAGATAGTAGAGAAGATTTTAAAAATCTCTTAAAAAGTATTGATTATTTGATATGGGTCATTATAGTGTCTGCAGCACTTTTAGCGCTTGTGGTGCTTTATACTTTGACTGCTATAAACATAAACGAGCGTTTCCGTGAAATAGCCACAATTAAAGTACTTGGATTTTACGACAATGAGGTAAGTTCATACATTACAAAAGAAAGTTACCTTTTAACACTTTTTGGTGCAGCAATAGGGCTTTTGGCTGGAATTCCTCTGCATGGCTATATACTTGGCAGTGCTGAAGTTGGAAATGTTATGTATGTGGAGAACATATTGCCCCAAAGTTTTTTAATTAGTGCGATGCTAACGTTTGCCTTTACATGGTTAGTAAATAAAATTATGAATGGGGCTCTTAAAAAGATTGATATGGTTGAAGCACTCAAAAATAGTGACAGATAAGTTGTTTTGAAAAATTAAATAATTTAAGGAGGACTTTATGCAAAGCAATTCAAAAGAAGTAAAAAAAATATGGAAAAAAGTTTTGGCAGCAGTTATATGCATTGTGGTAATTGCAGCCGGAGGAGGAGTGTTCTTTTTAAAAACTCGAAAAGTAAATGCTTCGCTTAATGTAGAATATAAAGAATATATTGTTAAACGTGGAGATATAGAAGTTGGGATAAAAGAAGACGGAAAAACTTCAATGAACCTTTCTGGTATAAAATTTCCTGTTAATGCAAAGATAGAAGAAGTATTTGTTAATGAAGGACAAAAAGTTGTTGCCGGAACTCCACTTATAAAATTTAATTATGAAAGCTTAAAAAATGCCACCGACAAATATGAAGTTGATATTGCACAAGCAAAAAAAGTCCTTGATGAAGCAAAATACGAACAAAGCTCAGGTGTAAAAACGGCAAAAGCGGAATATGAGAAAAGTATTGGGATAGGCAATTATGCTCAAGAACAAAATGAAGTTGATAAAAAGGAAATAGATTACAGCATTTCGTCTGCACAGATGGAAGTTGATGATTTAAAAGCCGAACTTGAAAAATATACTTTATTGCAGCAAACGGATGATAATGACAAAGCAACCCTTGATTTTCTTAAAAATCAAGTAGAAGAACTTACGGATGAATTGAATGAATTAAAAGGAGAATTTTCTGATTATACCGAAGAAAATTCTGATGATTTGGCAGAATATAAAAGTATTAATGCTAAGTATGAATCTGCAAAAGATTCTTATAAAGCAGCGCAGAAGGAATATGAATATTATTGCAATGAATATGGAGAAAATAGTCCTGAAGCTACTGCAAAAAAAGAGGCATTAAAAAAAGCGGAATATAACTTGGAGATAGCTGAAGAAGACTGGGAAGATGTTGAAGATGATTATGATGAAATAAATGAAACGATAGATTCTTATAATGAAAGAATTGATGAGTGTTCCGCAGAACTTGAAAAAGCATCGGATGATTACAGCGATTTTAGCGCAGAATTTAAAGAAAAATATGATGTAAGTGGGAACGATCTTGACGAAAAAGTAAAAAGCCTTACAAAAGAACTTGAAGATGCCCAGCATGAACTGGATTCAAAATTGAAAAGTTATTCTTACGATGTTAATTCGATTGACAGTGACCTTGAGTCCAAAATGACGGAATATGCTTTAGCAAAAGAAAAATATGACCATACGGTAAACGAACTGGCAGCCCAAGTACAAATAGCCCAACAAAATTATAATCTTCTTGTTGCCGAATATGAGCAAATTAAAAAAGAAATTAATTCTGATGGGATTTTAAATTCTCCATGCGAAGGGACGATAGCTGAAATAAATTATTCTTCGGGCGATGATTACATTGCAGACAATGATATTGTTTTAATTTCAAGCAAAGATTTTGCTTACTTTGAAATTTTGATTGATGAAAGCAATATAAATTCTGTTGCAATTGCTGAGAAAGCTGAAGTTAAGCTTTCGGCCTTTGATGAAAAGATTTTTCCTGCAACAGTTGATTCAATATCACATGAACCGGAAATTTCCGATTCTGGAGATGCACAGTATACTGTTAAGCTTAAACTTTCCATGCAGGATGGGGTTGATTTTTATGAGGGCATGGGCGGAGAAGCCTCATTGATAAAAGAACAAGCAAATGGTGTACTTTATATTCCTAAGGAAGCGCTGACTTATGAAGGAGAAAAAGTTTTTGTTTTGGTTAAAAATGCAAATGGGATACAAAATAAGGCTGAAATTCAAACAGGGCTTTCTGATGGTGAAAATGTTGAAGTTAAAAGTGGCCTTAAAGAAGGGGATGTAATCATAGTACAGAATATTTCTGAAACTGGTTTAAAATAATATTTAAGTTATTTCTAAAAATCGTAATAATAAAACCCTGTTTGATTTAAAAGTCAAACAGGGTTTTTGGTTAAAACATTACACAAACATTACAAGAATTAAATATTAAAATGATAGTTAAAAGAGCGGGGGGATGATACAATAATATTGCGGAGGGGATTTGATTTATGAATTTTATCGGAAAAATAATTCCCTCAATAGTTGATTACTCGCAATTTTGCGATGCGTTAAATTCAGATTGCGAGCGTGTCAATATTATGATTGGGAATATAAATAATCTTAAAGAAATGATTTTAGAACTTCATAAAAAAGATAAAAAAGCCTTTGTACATATTGAAATGATTTCCGGGATAGGAAGGGATAAAGATGCCGTGCGTTTTATGTGCGATGAATTTGGAATAGATGGCATAATAACTACAAAGAGTCAAATAATCCTTGCGGCAAAGGCACAAAAAGTGCCATGTGTCCAAAGAATTTTTGCTATTGATAGTGCGGCGCTTAAAAATGCATTTTCAGCAGTTGCCTCTTGTGTTCCTGATGAAGTTGAATTGATGCCGGGACTTATGCCTAAAATAATAAAGAAAACAAAAGAAACTATAAAAAAGCCGCTTATTGTTGGAGGTCTGGTTAAGGGTGTAGAAGAGGCAAGAGAGGCTTTTTTAAGCGGTGCGGATTATGTTTCGACAGGTTGTAAGGAACTTTGGAATGTAAAAATTTAATATTTTATTGTGGCTTTTATGGTGGAGTTTAGAGAAAACCTTATGTCGCGATGTTTAAAAAGCATTTTGCAAAAGTGCTTTTTTATCGCCGCATGGGTTTTTTCTTTTTAATATTATAAAAAAATAAACGGAGGATTGGTTAAATTGTCAGAATTAACTGCAGTAAAGAATATCGAATTTTCTATTGATAAAACCCAAAAAAGGGCAAGTGGGATGAGGTTTATTGAGCCTTATATCTTGATTTCTCCTGCTTTGCTTTCATTGTTTGTTTTTTTGTATTATCCTTTTTTAAAAACAATTGCATTAAGCCTTTCAATTACAAATAGCCAAGGAGTGGCAAAGGCATTTGTGGGATTTAGGAATTATTTTAGAATTTTTTCTGAGGATGGATTTTGGGAAACATTATTGAGGACTTTTTATTTTTCGGGAATTGTTATAGTTTTGTCAATGGTTCTGGGCTTTTTAACTTCGGTTTTGGCTAATGTAAAAGGAAAAGCTTTTGCTCCTTTTGGGATAGTTTTTTCAATGCCTCTTGCCGCGGCTTCAAGTGGGGTGGCTATTGTCTTTCAAAAGATGTTTGATCCGGCAAGCGGCATAATAAATAAAATTTTTGGGGTCAATTGCCAGTGGTTTTTGGATCCGGGTATAGCTTTGCCTTTGACGGCTGTTGTTACGGTGTGGATGATGTCCGGTACTAACTTTATATTTATGAATGCTGGAATGAAAAATATCCCTGCGGAACTTTATGAAAGTGCGGAAATAGATGGCGCGGGATTTTTCAGTAAATTTATCCACATAACGTTGCCCGGAATATCTCCGGTGATGTTTTTTGTTTTGACTCTTAATGTTGTTTCGGCATTCCAAGCGTTTGCGCAGGTAAATGTAATTACTCAAGGTGGACCTGGAGATGCTACAAAAATACTTGTGTTCAGTATTTACAGGGATGCATTTTTTAATTTTAGATTTGATTTTGCGGCGGCACAATCTGTTGTTTTATTTTTAATCATATTTATAATAACGTTAATACAATTTAAAAATGAGAAAAGGATGGTGCATTATTCATGAGAAATATACCAAAATGGCAAAAAATGTTGATTTGGCTTTTTGCTTTTGGATTTGGGCTTATAATTTTCTTTCCGGTTTGGTATATGCTGATTATGGGTTTTGCTTCAAACGGTGATATACTTTCAAATAATGTAAGCCTTATACCATCAAAAATCAGTTTTGAAAATATTTTTTTGGTACTTTCAAGAACACTTATTTTAAGGTATATGCTAAATACTTTATTTGTGGCATTGGCAATATTGGCAATTCAAATTTTAACCTGTGAACTTGCGGCATATGCTTTTGCTTTTTATGAATTCAAGGGGAAGAAATTAATTTTTATGTTAGTGTTGTCGACTTTAATGATTCCTTCCGAAGCGACTATAATTGCAAATTATTTGACAATAAGCTCCTTAAAGTGGGTTGATACTTATAGCGCTCTTATAATTCCTTTTTCTACTTCAGCGACCGGAATATTTTTAATGAGACAGTATTTTTTAACTATTGCAAAAGAATTGCGAGAGGCTGCTTTTCTTGATGGATGCGGAAATATGGCTTTTTTAATTTATGTTGCGCTTCCGCTTTCACGCCCAATAGCTGCATCTTTTGGTATAACTTCATTTATAGGTTCATGGAATATGTATATGTGGCCTCTTCTTGTTACAAACAAAGATGCAATGCGCATGGTGCAGGTTGGCATAACTTCTTTAAGAGATGCTGATGCCGCACAAACCATAGGACTTGCTATGGCTGGAATTTGCATTGTTACAATTCCATCAATAATAGTTTTTGCTTTTGGGCACAGGCAAGTTATTGATGGAATGATGGCAGGTTCGGTTAAAGGCTGAATTTCAGCTTTGATATAAATTTTTTTAAAAGGAAAGGAAATTGATTATGGAAAGGAAAAAAGCAATTAAAATTATTTTGGCATTTATATCTTCAACAGCCTTGTTGTTGGGAGGATGTTCTGTGGGTACTGATGATAAAAAAACCTTAAGTTCCGAAACTGAAAAAGTAAATGTTGTTTCGGCTGATGAGGTTTTAAACGGGCCTGAAATTGAAGTGACTTTTTGGCATGCTATGGGAGGTACAAACGGCGAAGCATTAAATAAAATTGTAGAGGAATTTAACAGCCTTCATCAAGGGCATATAAAAATAACTGCTCAATTTCAAGGCAGTTATGATGACGAAGTAAATAAGCTTAAAAGTGCTCAAATGGCAGGGCAAGGACCTAATATAATACAGGTATACGATATTGGCACAAGGTATATGCTTGACAGCAAATGGATTGTTCCTATCCAAAATTTTATTGATGCCGATAAATGGGACAAAGAACAAATTGAACCAAACCTTTTGGCTTATTATGAAATAAATAAAAAACTTTATTCAATGCCTTTTAATTCTTCTACACCTTTGCTATACTATAATAAAGATGCCTTTAAAGAAGCTGGGCTGGACCCTGAAAATCCGCCAAAAACTCTTGAAGAAATAATTGCTTTAAGTGATAAGCTTAAAAAGAAAAATTCTTCTGGTGAAACAGTAAGGTATGCATATGGTATGTATACCTATGGTTGGTGGTTTGAGCAATTTATGGCAAAACAACTCTTGCCGATTTATGACAACGGCAATGGGAGAGATGCTGCACCAACAAAAGTTGTCTTTGATGAAAATGGCGGTGGCGCAAAAATACTTAAAATGTGGAACAGGCTTATAAAAGAAGATGTTATGCCAAAATATGCCATGAATAGCGACGATTGTACATCAGCTTTTGCCAATGGTAAAATTGCAATGACTGTTGGAAGTACGGCAGGACTTGCTTCTACTTTGGCTGCCGTTGCCGGAAAATTTGAACTTGGAACCGGATATTTTCCGGCGATAGATAATGATTCTAAAGGAGGGGTTTCAATAGGAGGGGCTTCCCTTTGGATTATGGATAATCAAGATGATAAAATTGAAAGAGCAGCGTGGGAGTTTATAAAGTTTGCGGTAAGTGCTGAACAACAGGCATTTTGGAATACGAAAACCGGATATTTTCCTATTACAAAAGGGGCATACGACCAGCAGGTTTATAAAGATAATGTTGCAAAATATCCGCAATTTGAAACAGCTGTAAATCAGCTAAGAGAATCTCCTGCTGAATCAAAGGGGGGACTTTGCGCAATATATACTCAAGCAAGACAGATTGTGGAAACTAATATAACAAAAATGCTTAACGGAGAGTTGTCTGAGGAAGAAGCTTTGAAAGCAATGGCCAAATCAATAAATACTGCAATAAGTGATTATAATCTTGCAAATTAAAAAAGAAGGTAATTTTAATGAACAATGCCGTTATTATGGCGCATAGAGGAGCTTGTGCTTATGCACCTGAAAATACGATGCCTGCCTTTGAGCTTGCAAAAGAGCTTGGCGCAGATGGGATAGAGCTTGATGTTCAGCTTTCGAGGGATGGAAAACTGGTGGTCATACATGATGAGGAAATTGACAGAACAAGCAACGGGCATGGCCTTGTTTCTGGGATGAGTTATGATGAGCTTTGCGGATTTGATTTCAGTGCGGGCAAGGACGGATATAAAAATACAAAAATCCCGTTGCTTGAGGAGGTTTTTGAATTTGCGTCAAGAGAAGGTATTTTTGTAAATGTGGAAATAAAAGATAGTTCATTTGGCAAAACTTTTCCGATTGCAGATAAAGTGATTGAGGCTGAAAAGAAGTATAAAATGACGGGAAATGTGACGTATTCATCATTCAATCACTATATTTTAAGATATTTAAAAAGCGTATCTACGGAAATACCGGTCAGCATATTGTATGTAGGAGGTTTTGTAGATATCTGGGAATATGCTAAAAAACTTGATTGCGATGGAATACATCCACATTATTCTGCGCTTGCGGATAAGGAAGTGGTTTCCGAATGCCATAAACTTGGAATAAAGGTGCGCCCGTGGACGGTGAATTCGGAAGAACAAATAAATTTTGCATTTGACTTAGGAGTAGATTCAATTATTACCAACGTGCCAGATTTGGCGAAAAAGATTGCAGATAAAAAGAGATAAAAAATTTATTTTGGCAGCCGGCCGGAATTAAAAAAATCCAGCCGGCTGCTTTGCATTTCCGAAGTTAGGTTTTAATTCATATCCGCCGATTGAAAATTCTGAAAAATGATGATATAATTTATTATTAAATATTTGTTGAAAGGACCTGCAAGCGCATGAAAAAATGGATTATTCGCCGTCCGGATGAGGAAAAAGTAGAAAATCTTTTGAAAAAGACGGATTTGCCGAAAATCTGCGCCCAAATTCTTGTTGCAAGAGGAATTGATACGGTTTCGGCTGCTGCAGATTTTTTTGCTTCCGGTGAGCTTTCCGACCCGTTTCTTTTAAAAGATATGGAAAAAGCGGTTGAAATAATAAACCATGCACTTGAAGAAGGAGAACTTATCTGCATTTACGGAGATTATGACTGCGATGGAATTTGTGCAACGGTAATGCTTTATTCCTATCTTGAAAGCATAGGAGCAAATGTTATATGGCATATTCCGGAACGCGACGACGGATATGGAATGAATTCTGATGCTGTTAAAAAACTTGCAAAAGACGGCGTTGAATTGATAATTACCGTTGATAACGGGATTTCGGCGCATAATGAAGCGGAACTTATATATGAGCTTGGAATGAAGCTTGTAATAACAGACCATCATCAGCCTTCGATGACCTTGCCAAAGGCAGAGGCGGTAGTAAATCCGCATAGGACTGATTGCCCGTCGCCATATAAAAGCCTTTGCGGGGCAGGAGTAGTGCTTAAGCTCATTGCTGCTCTTGACGGCGGAAGTTATGATGCGGTTATGGAACAATTCGGCGACCTTGCGGCAATAGCCACAATTGCCGATGTTGTTGAGCTTAGCGGAGAAAATCGGATTATAGTCGAAAACGGGCTAAGGCTTCTTTCAAATACTGAAAATCTTGGGCTTTCTGCACTTATGAGAGAAGCAAGAGTGCCTGTCGATAAAATAAATTCGTTTTCGGTTGCGTTTATGATTGCCCCAAGAATAAATGCTGCAGGCCGTTTTGGTTCGCCTGCACTTGCATTAAAACTTCTCTTGGCGGAAGATGATGTTGAGGCTGAAAGGCTTGCAAGTGAAATTTCAAGGCTTAATTCACTGCGCAAAGAGGAAGAGGAACGCATTTTAAAGGAAATAGACGATATTATTTTGGAAAATCCAAAGCTTTTAAATGAAAGGGTGCTTGTGTTTTATAAAGAAGGCTGGCATCATGGGGTAATAGGCATAGTTTGCGCAAGATTGGTTGAAAAATATGGCAAGCCAAGCTTTGTTATTTCCGTTGAAGGGGATGAGGCAAGGGGGTCCGCCAGAAATGTGGATGGCTATTCTATATTTGAGGCTCTTAGTGCTTGCTCGGAAACCCTGATAAAATTCGGCGGGCATGAGGGCGCCGGAGGCTTTTCGTTGAAAGTGCAAAACATCAAGCCTTTTATTTTAAAGCTCAGGCAGTATTCAAAGGAAAAATTCCCGTCCATGCCGCAGCATTCAATAGTTGCCGATAAGGTTTTGGAACCTAAGGATTTAAGCATTGCCGCAATAGAAAGCCTTGAAAGATTGGAACCGTTTGGCGAAGGCAATGGCAGGCCGCTTTTTGCGGTTTGCGGCGCAAGGGTTGAGGAAATAATTCCGCTTTCACAGGGGAAACATTTAAGACTTAAACTTAATTACGGCGGCATAATAATACATTCGCTGCTTTTTGGAATATCTCCGGAAAAATTTCATTTAAGCAAGGGGGAAATCGGGGATTTTTTAATTCATACCGAATTGAATTTATACAATGGGATTACAAGCGTGTCGTCAAGAACTGTTGATTATAGAAAAAGCGGAATGTCACAGTCAAAATATTTTGCCGCAAAAGAAACTTATGAAAAGTATATGCTTGGAGAGGGTGTGGCGGCAGTTTTAAAACCGCGTATAGTCCCGTCGAGGGAAGAACTTGCGGTGGTTTATAAGTCGCTTTCGGCTTTGCCGATTCATATTGATGCGCTGTTTATGCGCCTTAATTCGGATGCAATGAATTATTGCAAATTAAGACTTTGTCTTGACATATTAAGCGAGCTTGGACTTGTGCATATAGATGTGCCAAACGGCATGGCACAACTTTTGCCGGTAAAGGGGAAAACCAGTCTGGAAAGCTCAAAAATCTTAAGCGGCTTGAGGTGTTTATGATGGCGGAGAAAGAAACTATATATACGATTGACATTCTTATACAGAAAATACTTGATGGTGAAAAACAGTATGATTTAAGCAAAATTATTTCTGCCTATGAATTTGCCGAAAAAGCACACAGCGGGCAAGTGCGCTCATCAGGCGCACCTTATATAACACATCCGCTTGCAGTGGCGTTTATACTTCTTGAGCTTGGAATGGATACCGATACAATATGCTCGGCAATACTGCACGATGTGGTTGAAGATACTGGGGCAACGCTTGAAGAACTTAAAAAGCGCTTTGGGCAGGATGTTGCTATGCTTGTTGATGGAGTTACCAAACTTGGTAAAATTCCCCTTTTTACAAAGGAAGAGCAGCAGGCGGAAAACGTAAGAAAAATTTTGCTTGCGATGTCGCAGGATATAAGGGTAATAATCATAAAGCTTTGCGACAGGCTGCACAATATGCGCACTTTAAGCCATCGTCCGCCGGAAAAGCAGCTTGCCACGGCGCTTGAAACAATGAATATATATGCTCCGATTGCCCATAGGCTTGGAATACGCGCCGTTAAGGAAGAGCTTGAAGATTTGGCCTTTCGTTATCTTGACCCTTTTGCATATGATGAAATAGAATCCCTGCTTGAAAAGCGCAAAGAGGAAAGAGAGGCGTTTATAGAGTCAATAAAGGAACGCATAAACGTAAGGCTTGAGGATGCAGGATTTTCCCAAAAGCCTCAAATTGACGGCAGGGTTAAAAGCATTTACGGCATATACAAGAAAATGTATATAAATAAGCGTGACTTTGATGAAATATATGATAAATATGCGGTCAGGATAATAGTTTCAACTGTAATCGAATGCTACAATGCTTTGGGAATAATACATGATATGTTTAAACCAATCCCCAACCGCTTTAAAGATTATATTTCAACGCCAAAGCCAAATATGTACCAGTCGCTGCATACAACGGTCATAGGCAGGGAAGGCATACCTTTTGAGGTTCAGATAAGAACGTGGGACATGCATTTTACCGCCGAATACGGAATTGCCGCCCACTGGAAATATAAAGAAGGCGTAAAAGGCAAGGATAAGCTTGACAGCCGCCTTGCGTGGATACGCCAGATTATTGAAGCACAGCAGGAAACGGATGACGTTGAGGAAATAGTAAGAACCATTAAGAGTGATTTGGC
>JAJUHO010000191.1 GCA_029267825.1 Oscillospiraceae bacterium
CGTTTCCCAAATAGCCGAATGCAACGGTTACGAAAGCACGGACCATTTTTCAAGGACTTTTAAAAAAACTTATGGTATTTCTCCAAAACAATACAAAAAAAGTTTGAATGAAAGGAATACAAAAAATCCCGGCGGCTTATTGTAATCCAAACCGGGATGCTACCATCAAGCAATTGGATTAAATCCCCAAATATTTATGTTTTGTCCTTTATATGAAAATGTTACTTCTGAAATTTCATTTGTTTCCAAATTTAAAGAAATTATTTTTTCACCTGAATTTCCATCTGAAATAGCAAGCAACGTTTTCCCATATGAACAACGTGGGATATTAGTTTCGTACTTGGCTGATGATTTAAGAATTAAGCTTGTTGTATTATTTAAAATATCATAAATTTCTATATTGCTTACTCCATTTGTCAATTCATCATAATACCTATTAAAAATAATTTGATTAGGATTGTCAGTCCATACAGTTTTCCCTATATTTGATTGAGTTTCATTATTTCCCCAAATTAATTTTGGTGGAGTTTTACCATTGATATCTGCAATCCAAATGCCGGATGCAAGCCATAAATGAGGCTTTTGAATATCATTTTCATAAAAAGCCGGGGTAACATTTCTATAAAATGTTACATTGTATAAAATTTTTTGTCCATCAGGCGAAAGCATAGGATTTGCAATATCTACATAATTCCACCCGCCGTTTTCACTAACAGGTATTGATTTTGAAGCACCGTATTTTTTCATAAAAAAATCTAATTCCTGCTGTGATAAACCATTATAGTACAAATTATTTTCTCCGTCCAACACCGTGTTGCCTGTTGCAAATTTTCCTTGATCTATTATAGTTAATTTTACAGTTTCAGTATCAAGAATACAAAGGATATCAGAATAGAAGACACCATCTTTTATGCTTAATTTAAGCAGCAATGACTTGTTGTCTTTAAGCCATAACATATCTGTAATTAACTGATTGCAGCTTGAATCTTTAAAAAAAGTTTTAATTGTTTTTGACTTTATATTTTTTACAGTTAAATACATGCCTTGCGATTGAACATCTGTTATAAATTGAGAATAAGCTAGTAATTCTCCGTTTGAACTCACCGCACATGCTTGTGTTGAATCTACATTATCCAAATGATCAATAAATTCAACGGCATATGTTTGGGGATTTATAACTACAACATCAGAGCCATTGTTATTTTCAACCATCCCACACAACCATTTTGAATATTTATCCTGTTTGTCAATATTCCATGAAGATAGGTTTGTTTCTGATGTATCAACAGTTTGTTGTTGATCCGTTTCTTTAATTGCAGTATTATAATTTTTTAAATTAATATTTTCTTTATCCTGTGACTTGCTGCATGAAGAAATGAATATGCATAGTGTAAATACAAAACTTATCATGTATATTTTTTTCATTTTATTTTCCCTTTCATATAACTTGCCGGATCATATGTATGACCCGGCAAGTATATTAAATATTTAAAAAATTAATTAAAATATTGTTTAACAGTTACTTTTGTTGTGCAATGAGATCTTCCAATACTTTTTTTGCCAAAAATAGTTTCAAAATCACTAGAATCCATGTCGACAATAGTTTTATTTCCAGGATCTGATTTTTGATTAGGACCAAAATCATTAACTTTAACAGTAATAGATTTGCCAGTATTTGTAGCAGTAATTGTAAATTCAGTTTCTTTTTCCACATCAACAACATTTTGATGTGGGGATATATTAGCATTTCCATTTCTATAAGGAAGAGCTGTTAAATGTTTAGAATTATACCAAGTCGCATCACCTTGAGTAGTAAGGTATTTTGTAGACCCAATAGAACTTTGTACCCCAATAGTATGTCTGGCATAAACTTTTGTTCCATTCCAAGTACCAATATGTACAGGATTATTTTCAACATCATATGTATTTTCATTACTTTTCAAATTATCAACAAATATGCTTTGATCTTTCTTAATTGCTATGCGTACAGCTTTTGTTTCATCAATTATGATAGGGGAATAAACACTTTGATTGGCATTAGAAGGCAAATTATGAAATACTTGACACCCATTGGCGTCAATATAAATAATAAATGGCTCTTGTTTTTTTATTTGTTTCTTAACATAATCAGCACTACTTTGTTCAAATGCGAATATTTTTAAAGAACCTGGGAAAAATAACAAAAAGGCAATAAGCGAACTAATAATTTTTTTCATTTCAATCCTTATTTCTTTAAACATTAAAATTAAAATATAAAACAAATTAAATTGCGCCTTTTTCCTCATTATACCACTTTATATTAAAATGTCAATATCTGTAACCAAATTGTAAATATATGTTTCTAAATTGTAATATTTATACACAAAAAATCCCGGAGGCTTATTTTAAGCCAAACCGGGATAATATTATATCTAAAATTTTAAAAAGAACGGCTCTGTTGTACAATAAACCTTTTCTCCATTAATTTCTGCTGAAATAATCGGTTTTATTACGATATCAGTTTTTGATGAAAGCGTAATGCAAACATTAATGCGGTATGCTTTAAGATATTCAAGTTCTTTATCCGTTTTTATTGATGAATATTCCGTTTTAAGTTGATTTGTAAGTTCTTCGTCATAAATCCATTCCATATTTTCGATTTTCCAACATGGAGAATTGCCTGTTTCCAAATGTAAATTATATTCGGAATTGTTCGTTTTTTCAGTCATCATTACTGCATAACTAAGCATTAATTTTACGTCCGGATTTTGTATAAGCAAAGGTGATTCTACACAAGAAAGTTTTTTAGTATCAGCAGTA
>JAJUHO010000121.1 GCA_029267825.1 Oscillospiraceae bacterium
CGTCTTTATGGAGAGGATGCAAAAATAAGGCTTCGTCCGCACCATTTCCCGTATACCGAACCATCAGCCGAAATAGATGTTATGTGCTTTAAATGCCAAGGCAAGGGCTGCCCGCTTTGCAAGGGAGAGGGGTATATTGAGCTTTTGGGCGCAGGAATGGTGCACCCGAAAGTCCTTGAAGGTTGTGGCATAGACCCTGAGGTTTACAGCGGCTTTGCTTTTGGACTTGGCCTTGAAAGAATAGTTATGAGAAGATATGGAATCAGCGATATGAGATTGCTTTACGAAAATGATTTGAGATTCCTTGAACAGTTTTAATTTTTGAAAGGATGTGGAAATATGAATTTGTCAATGAAATGGCTTTCCGATTATGTTGATATAAATATGCCCGTACGTGATTTCTGCCACGGTATGACAATGTCAGGTTCAAAGGTTGAGGGATATGAAACCGAAGGCGAAGAAATATCAAATGTTGTTGTAGGTAAAATAATTTCGGTTGAAAAACATGAAAACTCCGACCATTTGCTTGTTTGCATGGTTGATGTGGGAAAGGAAGCTCCGCTGCAAATCGTTACCGGCGCGCAAAATGTAAAGGCAGGCGATGTGGTTCCGGTTGCTTTGGATGGCTCAACGCTGCCGGGAGGAGTAAAGATAAAAAAAGGCAAATTGAGAGGCGTTGAAAGCTGTGGAATGCTTTGCTCGCTTGGTGAGCTTGGACTTACAACACATGATTTTCCTTATGCCGTATCGGATGGGATTTTTATATTGCAAGAAGACTGCAAGATAGGACAGGATATTAAAAGCGCAATAGGCCTTGACGATACTTCCGTTGAATTTGAGATAACCTCAAACAGACCGGACTGCATGTCGGTTTTGGGGCTTGCAAGAGAGGCTCATGCAACGTTTAATATTCCGTTAAAGATAAAAGAACCTGAATTTAAAGGAAACAGCGAGGATATTTCGTCAATCCTTTCGGTTGAGGTTGAAAATAAGCAGCTTTGCCCACGCTATATAGCTGGAATTGTAAAGAATGTAAAAATAGGCCCATCGCCGCGTTGGATGAGAGAACGCCTGAGAGCAAGCGGAGTGCGCCCGATAAACAATTTTGTTGACATTACAAACTATGTAATGCTTGAATATGGGCATCCTATGCACGCTTTTGATTTAAGGTATGTAAACGGGAATAAGATTGTTGTTAGAAATGCAAAGGACGGCGAGGGGATAACCACCCTTGATGGCATAGAAAGGAAACTTTCGCCTGAAATGCTTGTCATTGCCGATGCCGAAAAGCCGATTGCCGTTGCCGGAGTAATGGGCGGTGAATACAGCGGCATTATGGACGATACTTCCGTTGTAGTCTTTGAGTCGGCATGCTTTGACGGGGCGTCGGTGCGCCTTACCGCCAAAAAGCTTGGCATGAGAACGGACGCTTCATCACGCTTTGAAAAAGGACTTAATCCCGAAAATGCCCTTCCCGCAATAAAAAGGGCATTTGAGCTTGTTGAAATGCTTGGCGCAGGAGAAGTTGTCGGAACGCTTATAGACAGGGATTTCTCGGATAAGACCGCAAAGGGAGTAACTTTCGACCCTAATTGGATAAATTCTTTCCTTGGTACCAATATCCCCGCCGAAGAGATGAAAGAATATCTTTCACGCCTTGGCTTTAAGGTTGAGAATGGCCTTGCCTATGCTCCGTCTTTTAGAGTTGATATAGAATGCAAAGCGGATATTGCCGAAGAAGTGGCAAGAATTTACGGGTACAACAACATTCCGTCAACGCTGGTAAGGGGAGAAGCAAAGGCAGGACTTACGCCTAAGCAAAAATATATAAGAAAACTTGAAAATACCATGCTTTCACTTGGATTTAATGAAATAACGACATATTCGTTCATATCACCAAAGTATTTTGATAAAATCCTTTTGCCGGTGGACAGCAAATTAAGAAATGCCGTAACCATTACAAATCCGCTGGGGGAAGATACAAGCGTAATGAGGACAACCGTGCTTCCATCAATGTGCGAGGTGCTTGCGCGCAATTACAGCAGCCGCAACCTTTCCGCAAAGCTTTATGAAATAGGGAATGAATATATTCCTGCCGAGGGCGAGGAGCTTCCGTTTGAGCCTGCGCGCCTTTGCCTTGGAATGTACGGCGACGGGATTGATTTTTATGATTTAAAGGGAGCAGTTGAAGAAATCCTTGAGGAAATGGGAATTTATGATTATGATGTTTCCGCCTGCACAGATGGATGCGCATTTGACGAGTTCCATGCTTTTCATCCCGGCAGAAGGGCTGTAATATCCAAAAATGGGATTGCCATTGGCTTGATGGGAGAGCTTCATCCCGAAGTGCTTGAAAATTATGATATAGGCACAAGGGTATATGCCGCAAAGCTTAATGTTCCGGAGATGATGGAGCTTTCAATCCTTGAAAAGGTTTATAGGCCTCTTCCGAAATATCCGGCTGTAACAAGGGATTTGTCCGTTGTATGCGATGACAGTATGCCTGTGGCTGAGCTTGAAAAGGCAATAAAATCCGCAGCAGGCAAAATACTTGAAAAGGTTTCGCTTTTTGATGTCTATAAGGGCAAGCAGATTGCAGACGGCAAAAAGAGCGTTTCCTATTCAATAGTTCTGCGTTCTCATGAAGGAACACTTACCGATGAACAGGCAGATAGCGCTCTTAAAAAGATTTTAAAGGCGCTTGAAGCTTTAGGTGCCGAACTGAGGGAATAAAATTTTCTTAATTGTACTTGCTAAACTTTGAGAAACGGTATATAATAAAGACAAAGTAATACATGATGGGGAGGGTTAGGAATGAATGAGCAGACAATGACATTTTCGGTGCATGAAGATAAGGAAAAGGAACTTAAAAAAACACTTACCGCAGTTTATGATGCTTTGCGTGAAAAGGGATATAATCCAATCAATCAGATAGTCGGCTATATTCTTTCTGAGGACCCGACATATATCACAACCTATAACAACGCAAGAAGTTTAATAAGACATATCGATAGGGATGAACTTTTGCAGGTTCTTGTAAAATCTTATCTTAATGACTGAATTTAAATTTAAAAATAAAAAGAGCTGCCGTTTTAAACGACAGCTCTTAATTTTTTTGACTTATTACTTCTTAGGAACGCTTTCCCAGTCTTTGAGGAAACGTTCAATTCCGGCATCAGTAAGCGGATGCTTAATCATCTGCATAAGCACGGAGTAAGGAATTGTTGCAATATCGCAACCAAGCCTTGCGCAGGTTGTAACGTGGATGGGATTTCTGATTGAAGCGGCAATAATTTCTGTTTGGATGTTTTGAACCCTAAAAATATCCACGATTTCTGAAATAAGGTTCATGCCTTCCATTCCGATATCATCAAGCCTGCCAAGGAACGGGCTGACATAGGTAGCGCCTGCACGTGCAGCCATAAGTGCCTGTGCAGCCGAGAAAATCAAAGTTACGTTTGTCTTTATTCCCATTTCGGTAAGGCGCTTTGTTGCTTTAAGGCCTTCTGCGCACATGGGTATTTTAATTACAATGTTCTTGTGGATTTTTGAAAGAGGAATAGCCTCTTCAACCATTTTATCCGCTTGAAGTGAAATAACCTCAGCGGAAATAGGCCCGTCCACTATGCTTGTAATTTCCTTTACGACTTCCTCAAAATCCCTGCCTTCTTTTGCAATAAGGCTCGGGTTTGTGGTAACGCCGCAGATTACCCCCAAATCGTTTGCTTCCTTAATTTCCTTTACGTTGGCGGTGTCAATGAAAAACTTCATTTTATATCTCCTTTTTGATTATGGATTTATAACCTCTTCCCGTTTAATATAGTACTATTTTAAATATTTTTTGTCAATGGGGGAAAAAGAATTTTTACTCAATTACCGTATATTGTTCTGCGGCGCTTTCTTTTGTGGCGTGTTCTGAAATTGAAAGGACCTTGACTTTAAGTGGTTTTGTTCCCATGTTTATTTCAATGATGTCGCCTGCTTTAACTTCGTATGAAGCGCGGGCAATTTTGCCGTTTACAGCAATTTTTCCTGCGTCGCAGGCTTCATTTGCAATTGTGCGCCGCTTGATAAGGCGGGTTGTTTTAAGGTATTTGTCAAGCCTCATAAAACCTCCATAAAAAACAACAGGGTGGAGAATATCCCCACCCGTAAATTTAAAAATCCAAAAGAAACATTTATGCCGCAATAAAAGACTTACTTTGCATCAACGGCGTCTTTAAGAGCCTTTCCTGCCTTAAATACAGGAGCCTTCTTTGCGGGAACCATAATTTTTTGTTTGGTGGATGGGTTAATTGCTTCCTTGGCCTTGCGTTGACGCACTTCAAATGTGCCAAATCCTACGAGCTGAACCTTGTCGCCTTTTGCAAGCGCATCGGAAATAGCAGAAATAACCGCTGAAACGGCTTTTTCAGCATCCTTCTTGGAAAATTCTGTGCTTTCTGCAACTGCGTTGATTAAATCGGTCTTTGTCATTTTCAAATCCTCCAATATTTTTTTGATGGAATCCCATCATTTTTTACTGACCTTTATTTTTATCTGCCAGTTTTTGCTTTGCCAGACGCCAATAAACGTCAAGCTCATCTATGCCAAGGGTTTTCATATCAATCCCCTGAGGCCTTATTAAATTTTCGGTTTCGGAAAACCTTTCAACAAATTTTTCGCAAGCCTTTGAAAGACATTCTTCCGGGTCGATGTCAAGCTTTCTTGCAACATTAACTGCCGAAAATAAAACATCGCCAAGCTCGTCCTCAATTTCCTGCCTGTTTTTTTGAGCAATAGCGCTTTTAAGTTCGCCGATTTCCGATTCAAGAGCTTCAAAAGCGTCAAGCTCACTTTTAAAATCCATACCTGCACGCTTTGCGCGTTGGCCTATTTTATAGCTTTTCATAAGCGCCGGAAGTATTTTCGGTACACTTTTAAGTGTTTCAGTATAAGTTTCCTGCCCCTTTGAAGCTTGCTTGATGTTGTCCCAGTTTTTAAGCACTTCGCCTGAATTTTCAACGCTTATTTCACCGAAAACATGGGGATGCCTTTCTATAAGCTTTTTGCAGACTTCATCAGCGACGTCGCTGAAATCGAAAACGCCTTTTTCAGCCTCCATTTGCGAGTGGAAAACCACCTGCAAAAGCACATCGCCAAGTTCTTCGCGCAAAAGGACAGCGTCTTCGGAATCAATAGCTTCAAGTACCTCATAAGTTTCTTCAAGGAAGTTTTTTCTTATGCTTTTATGGTCTTGTTCCCGATCCCATGGGCATCCGTTTTCTCCGCGCAAAATTTTCATTATCTCAACAAGATCATTTACATCATATTTTTCCTTAAATTTAAAGCTTTGCATTTTCCTCTCCAAACTTGAAAGATAATTCCATTGAATATATTAACCGATTATGCTCAATATTTCAAGTATTTTTTAAAATTTTCTTTTTAAAAAAGCGCTTTTATTTCGTTTTTGGTTATTCCGCCTGTAAAAAACAGAGATAATATGTAAATTATTCCCCCAAAAGCTATGCTTATTAGCAGTGAAAGCCTTTGTCCAAGCATTTCGGAAAGGTATAAATTAGAAATAACGGCTCCGAAAGCGCAGAAAATTCCTCCCAAAAGCGGCTTGAAAAACAGCTTGTTTCTGTTAAGGCTTGTTTTGGTTTTTTTGCAAAGCAGCCTTATTGAAGCGTAGCTTGTAAAAATATAGCAAATCACCGTTGAAAGTGCGGCGCC
>JAJUHO010000213.1 GCA_029267825.1 Oscillospiraceae bacterium
AAGCAATATTTCATTTCTTCCTCAAAATTGCTTTAATCTTATACCACTGATAGCCGGAATTTTTTCTTTTGGCGGAATATGCATAATCCTGCAAATTGCCGCCATAACCAAAGGTAAAATAGGCCTTGGAAAATTTATAACTACAAGAATTCTTTCAACCCTTATCGCCTCTGTAATATGCCATATTTTATTAAAGATTTTCGGAAATGAAGTTATCCCCGTTTCAGAAACAGTACATATTTCTTTAAGAAGCATTTCGCCCATTCCTTCAATCTTTTTAATTATTATGACAGCTATTCTTCTTTTGCAAAAAAAGAGCAATTTCACAAAAATATAAAAGCCGATTCTGTTTTCTTATAGAACCGGCTTTTGTTTTTATTCGCTAAGCATTTTCAATACAATTTCTTTCATCATGCCCGGATTTGCCTTACCTTGTGATGCTTTCATGCACTGGCCGACAAGGAATCCAAGGGCATTTGTTTTTCCATTTTTATAATCCGTTACGGATTTTTCATTTTGAGCAAGAACCTCTCTTGCAAGCTTTTCCAGATAATCCGTATCAGAATTTTGGGCAAGGTTCTTCTCTTCAATTACATCCATTGGATCTTTATCTTCCGAAATTATTGCTTCAAAAACAACCTTTCCGGCAGCATTTGAAATTACACCTTTTTCAATCGTTGAAAGAAGCTTTGTAAGACGTTCTGCGGAAAGGTGCGTTTCAGATATGCTCTTTCCCGTTTCATTCATATACTTTGAAATATCTCCAAGAATCCAATTGCTTATAATTTTAGGTGAACATCCGCCTATCTTTATGCACTCGTCAAAAAGTTTTGCTTTTTCAGGAACATCAACAATAAGAGCAGCATCATTTTGCACAAGTCCAAAATCATTTACATATCTTGCAATCTTTGCATTAGGCAATTCAGGAAGGCTTTCTTTAAGTTCCCTTACCTTGTTTTCATCAACAACGATTGTCAGCAAATCCGGTTCCGGAAAATAACGATAATCCTGTGCGTCCTCTTTTGAACGCATTGTTATGCTTATGCCTTTTGCATCATCCCAACGCCTTGTTTCTTGCTCAACTACTCCACCGGCCTCTAAAACCTCTATTTGCCTTTTCGCCTCATAATCTATTGCTCTTACTGCTGCGCTAAAGCTGTTTACATTTTTCATTTCACAGCGCGTTCCGAAAGGCTCGCCTTTTTTATGCACAGAAACATTTACGTCGCATCTGATGGAACCTTCCTGCATTTTGCAGTCAGAAATATCAAGATATTGCAATATGGATTTTATAGTATCAAGATATGCCTTTGCCTCTGCTGAACTTCTCATATCAGGTTCGGATACAATTTCAATAAGCGGCACGCCGCATCTGTTTAAATCTACAAGCGAACCTGCAAAAGCATCGTCATGCAAAAGTTTTCCGGCATCTTCTTCTATGTGTATTCTTGTAATACCGATTCGCTTTATTTTTCCATCAATCATTACGTCAAGATACCCATTTTGGCAAAGCGGAATATCTGATTGTGAAATTTGATAAGCCTTTGGCAGGTCAGGATAAAAATAATTTTTTCTGTCCTGCTTGCAAACATTATTTATTTTGCAGTTTAAAGCATGTCCCATTTTTATGGCATATTCAACCACTTTTTCATTAAGTGTGGGCAAAGCTCCCGGCATTCCCATGCAAACCGGACAAACCTGCGTGTTTACCTCCAAGCCAAAAGCATTTTTGCAGTCACAATATATTTTTGATTCGGTATTAAGTTCCGCATGGACTTCAAGCCCTATAACTACTTCGTAATCATTCATCATCGTGCCCCTCCTTAGACAATTTCCGGCAAGCATTTAAAACCGCCGACAAGTTGTTCATATCCAAAAGCCGCATTAAGGAGCGTTTGTTCTTCAAATTTATTCCCTATAAGCTGCATTCCAACAGGAAGATTATTTTCAAAACC
>JAJUHO010000080.1 GCA_029267825.1 Oscillospiraceae bacterium
CCCAAAAGGCGGAACAGCCATTTTCAAGCTTGTTTTTGAGCAAAAATCCGGAAAGGCGTTCTTGCGGAGTGTTTATTTGATTTAAATTGCGAGGGAAGAAAATTGTCGAGGCCCCAAAAAGCAAGGATATGAAAAATACCATAGTATTTTTAAAAGGAGCTTTTTTAATAAAAAGATGCCTTGCAATGAGAATTCCGCAGAGCATTGGGAATGCACCCATGTAGCGTGCGCTGTAAATATCGACGGAAATGTCCGTAAAAATAAAGGCGAGGGATAAAAGCAAAAAGCCAAGGGTTAAAATGAGAGATACAGGGTCAAAGCCTTGCCGCTTTGCAAATAGGGATAAATTTTTGGCAAAAAGATAAAATGCCAGAAGAACCAAAAGCGCTCTGAAAGCCGACAGGATAGTTGAAATTTCTAAAATTTTGCCGTTGAAAAAGTATGCGTTCTGCATTTTTAAAAGGCATTTCAAATAAAGCAGCGTTTTGGGGATTATGCTTTCCTCAGATATAAATCCTCTTGTGGAAATAAAGGAGTTTTTGTTTGCTCCTCCCGCCAAGAAAGCAAGTTCGGCAAGTTTTCCCAAAATTGCCGCAAGGATGTCTAAAATGAGTATTTTCAAGTAAAGCTTTCGTTGGGCGGGATAAAAAAATATCCCGTAAAGGCTGAAAATAAAAATGGGCACAATCCCAAAAAGCAGGGCTATCGGGTCCCCCGCAATGGCAAGGGCAAGGAAAACGGTAAAAAGGACGCAGGTCATTTTCCTTGGTTTTTGAGAGGAAAGCATTTTTTGCATAAAAAACAATGAGAAAAACACATATGAAAAAACAGGCGTGTGCGCCCTTAAAACTTCGCATGAGTAGTAGCAGGGGAATCCGCCCGTGCAAAGCAGAACCAAAAGAGAAAGCGGAAAGCTTTCTTTGTTTTTGGAGATAATGAGCAAAACACAGGAAACTGCAAGCACAAAATACATAAGGATGACGGCGGCAAAATAAGCGCTTTCCGAAATGCCGAAAATCATGGTCCCAAAGATAAAATATGGCAAATCGGTGGTGAAAAAGGTTATTCCGGTAAGGTTCCAGCCTTTTAAAAAGATATTGCCGGAAAGAAT
This sequence comes from Oscillospiraceae bacterium, assembly GCA_029267825.1. Taxonomy (GTDB): domain Bacteria; phylum Bacillota; class Clostridia; order Oscillospirales; family Ruminococcaceae; genus JAIHAL01. Next base: position 1,112 of record JAJUHO010000080.1, read on the forward strand.
GTCATTTGCTTCAAGCACAAGGTTTGCATAGTCGGAGTCAATGGGTACATCAAGAAATGCTTTTGCAGAAAAAAAGAGGAAAAAGAAAAAAATAAAGGCGCAAAAAAAGGACGAAAGCATATAAAGGACATTCCTTTTCAAAGCTTTCATCCCCTTTTTGAGCCTTTTGGGGATATTTTAAGCAATACAAAGCTTTTTTATTCTTTTTGTTCCGAAAATTTTGACATATAGTTTATGGCAAAATATCCTGCGCAAAGGGTTATTATGCAAACAGGTATTTCCCATCCGAGCGGGAATCCGGGAAAAACATCAATGACCGAGCCGGCCACGAAGCCTATTATTGCAAAATAAGTAACCTGCGGGAACTTGTCCATGGCTTTTTCAAGCAGATTTGTAGTAAGAAAAACGCCAATGACCGTGCTGACGGCAAGAGAACCAAGAAAAACAAGGTTTCCCATAGGGTTTTCAAGCGCTTTAAGCATAGTTTGGTACATTCCAAGCACAAGCAGCATATGGGATGTGCTTATTCCCGGAAGAATCAGCGCAACGGCTATGATTATTCCGGTAAGGAGCTGCATAAGCACGGACTTTATTGAAAATCCCCCGCCGAAAGTAAAAATGTTTTCCGGTATGAATTTAAGTGAAAGCACAACCGCAACACCAAGCAAAAGCGCTATTGCACATCCTGCAAGAGTTTTGAAATCTCCCTTGCGCACCTCGGATTGCTTTACCAGCAGCGGGATTCCACCAAGTATTGCGCCGATGAAAAAATACATCAGCGGCAGTTCAAACTTTTGCAAAGCATAATCAAGCAGTCTTGCAAAAAGCAAAAAACCAAGCCCCGCGCCTATGCAAAACTGGGCAAGAAGGGCAAAGCTCTTTTTAAAATCGCGGAAAAAGTTGTTTATTGCATGGATTAAATCCTTGTAAATTCCAAGGATAAGTGCCATTGTACCGCCGCTTACCCCTGGAATGAGCATTGACGAACCAACAATAAGCCCTTTAATGGAATTAAAAAGCGCCGTTCTTTTTTTCATTTGCAATCTCCTCAACCATTCTGTACCCGACGCCGACTTCCGTCAAGATATATTTCGGTTCGGCAGGATTTTTTTCTATCTTGCGCCTTATGTTGGCCATATTTACGCGCAGGATTTGGTTGTCTTTTGAACCGAAAGGCCCCCAGATTTCATTGATTATAAAATCATATGTCAGCACACGGCCTGAGTATTTGGCAAGCAGTGTTATGATTTTATACTCAATTTGCGTAAGGTGAACATCCTCGCCGCATACTGTGACAATTCTTTTGTCATAGTCTATCGACAAATCTCCAATGTTGTAAACGGAGCTGTTTTCATTGGAGCCAAGCGTTGTTTTGCGGTTGTGGCGTATTGCGCAGCGAATTCTTGCCAAAAGTTCCAAAGTGCCAAAGGGTTTTGTTATATAGTCGTCGGCACCGCTGTCAAGAGCATTTGCTTTGTCTTTGTCTGAATTTCTTGCCGATACTATTATAATAGGAATCGAAGACCATTCCCTTACAGCTTTTAAAACTTCCATACCGTCCATATCGGGAAGTCCAAGGTCAAGAAGCATGACATCCGGGCAATGGGAAGAAACCACCGTCAGGGCCTCTCTGCCGGTAGAGATTGTAAGCACACGGTAGTCATTTGAAGTCAGCACTGTGGACAAAAAGCTTGCTGTGGTTTTGTCGTCATCAACAACAAGAATGGTAGTTTTGTTATTCATATTTTATTCTCCTTTTGCGTGGTCTGTGGAGAACGCCGCAAATCGCAAAAATGCTTTATTAAAGCAATCAAAAATATTATATCATATCTTTCCAAAAATATAAAGCAGGAAATATGTAAATAAAATATTAACAAGCAACAAAAATGGGGGCAGATTTTGCCCCCAGAAACGTACTTCAAATAAGCTTCTTTTTAAATTGCCTTTTCCCCGCGCTCTCCTGTTCTTATTCTTATGCAGTCTGATATGTCGGTGACGAAGATTTTTCCGTCCCCGACCTCTCCTGTGCGTGAAATTTCAATTATGATTCCTATTATTTCTTCAAGCCTTTTTTCGGTTACGACAAGGGTCACCTTTATTTTGGGTATGGTGTTCATGATTACGTCGCTCCCGCGGTGATGTTCGGTCCAGCCGTGCTGTTTTCCGCAGCCAAGCACCTGGCTTATTGTTATTCCGTCCACATGGGCGGCAATCAGGGCCTCTTTAAGAGGCTCCAATGCTTCCGGACGGATTATTGCCTCTATTTTCTTCATCATATTAAAATCCCTCCTCAGTCAAGTCCCGTAAAGGCAGGGTATGCTGATTCGCTGTGCTCGGAAATATCCAGCCCTTGCGATTCCGCGGTTTGTGAAACCCTTATGGTGGTAAGCTTTTTAAGCACAAATACTATTGCAAAAGTAAGGATTGCAGAAATGGCAACTGTTATTGCAATGCTTGCAAGCTGGGCAAGGAAAAGCCTTGCATCGCCAAAGAAAAGACCATCCCATTTTGCTGCCGGATTTATTGATTTTTGAGCAAAAAGTCCTGTTGCGATTCCGCCCCATACTCCGCCTATCCCATGGCATCCAAAAGCGTCAAGGGCATCATCGTAGGCGAATTTTGCTTTGACTTTTGAAATGAAGAAAAAGCATATGGGGCTGACAAGCACGCCTATTATTGCCGAGGCCCAAAGGGGCACAAATCCGGCACCCGGAGTAATTGCCACAAGACCTATGACAGCACCGGTGGCGGCTCCCATAAGAGTCGGTTTGCCATATTTTATTTTTTCAATAAGCATCCACGAAAGCAACGCGGCAGCGGCGGAAGTGTTTGTGGTCATAAAGGCATGTATTGCAAGCTCATTTGCCCCAAGCGCGCTTCCTGCGTTAAATCCGAACCAGCCGAACCAAAGCAGTGCCGCACCAAGGAACACAAACGGAATGTTGTGCGGTTTGTAGGACATAAGCCCGAATCCGCGGCGCTTGCCAAGCATTATGCAGGCTACAAGCCCGGAAATTCCGGAACTGATGTGTACCACATTGCCTCCGGCGAAATCGACCGCGCCAAGAGCCTTTATAAATCCGCCGTCGCCCCAAACCATATGGGCAAGCGGGTAGTAGACAAAAAGGCTCCAAAGTGCAATAAATGCAACAAGCACCGAAAATCTCATTCTTTCGGCAAGAGCACCGCATATAAGCGCGGGAGTGATTATTGCAAACATCATTTGATAAGCCGCAAAAAGCAGCTCCGGTATGGTTGAAGCATAGGCGCTGTTGATTTCATATCCAAGCCCGTTAAGGAAAATATGGTCAAGGCCGCCTATAATTCCCGCATGGTCCTTGCCGAAAGAAAGCGAGTAGCCGAAAGCAACCCACATAATTGCGGCAAGCCCGCAGATGAAAAAGCACGATAGCATGGTATTTAAGCTGTTTTTCCTTCTTACCATGCCGCCGTAGAAAAATGCAAGCGCGGGTGTCATAAGAAACACCAGCGCCGTGCATAACAGCATAAAAGCACAATCGCCGTAGTTTATGGACATATTAAAACCCTCTCTAAATTCTCTTTGATTTCCTGCTTTTTCAGGCAGGCGCCTTGCCTTAAAAAGCAGCTTTAAAAAACAAAAAGACGATTTGCGGCAAGGCAAGGCCAAGCCGTAAATCGTCTTTGACTACGCTAATGATTATATCATGTCATTTGAAAATGTCAAGAACAAATTTTTGAAAAAAGCATACCCGCCAAAAATTTGTTTTTATATTAACAAAGAGTAAAATATAATCACCACCCCTTTTTTAAAAAAAGCAGATGTGGTATCATAAAATCGTATGGGTTTTAAAATGTAAATTATAAGTAAATTTTGTAAAACTATTGAGGGGATTAAGGTATGACGATTACATTGCCTGAATTTTTGGGGCAGATAACAAGCAGCCTGCCACTGTTTTTGACCGCTTTGCTTACCCTTGGGGTAATTTTGGTCAACGGCTGGACGGATGCTCCGAATGCAATAGCAACTTGCATTTCAACACGTTCCATGCACCCGCGAAGCGCAATACTTATGGCAGCGGTTTTTAATTTTTTGGGAGTTTTGGTGATGACTCTGCTAAATGCAACGGTTGCACAGACGATTTACAGCATGGTCGACTTTGGAAACGATACCCATGAGGCGACTGTGGCACTTTGCGCGGCACTTTTTGCAATTGTTGCTTGGGCGACTGCGGCTTGGATTTTTGGAATTCCCACGAGCGAGGGGCATGCGCTTATCGCCGGACTTTCCGGAGCGGCAATAGCAATGCGCAACGGATTTGAAGGTATAAATGGCGGGGCGTGGATGAAGGTTATATACGGGCTTATCTTTTCTTCCATACTTGGCTTTGGCATGGGATGGCTCAGTTCAAGGCTGATAACCGTAATATGCAGAAAGATTGACAGAAGAAAAACGGTGAAATTCTTTCAGGGAGGACAGATTTTCGGCGCGGCGGCAATGGCATTTATGCACGGGGCGCAGGACGGGCAGAAGTTTATGGGCGTTTTTATGCTGGGAATGTTCCTTGCAAAAGGGCAGAACGTTTCCACATTTAAGATACCGCTTTGGCTTATGCTGCTATGCTCTGCGGTGATGGCGTTCGGAACTTCGATAGGCGGATACAGGATAATAAAAGCTGTCGGCATGAATATGGTAAGGCTTGAAAAATATCAGGGCTTTGCGGCCGACATGGCTGCGGCGGGATGCCTTTTGATTTCGTCGCTTACGGGAATTCCTGTAAGCACCACGCACACAAAGACTACCGCGATTATGGGTGTCGGTGCGGAAAAAAGGCTTTCGTCTGTCGATTGGGGCATTGTTAAAGAGATGGTTTTTGCTTGGGTTATGACCTTTCCCGGCTGCGGGATAATAGGCTATCTCATGGCAAAATTGTTTATATGGCTTTTTTAAAAGGAATGTGAGGGTTTAAAGTTATGGCAAGGAACAGCAATTACGATTATTTTAAGGCTTTTGCCAGGATGGTTGATTATTCCTGTGACGAAGCAAAATTCTTGCGTGATACTATTGCAAATTATAATCCGGACGAAATTGAAGGAAAGATAAAGGAAATCCATAAGATTGAGCATGCGGCGGACATTGACAAGCACGAAATGATGTCAAACCTTGCAAAGGAATTTATAACGCCGATTGACCGCGAGGACATAATGAACCTTGCGCAAGACCTTGACAACGTAACCGATGCCGTAGAGGACGTAATGTTGAGGCTTTATATGTTCAATATAACATCCATAAGGGCAGAAGCTGTTGAGTTTGCAAATCTTGTGGTAAAATGCTGCGAGGCGCTTAAAAAGGTGGCGGAGGAATTTAAGTTTTTCCGCAAATCCAATTCGATAAATAATTATATAGTTGAGGTAAACAAGCTTGAGGACGAAGGGGACAGGCTTTATGCCGAGGCAATGAGAAGGCTTTTCAGCGAATCGTCAGATTCTCTTGAAATAATGAAGTGGAGAGAAACATTTTCAAGGTTTGAAAATTGCTGCGATGCCTGCGAGCATGTCTGCGACACGATAGAATGGGCAATACTTAAAAATTCATAAGGCTAAAAAGGTTTTTGCCGCTCAAACTTTGAGCGGCATTTTTTATTTTTTAAAAAAATAATACGAAATTTTACAAAAAAATTTAAATAGTTAAAATTAACAACATGGATATAAAAAAGGCCAAGGTTTTTATAATGTGTAAATAAAAAATATTGACTTTTTTAAAATTTGTGATATAATAATTATTATGTGAAGTGTAAAAATTTGTTATGAGAGGAGGGGCATGATGACGGGATGGGGAGACTTAAGTATCGCATGGAGAAGGTTGACATTGGAGAATTTAGTAAAAATGTTTACGACAGACTTATTCAAGCCTATGCCGAGCTTGAAGCGCTGACTAACAGCATTCCGGGCGGGGTGGCAAAAGTTGATATTGATACAAAAAACGGTGAAATAATAATAAGGTATGCTTCCGAGGGCTTTTTTGAGCTTGCCGGATACACAAGGGACGAATATATAGAGCTTGTAAACCGAGGGGAACAACTTATTTTCTTTGACGATATAATAAGAGTTTTTAAAAGTATAAAGAAAAACCTTAAAGAGGGAAAGTCGGCACATATAGAATATAGGGTTTGCAAAAAAGACAAAAGCGAAGCGTGGATTATGGTTCAAGGCAGGGTGATTGAGGAAAAGGATTCGGTTTATACTGTGATGTGTGTTTTCACAGATATAACCGAAATAAAGGAAACCCAGCGCAGACTTGAAATAGAGGAAGAAAGGTACAGAATCGTTTCGGACATAAGCGATGAGTACCTTTTTGAATATGTAAACGCAACGGACACCATGGTGTACTCGGAAAAATATTGCAGGCACTTTGGACTTAATGAAAAAATTGTCCCCGAGTATAAAAAATCCGTCGAAAAAAGAGGAATAATTCCGAAAGAAGATTGGCCGGTTTTCCTTGACATATATGAAAACCTGAGAAAAGGGAATTCAAGGTATATTAACAAATATAGGGTAAAAGAACCCGATGGCGAAACAAGATGGTACTCAATATGTTTTACGACAATTTTTGACGCGGATAATGTTCCCTTAAAATCGGTGGGGAAAATTGCAAACATAGACGACCAAATGCAGGAAACGGTTAAATTAAAGGAAAAAGCGCAGAGGGATTCGCTTACAAAGCTTTCAAATGCAAGGACGACAAGAAAACTTATTGAGCAGTACATAAAAGAGGATTATGATGCTTGTCACGCATTCATAATGATTGACATAGATAATTTTAAAAGCATAAACGACCACTGCGGGCATCTTATGGGCGACAGGGTGCTTGTACAGTTTGCCGAGGAATTAAGGAAAGTATTCCGTTCAACCGATGTCCTTGGGAGGATAGGCGGGGATGAATTCCTTGTGCTTTTAAGGGGGATACAATCGGATTGTCTTGCGGAGGAAAAAGCGGCGGCAATCTGCGGGATTTTAAATTCAATACGCCTTCCCGGAAAAGGGGATTTGAAGGTAAGCGGAAGCGTAGGGATTTCCACTTATCCGGCTGATGGCTGTGATTACGAAACCCTTTTGAAAAAAGCGGACGAAGCCCTTTATGAAGCCAAAAGAAAAGGCAAAAACAGATATTGCAAATTTTGTGACGGATTTTAAAATTTATATTAACAAAAATGCCTTCCATTACGAGGGCATTTTTATTTTGGTAGATTATACTTAAAGCGGGAAATGATTTTGTACATTTTTTATTATTAAAATTTTTAAAAAATATATTGTGTTTTTTACCGAAATATGCTATAATTTGTCCGACAACGGGTAATATTGCGGAGGTGTATTTATGTTTATTAAAAAAATGGGGAATTTAATTACTGCTATTGTAGTTTTCTTTGCGGCGTTTGCCATGCCTTTTGCGGCAATTCCGGCAA
>JAJUHO010000011.1 GCA_029267825.1 Oscillospiraceae bacterium
GAAATATTGTAATTTATTCCTGTTACATCCATTGCCGTTGCAGTTCCATCTTCTTCAAGCACGCCGCCATTCATTGCTCCAAGAATAGGTCTTGTATCATCAAGCTTTTTTAATGCGCTTGACATTTTAAGGAGCATTTTTCTTCCCTCCGGAGAGCTTTGAAGCGGCTCTTCATTGAAAAGCGAATACATTATTACGCAGGGATGATTCCTGTCACGCCTTGCCATTGTACGTATCTGTTCCAAAACCTCCGGGCTTGACTCAAAATTCCTGTTTTCATCAAGCACAAGCATCCCATACCTATCGCAGGCGTCAAGAATTTCCTTTGCCGGGTTTCCGTGGGAGCATCTGTAAGCATTGCAGCCCATCTCTTTAAGCCGCCTTATCCTATACTCCTGAATTGAATCGGGTATCGCCACGCCTACTCCGGCATGGTCCTGATGATTGCAGGTACCCTTTATTTTAATATTTTTTCCGTTAAGGAAAAATCCCTTTTCCGCATCAAACTCAATCGTCCGGCATCCAAACTCCGTACTTACAGCATCAACAAGCTTTCCGTTTGAATAAAGTCTGCTTTCAAGGGTATAGAGATTAGGAGTGTCCAAATCCCAAAGCAGCGGGTCCTGCAAAGACAATTCCTGCTCAACGGCGGCAACAGAGTCCCCTTCTGCCGTTCCGGAAATTTTTTGAGAGCAAATTTCCTTGCCGTCATAAACAATTGCACTTACCAGTTCAAAATCCGAATTCCCATATGTAGAATTTTCAACTTCGGTAGCAACTGATATTTTCCACTTTCCGCCGCCTTTATAGGAGGGCTTTGCGAAAACTCCGTTATGAGCTATATGCAAAGGTTCTTTTGCTATCAAATTGACATGGCGGTATATTCCCGCTCCCTCGTACCACCAGCCCTCAAAGGCATCTGCATCGACCCTTACCGCAATAACATTCGGCTTTGCACCAAAATATGCCCTATCTGATATATCCACCGTAAATTCGGTATACCCGCTGTAATTCCGGCCTGCGACCGAACCGTTGAAATAAACGGTGCAGGCGGTCGAAACACCATCAAATACCAAAACAAGCTGTTTGCCATCAAGTTCCTTATCAAGATAAAAGGTCTTTCTGTACCAGCCTATGCCCCTTTTTTTATAGCCTTGCGAAAGCATATTTTCTTTATCAAAATCAGTATAGACCGACCAGTCATGCGGAACGTTAACATCTTCCCAATCCATATCGTTAAAGCTGTAAGCTGCTGCACCGCGTGCCCCGCCCGCTTTTGAAGCGCTATATGACTCCTGATGGCTGATATTTAACTGAACGGGAATATCACCCATATGGAATTTCCATTCTTTGTCCATGGAATATATTTTCCTCATTTGCTGCTCCTCCAAGAATTAAGTTATTTTGACTTTGTTGACAACCAAAAAGCCTTATTGTATACTTACATTATACAGGTAAAAATCAGTATTGTAAACAGCAATATTTTTATTGCATTTAAGATATTTTTCACTTTTGCGGAGGCGGCATGGAAAAAAGGGTTTTATTCAATATAAAATCGGAAAAAATGCTTCATCTTCCAGTTTTTGTGGAAAGCGTTTCCGACGACTGGCTTGAAGTTCCCATTGAGCGTGAAAAAGGCTATCCCGCACACCAAATCTCCCTATGCCTTAAAGGGAGGGGGATTTTTGAAGCGGAAGGAATGACGTATGAAATAAATCCGGGGGATTTTTTCTTTTTCAGAAAGGATTTTCCGCACAACTACTTCCCATGCGGAGAATGGAAAACCTGCTGGGTTGCTTTTGACGGGGATGGCGCCGCCTCAATGCTGGATTATTTTGAAATTGGAAATTTTCAAATCGGTACGGCATCTATCCCAATCTGCCAAAAGCTGATAAGCCTTATTTATGACAATGCAGAAAAAGAAAATCATTTTAAGGCCTCTTTTCTTTTGCAGGAGCTTTTGTTTTCAGTCTTTGAAAACAGTCTTAAAACAAGCCGGCTGCAACCGGTTATTGATTATATCAAAAAAAATTATCAAAAAGATATTCAGCTTGAGGATTTGTCTGATATTTTGGGCACAAGGCCATCATACTTTTGCAGAATATTTAAAAAAGAACTTAAAATGACTCCTTTTGAATATGTAAACCGGTACAGGATAAACATTTCAAAGGCATATCTCTTAAATCCTGAGTTTACGGTAAAGCAAACAGCAGAATTATGCGGATTTAAAAGCCTTGAATACTTTTGCTCGGTATTTAAAAAAACAGAGGGCTGCTCGGCGACTGATTTCAGAAGACGGCACGGAGCCTCAGAAAATCTTCAAAAAAGCCAGCAAAATCAAATTTAATACATTTTTCTTGCCGTTTTTTAAGTATATTGCCGTTTTTTTAAAAAATACTTCCTTTTTTGACAGTTTTGATGTATAATATTATCGTTTGAAAAGGAGTTGGTATGTTTGAGCTCAAAGGATGGCAAAACCAATCTTTTTGCACTTATAATAATGGTATTTTCACTGATAATACTCATTTCAAGTGCGGTTTACAATTTCAGCTCAAAAGTTTCCAAAGAAGAAATGGAGCAAATTGAAAAAAATGCCCAAAGGCTCGTTGAGGCTAATTTTGACGCGGCGTCATATTTTGCAATTTCAACGCTCACCGCGGAAAGCAATTACAATCCTCAAGATTATCCGGACGGAACAATCCCTTGCGCTGCCAACATATTTTCAAGCTATGATGAACTTTCAAAGTTTATAGAAAATACATACGTCCCATCATATGCCGCAATTTTAATGAACAGCGAAACAAACGGGCAAAAACGCTATTTCGAATATAACGGCAAGCTCTGCATGGCAAAGGCCGACCCAAAAACAGATTATGACAAGGATTGGTCAACTTACAAGATAAGCCTTTCAAACGTGCAGAAAAAATCCGCAGACATAACAGTTTTAGTAAAGCTTAAAAGCAGCGGCGAGGACGCGCAAATTAAGCTTAAAATGGTAAAACAGGGTGACAAGTGGCTTCTTACGAATCTTGCATATTGATTTATAAGGGGAATTTGCCATGTGCTTTGAATTTTTTGAAAAATCTTTTTATATGGCTGCTTTTTGTGAGAAAGGCTCTCCATACCCTTCTTTTGATTGCCGTTTTGTTAACACAAGTATAAATTTTAATAAATAACAGCAGGACAGGTATAACCTGTCCTTTCTTATTGCAATTATGGTAAAAATTTGTTTCGGAGGAGCAATGCAAAAATGGACAAGACTGTTATCAGCCTTAAAAACGCTGTTGTTGAATACGATGGACAAAAAATTTTAAAGGGAATAAACCTTGACATAATAGACAAGCAATTTGTTACGCTTTTAGGCCCCTCCGGATGCGGAAAAACAACAACGCTTAGAGTTATAGGAGGCTTTGTAAAGCTTGCCGGCGGGGATATTTTCTTTGACGGGAAAAAAATCAATTCCCTTCCCCCGCACAAGCGTGAAGTCAACACTGTTTTTCAAAAATATGCACTTTTTCCCCATCTTAATGTATATGAAAACATAGCTTTCGGGCTCAAGCTTAAAAAGCTTCCCGAAAAAGAAATAAAAATGCGCTGTGAGGAAATGCTTGAGCTCGTTAATTTGCTCGGATTTGAAAAGCGCTCGATAAACAGCCTTTCTGGTGGCCAGCAGCAACGTGTGGCAATTGCAAGGGCGCTTGTAAACAAACCAAAAGTCCTCCTGCTTGACGAACCTCTCGGAGCCTTGGATTTAAAGCTGCGCAAGGAAATGCAGATAGAACTTAAACGCATACAGCAAGACACCGAAATAACTTTTGTTTATGTGACGCATGACCAGGAAGAAGCCCTTACCATGTCAGATACGGTCGTTGTTATGAACAATGGGAACATTCAGCAAATAGGAACTCCTCAGGATATTTACAATGAACCGATAAACGCTTTCGTGGCGGATTTTATAGGCGAAAGCAATATAATTAAGGGCATAATGCGCAAGGATTTTCTCGTTGAATTCGCCGGAAGGGATTTTGTGTGCGTTGACAAAGGCTTTAAAAAAGATGAGGTCGTAGATGTCGTTATAAGGCCGGAGGACATAAAGGTAGTTCCGCAAATAGCCGGCGAAATAACAGGAATCGTGGAATCTGTAATATTTAAAGGCGTGCATTACGAAATGAAAGTAAAGGGCGCCGGTTTTGACTGGATGATACATTCCACGCAAAGCGAAGAAGTCGGGGCTTTGATTGGCATGAATATCGCTCCTAATGACATCCATATCATGAGGGAAAGTGTGGTGGAATAATGGGAAGCTTTAAAACAAAACTTATGGCCTCGCCTTACATAATATGGATGGCGATATTTATAATAGTTCCGCTTTGCCTTGTGATAGGCTTTGCTTTTACAACAAAAGACGGCAAATTTACAATAGAAAATATTGCAATAACAACAGAATATGTACCGGTTCTTTTGCGCTCAATGTGGCTTGCGGTCATATCCACGGCAATTTGCCTGCTGCTTGGGTTTCCGCTTTCATTTATCATTTCAAGGCTTATGCCAAACAAACAGGGAATGCTTTTAACTCTGCTGATTTTGCCCATGTGGATAAATTTCCTTTTAAGGACTTATGCATGGATGACCTTGCTTGAATCAAATGGCCTGATAAATAAGTTTTTAGGACTTTTCGGAATAGGGCCTTTTGACAATATGCTCAACAATCAAGGCGCAATAGTGCTTGGCATGGTTTATAATTATCTGCCGTTTATGATACTGCCGCTGTATTCCGTAATGACAAAAATCGACGAAAGCGTCATTGAGGCCGCACAGGACCTTGGGGCAAATTATATTAAAGTAATTTTCAAGGTGGTTGTTCCCCTTTCAATTCAAGGCATTTACACTGGCGTAACAATGGTTTTTGTGCCCTCAATATCAACTTTTATTATTTCAAGAATGCTCGGCGGAGGCAGCAACGACCTTATAGGCGACATAATTGAACAGCAATTTCTTGGAAATTCCTACAACCCGCACCTTGGCTCCGCCTTGGCGCTGGTGCTTATGGTTATAGTGCTCTTAGTAATGAGCTTGTTTAACCAATTTGGAAACGAGGAGAACATTGCCGTATGAAAAAGCCGTTTTCAAAGATATACATTTCACTCATACTCATGTTTCTTTACATACCCATATTTGTGCTGATTGTTTTTTCATTCAACGTTTCAAAAAGCCGGGCAAACTGGACCGGATTTACTTTTGACTGGTATATAAAGCTTTTCCACAACAGGCAAATTATGTCTGCTTTGCTCAATACGGTAATTGTGGCAATATTTTCATCGGTGCTTGCAACTTTGCTTGGCACCGCCGCAGCAGTTGGAATTCATTTTATGAAAAAAGCTCCAAAGGCAATTGTTATGAACATAACTTACATACCCATAATAAATCCGGAAATCATAACCGGTGTTTCGCTTATGCTTCTTTTCAGGATTTTTTCCGACGCATTTGGCTTTAAATTCGGTTTTCTATCACTGATTCTTGCCCATATAACCTTCAACGTTCCGTATGTGATATACAGCGTAATGCCAAAATTAAGGCAGATGAACCCATATTTGCTTGAAGCTGCAAGGGATTTGGGCTGCAACGAGCGGCAGGCTTTCTTTAAAGTTGCGGTGCCGGAGATACTTCCCGGAATAATTTCAGGATTTTTAATGGCTTTGACATTTTCAATCGATGATTTTGTGGTAAGCTATTTTACCTCCGGAACAAGCGTTGAAACCTTGCCGATTACAATTGCCGCAATGACAAGGAAAAAAGTATCCCCTGAAATCAATGCCCTTTCGGCGATAATTTTTATTGTCGTGTTGGGAATTCTTATAATAAAAAATATAATAGACGGCAAAAATGCAAAAAAAGAGGCAAAAAACAATCGCGCCGTATCTTTTTAGCCGAAAGGAGAACCATAATATGAAGCTTAAAGCTTTTGCCGCCTGCCTTGCTCTTACAGGCATGATTCCCGCCTTAACAGCAAATGCTTTTGTGGAGGTTTCAAAAGACTATGATTATAAAAGATTTGACGAAAAAGGACTGACTCTTAACGTTGCAAACTGGGGAGAATATATGTCGGTAAACGATGATGAAAGCCTTGACGTAAACAGCGAATTTGAAACCCTTACAGGAATAAAGGTAAACTACAAAACTTATTCGACCAATGAGGAACTTTACGCAAAGCTTATGAGCGGAGGAGCCGATTATGACGTGATAATCCCATCAGACTATATGATTTCACGCATGATAAAAGAAGATATGCTCCAAAAGCTTGATTTTGAGAACATCCCCAACTTTTCGCTTATAGACAAAAAGTTTTTAAATCCCACATATGACCCGACAAACGAATACTCCGTACCATATATGTGGGGAATTGTCTGCATAATTTACAACACCAAAATGGTTTCAAGCAAAATTGACAGCTGGAATGCACTTTGGGATGAAAAATACAAGGGAAATATCCTTATGTTCAACAACCCTCGTGACGCTTTCGGAATTGCGCTTATCAAAAACGGGTTTTCGCTTAACACCGAAGACAAAAGCGAACTTCAAAAAGCTGCACAAGATTTGAAAGAGCAGAAAAAAATTGTGCAATCTTATGTCATGGATGAAATCTTTGACAAAATGGAGGGTGGTTCGGCGGCAATTGCTCCGTATTATGCAGGGGATGCAGTAACTATGATGGAGGAAAATCCCGACCTTTCATACTGCATACCCAAAGAAGGAACAAACAGATTTGTAGATGCGGCATGCATACCAGTTGCGGCCCAACACAAAGAGGCTGCCGAAATGTATATAAATTTTTTAAACGAGCCTGAAATCGCATACGCAAACTGCACATACATCGGATACTCAACACCAAATACCGCCGCTTATGAGCTGCTTGACGACGAAATAAAAAATAATCCGCTGCAATACCCCGATGACGAATATTTGCAAAACAAAACGGAGGCATTCAAAGATTTGTCGGATGAAACAAACGAATATACAAAGCAGCTTTGGAATGAAGTAAAGGCAAGCTCGTCAAATTCATGGTTGCTTATGATGATATTTCTGATACTTGCCGTGGTGCTTTCAATATATATAAACATACGGCGCGCAAAAAAGAAAAAACAGGATATTTTTTAATCCTGATAAAAATATAAAGGGGAAGATTAAATAAAATGAATATTAACAATGAAGTCCAGTTTGATCCGCAGACAAGGGTGGCTCCTCTTGGAATTATTGCCATGGAAAGCGCAAGGGAGCTTGGCGAAAAAATCGACAAGTATCTTGTGGAATGGTCAAAACGCAACGGAGGAAATGAAGAAAGCTTTTTGATTGAAGCCCAATGCCCGCGTTTTGCTTCCGGCGACGCAAAGGGAATCATAAAATCCACCGTTCGCGGCGACGACCTTTTCATAATCGTTGACGTTGGAAACTACAACTGCAAATATGAACTTTTCGGCAGGGAAAACGCAATGTCACCCGACGACCATTTCCAGGATTTAAAGAGAATTATCCAGGCCGCAGGTGGAAAAGCTCACAGGATAAACGTAATTATGCCTATTCTTTACGGCGGAAGGCAGCACAGAAGAAATTACAGGGAGTCTCTTGACTGTGCGGTTGCGCTGCAAGAGCTTGAAAGAATGGGAGTTAAAAACATAGTTACCTTTGACGCCCACGACCCGCGCGTGCACAATGCAATCCCGCTTATGGGCTTTGACAACGTAATTCCGGCTTATCAGGTGCTTAAAGCCATGTTCAACAACATAAAAGACCTTAATATAGACAAAGAACACTTCATGATAGTCAGCCCCGACGAAGGCGCTATCAACAGAAATATGTACTATGCTTCCGTACTCAGCGTCGACCTTGGAATGTTCTACAAGAGGCGCGATTACTCAAGAATTGTAAACGGACGCAACCCGATTGTGGCTCATGAATATCTTGGAAATTCAGTTGAGGGCAAGGATATTTTTATTGCCGACGATATAATTTCATCAGGCGAATCAATGCTTGATATTGCATACGAGCTTAAAAAGCGCAAGGCAAAAAGAATTTTTGCATATGCAACTTATTCTATTTTTACAAACGGGCTTGACGCTTTCGACAAGGCTTACAATGATGGAATAATAGACGGAGTTTTCGGCACAAACCTCACATACCGCTCTGACGAGCTTAAAAAGCGCGAATGGTTCAATGAAGTTGACGTTTCAAAATACATTGCATACTTCATCGCGGCAATAAACCATGATGTTTCAATAAGCACAATCATTGACCCGCACGAAAAAATAAAACTTCTTCTTGAAAAGCACAAAAACAAGTAATAATGCCGCCCTTGCGGATATTCCGCAAGGGCGTTTTTTATGCCTTAACGTTTGTTTATGCTTCTGTATTGAGTGGGGCTTATCGTTTCAATGCTTTTAAAGGTTCTGAAAAAAGTGCTGTAATTGTTAAATCCAACTATTTCGCCGATTTTTATGACGCTTTCATCCGTACCAGTCAAAAGTTCTTTTGCCGCAGAAACCCTTACATTGCTTAAATAATCATGAAATCCTATGTTGAGGCTATCCTTGAAAAGCCTTGAAATATACTTTTCTGAAACCCCAAACCTGCGTGCAAGGACATCAAGGTAAATATCCTCAGAATAATGCTTGTCTATATACGCAGTAATTTCGTTTATATCAAATTTCTTTGACAATTTAAAATACTCATCAAGTCGGTTAAGCAAAAGGAAAATATAATTGTCAATTTCCAAAATTCCCATGGAATCTATGACCGAAAGCAAATCCACATATAAATCCCCCATAATCTCATGGCAATTGATTTGCTTTGTTTCCATTGCCCGTATTATTGTAAGATAAATAAAGCGTTGCAATTTCCTATGCTCAGACTGCGAAATATTTCTGGAAAGATTTTGCTCCGAGAGTTCTTTCACAAACTCCGCAGCCTCATCGGCATGTCCTCCGGTCACAAGATAATAAAGCCTATTCTCATCAAATGTCGTATAAACGCAGTATGAATGCTTTATTTCATTTTGAAAAATCGCAACCGGATTTTCGCTTAAAGGAGAAACTGTTCCAAGAGCATTAAGCGCCTCATTGTATGCTGAATTTATGCCCTTATATGACGACGCTGTAAGGCTTATTCCTCCCGAAAAACGTATAAGTTCCTTATCATATGAAAAAAGACTTATAACACGCTCAAATTTTTCTTCAAGATAATTTGGCTCAAAGTTTTCCGGAACATTAAGCACCGATATGATCTGATCCTTTTGAAAAGTCAGTACTTGGCATGGGTAATCGGAATTTACCTCAAGCATTATTACATTTATTAAAAACTTTATAATATTTTTCCTGTCATCCTCGCTAAACATTGCATGAAATTGACGGCTGAAAGAAGGCTGCAAAATTCCCACGCAAAAACCTTGGTTTGGGAAATGGTCGCCATGGCTCTGCAAAAAATGCTTTACCTCATCACCCATAAGATATTCGTTATCAGTCAGCATGCTTATCATTTTTTGCTGTGAAACCATTGGCGCAAGCATTGAAAGCTCGTTTTGCAAAAGATTGCTTTTTGACAAAAGCTCAGCGGTCTTTTGATTAAGATATGAAATTATATTGGAGCCGGACAAAAGTTCCATATCACTGCTGCCCATTATTTCACTAAGTGACTGTATGGGTTTTATTATATTTCTTTTAAACAGATATATAAGCATTAAAACAATTGCCGCAGTCATTAAAAGTATTACCGAAAAGATAAGTTTAAATGATGTTAAATCGGAATAATACTCTTTCTCAGGTGAAATAGAAAAAATAAAATAATCGTCGTATTTAAAATTCTCGGCCTTTACGGAAATAAATTTATATTTTTCATTTTTCCATTTTAGTTCTGAAACCGTTCCGTTCAATATGCCTTTATTTAAAAAATTACTTAAAAATTCTTCCGCAAGCCCCATATCAGAAGCAGCTATTAAATTCCCATCTGAATCGGCAATAAACAAAAGCTCGTTTCCGGTTTTTTTATATGAAGAAAGCAGTTCGTTCATTTTACTTTGGCTTATATTTACAACTAAAAGATTTTTACCCTTGAAATCAAGTATATTTGAGGTCACAAACGGTATGACGTTTCTTGTGTTTTTAGTCGTGCTTCCGGCAAACCTGCTTTCGGTAAGAGTGGGCTTTAACAAGGAAAAATTCAAATTTTTCGCCTTAAAATCTTCCCAAAAAGATTTTGGATATTTTTCTAAATAATTTGTCTGAAAAAAAATATCTTCATCAATAAACCCTTCTGCACAAAGGACTTTGTTTTGGTCTCTTAAATATACCCATGTGCCATCAGCCAAATCAATATTTGTACGAAAATAAGAAATAGTCTTTACGGCGCTTGAAAATTCAGACTGTGAAATCTGTGTCGCCCTTGGCGAATAGAAAATCTTGTAAAACCCTTCTGAGCTTGCAAGCAAAAATGAGGAAGTTTGTATTTTGGAAAGAGAGCGGTTTAAAGTTGTACTAATATTTTCAAGTTTTGTTTCATATTCCTTCAAGAGTCCGTTTTTGCTTCTACCCATATAATCAACATAAAAAGCTGTGGCAAAAGCTACCAAAAGAACTAAAGGCAATAAAAAGCAAAGCAAAAAATATTTGTAAGAAACTATATTTGCTTTAAGATTTTTCCACCATTTTTTAGCTTTTGGAATATATCTCTTCAAAATTCGCCCTCCTTTTATGTTTTATTTAAAATTAACATCACATATTCATATTATTTGTTTAACTTATATAAAGTATATCTTCACATTGCAATATTGTCAATTGAAATATTAAAGAAGATTTTTTGCAATATCTAAGAAAAATGCAATATTTATTATATGTTAGGATATTACAAAATGCAATATATATTAAAAAAGACATTTAAAAAAGCGGAAAACTGCAATATTTAACAAAACTGATTCTTGCTTTTGAAAAAATGCCCTATTATAATGAAACCATCCAAAAAACAGGAGGGCGTATGAAGATGACAGCCTCTTTGATAGGCAGCCGCAAAAAATTACGATGCAAAAACATTTGAAAAAATATTAGGTGGTGAAAAAATGGCAAATTCTTTCAAGCAAATTAAAAGACAAAATAATTTTCTTATAAGAATTAAAAAAGACTGGCAGCTTTACACTTTTCTATTGCTTCCCGTATTGTATTTTATAATTTTTAAATACGGCCCTATGGTGGGAAATATAATCGCTTTTAGAAAATTTCAGCCGGGAGGTTCTCCCTTCGGTGAAAAATGGGTTGGGCTTAAATACTTTAAAATGTTTATTGCCGACTCGAATTTTTGGCGCATTTTTTTAAATACTTTGACTCTTTCCGTTCAAACACTTATATTTACATTTCCGGGGCCTGTAATTTTTGCGCTTCTGCTTAATGAACTTAAAAATGTTGCTTTTAAGCGCGTGGTACAGACTATTTCCTACCTGCCGCACTTCATATCAACAGTAATCTTAGTAGGGCTTATATTTGAACTCACAGCCGCAAACGGACCGATAAACCACCTTATATCAGTACTCGGCGGCGAACCGGTAAAATTCATGCAAGACCCAAAATATTTTCACTCCGTATATGTATTGTCAAGAATGTGGCAGACTTTGGGCTGGGGCACAATAGTATATCTCTCCGCCCTTACAACCATAAGTCCGGACCTCTATGAAGCCGCAAAAATAGACGGGGCAAACCGCTGGCAGCAAACCCTGCACGTAACTCTTCCCGGAATAAGCTCGACAATAATAGTTCTTCTTATAATGAACATCGGAAGCATGCTCAGTGTTTCCTTTGAGCAGATACTCCTTATGTACAGCCCGCTTACATATCAAAAAGCTGATGTAATATCCACATATGTTTACCGAATAGGCCTTTCGCAAAATAGTTTCAGTTATGCCTCGGCAATAGGACTTTTTGAATCGGTAATAGGTCTTGTTCTTGTTACGACGGCAAATTCCATTTCCAAAAAAATCACCGATTCAAGCCTTTGGTAAAAGGAGGGAGTAAAAATTATGAAACTTTCAAAAGGCTATAGGATTTTTCAAGTTTTCAATCTTTTATTTATGCTCATTATTATAGCGATAATGCTTTATCCATTTTGGTATTTGGTCGCACAATCTTTCAGCTCGCAAAAATACATTTACATGGGTGAAGTTTCCATTTTGCCCAAAGGCTTTAATGTGCAGACTTACAAAGCCGTAATGTCAGAACGGCAGTTTTGGATTGGATACAAAAACACCTTGATTTATACCGCTTTGGGAACATTCATAAACGTTGCAATGACGGCCATGTTTGCATATCCCCTTTCCAAAAAGAGGCTCATCGGCCAAAAGTTTTGGATTAAATTTGCAGTTTTCACAATGTACTTCTCCGGTGGTCTTATACCGAATTACCTGCTTGTAAATTCACTGCACATGAAAAATACAATTTGGGCAATAGTAATTCCCGGGGCAATAAGCACCTTTAACCTTATGATTATGAAAAACTCGTTTGAAGCTATTCCTCAAGAACTTGAAGAAGCGGCATCTATTGATGGAATGAACACTTATGGCATATTTTTTAAAATTATTATACCTCTGTCTGTTCCAATCATTGCGACCATGATTTTATTCTATGCCGTTGGAAACTGGAACAGTTGGTTTTCAGCAATGCTTTATCTTGACGAAAAAAAGCTTCAGCCTGTATCACTTTATTTAAGGGGACTCATTGCCGGAGCAACACAGACATCCGACTCTGTCACAATGAGCAGCGACGCACAGGCGCAAATCGCATCAAATATAAAATCAACCACAATGGTTCTTACCGTTCTTCCAATCATATGCGTATATCCTTTCCTGCAAAAATATTTTGTATCAGGCATTATGATAGGCGCGGTAAAAGGTTAAATAATTTAAGTTACTAAAATCCTTACGGATTTTGGCAAAATAAAAGGAGGAAAATTTATGTTAAAGCAGAACAAAAATTTAAAACCGGCAGCGCTTGCCGCAGCACTTGCGCTTTTAACCGGTTCTCTTGCCGGTTGCGGAGGAGAAAGCATCTCTTCAAGCTCATCAGCCGAAACAACTTCCGCATCTTCCTCGGAATCAAGCTCGCAAAGCTCGGAATTTAAGGCGGGAGACCAATTTTATGCAACAGAACCACTCAAACTTACAATGCTCTATAACGACAACCCAAGCTACCCAATCAGCGACAACTGGATAATTTGGTCTGAAATCGCTAAAAAGACAAATGTTACTCTTGACCTTGTTGTTGTTCCTTTAAGCGATTTTGAACAGAAAAGAAGCCTGCTTATAAGCTCCGGTGAAGCACCTCAGCTCATGCCGAAAACCTATGCAGGCTCAGAAGTTCAATTCATCCCCTCCGGCGTTATTCTTCCGGTAAGTGACTATGTTGATAAAATGCCAAACTATATGCAAAAAGTCGAACAATGGAACATGAAAAACGACTTGAAACAAATAATGCAAAAAGACGGAAAGTATTATCTCCTCTCAGGACTTCATGAAAAGCCAAATGCCAATTACTCATACTTAGTCCGCGAAGACATTGTAAAAGAGCTTGGAATGCAAGATCCAAACACATATGATGATTTATACACACTTCTTAAAGCAATGAAAACAAAATATCCTGACGTATATCCGCTCTCTGACAGATACAGCGGAAAGAATATGCTCGGTATTGTCGCATCAGCTTTCGGAGTTTGCGCCGGATGGGGCAAGGGCGATTACAAGGTATTTAACTGGGATACCGAAAAATTTGAGTACGCTCCAACTTCTCAAAATTATAAGGATTTCCTCACATATATGAACAAGCTTGTAAAAGAAGGCTTGCTTGACCCGGAAAGCTTTACCCAGACAGATGATCAGGCAATAGGAAAATTTTCAAACGGAAAATCATTTGTAATCAGCACTAACACCACTCATGCGCAAGAAATGCTTAAAACCATGGAAAGTACTCTCGGTCAAGGCAATTTTGAACTTACTCAAATAGTTCCGCCGATAGGCCCTGCCGGAAACTATATATCCGGAAGCAGGCTTGAAAACGGAATAATGATAAATTCTTCTGTTGCCAAAGACCCGCGCTGCGATGAGATTTTCCACTTTGTAGACTGGCTCTGGTACAGCGACGAAGGTCAGACTTTCTGCAAATGGGGCATTGAAAATGTGACATACAAAACCGTCAATGGTACAAAACAGCTCATGGATGATGTCACCTTCAACGGAATAAATCCCACCGGCACAAAGGATTTGAGAAAAGATTTCGGATTCAGCAACGGAACCTTTACTTATGGCGGAAGCCAAGAGCTTAAATACTCCCTTATGAATGACAGAGAAAAAGCATTCCAGCAGGCAGTATTTGAAAAAAGAGAAGTCAAAAATGTTGACCCGCCGGTTTTAATGGATGAAGACCAGCGCGAACAGGCAAATATGATTGTAACCCCTCTCACCGACTATGTTGACCAAATGACGCTTGAATTTATCCTCGGAACAAAGAGTCTTGAAAAGGATTGGGATACATTCGTAAGCGAATGCAAAGCAAAGGGCTGCGACGATTACATCAATATGTGCAACCAAGTTTACGAAGAAACCAAAGACATCTTAAACAAATAGCCATTTCTCCTTAACATAAAAGCATTCCAAAAAAACCATGCCAAACTACGGCATGGTTTTTTTGTTTAAAATATGGCGAACAAATTTTCGCAAAGCCCTTTACAAGAACTCTTGTTCGGGGTATAATATAGTTGATAATAAAAACAAAAAGGATGCTGCATTATGGAGGCTTTGGAAAAACTTCAAATACTTGCCGGCTCAGCACAATTTGACGCCGCCTGCACTTCAAGCGGAATTGACCGCCCATCATCCACCGGCGGAATCGGAAATGCAGTCGCCTGCGGAATATGCCACAGCTTTGCCTCCGACGGGAGATGTATTTCATTGCTTAAAGTGCTGCTGACAAACTATTGCATGTATGATTGCAAATATTGCATAAACCGAAGGAGCAATGATGTTCCGAGAGCAAAGTTTGCTCCGCGCGAACTGGCGGAGATTACAATAAATTTTTATAAACGCAATTACATTGAAGGGCTTTTTTTAAGCTCCGGAATAATTCAAAGCCCCGATTATACCTGCGAACAAATCATTGAAACCCTTTCTCTTTTAAGAAACGAATACAAATTCAACGGCTATATACACGCAAAAGTAATCCCCGGAGCGGATTACGAACTCATAAAGCAAATAGGAGCTCTTGCAGACAGGGTGAGCGTAAACATTGAAATGCCGTCGCAACAAAGCCTGCAAAAATTTGCGCCTGATAAATCAAAACATTCGATACTTTTGCCAATGAAGCAGATTTCAACCAAAATAGAACAAAATTCAACCGAAATAGTAAAATACCGCGGAGCAAAACCTTTTGCTCCGGCAGGCCAAAGCACGCAAATGATAATCGGCGCAACCCCGGATACGGACTATCAAATACTTCGCCTAACGGAAGGACTTTACCGCGAGTACAAGCTTAAAAGAGTCTTTTTTTCGGCATATGTACCTGTCGGCGACCAAAAGCTTTTGCCAGTTGAAAAACCTCCGCTTTTAAGGGAGCACAGACTCTACCAAGCAGACTGGCTGCTAAGGTTTTACGGTTTTGAGGCAAAAGAAATACTTGATGAAAAAAATCAAAACTTTAATCCTTTCCTTGACCCTAAATGCAACTGGGCGATTCATCATATGGAGCTTTTCCCTGTTGAAGTGAATACCGCCCCTTATGAAATGCTTTTGCGCGTTCCCGGAATAGGAGTAACTTGCGCAAAGAGAATTTTAACAGCAAGAAAGGTCCGCTCACTTGATTTTGATGTGCTTAAAAAAATCGGCGTGGTTTTAAAGCGGGCACAGTATTTCATAGTATGCAGCGGTAAAAAGGCTCAAGGGCTTAAAATAACCGAAAGTGCAATATTAAGGGAACTTATGTCTGAAAGCGCAGTGAAAAACTTTGATGCGGCAGGCAATTTTGTCCAAGCCAAACAGCTCTCGTTTTTTGACCCCGAACCATCAAGGGAGGATTATTTAAAATGCCTTACGGGACAAATGTGATTTACCGCTATGACGGAACTTTTGACGGACTTATGTGCTGCGTGTTTGAAAGCTTTGAAAAAAGAGAAATCCCAGAGGAGATAACCGCCTTTCCGGAACAGATGAGCCTTTACGAAACAAAGGATATTTTAACTGACTATGAAAAATCTGCAAGAGTAATCAAGGGTATTAAGGAGAAAATCTCCAAAAGTGCCTACGAAACCGTCTGCAAAGCTTTCCTTACCTGCCATGAGCAAAAGGAACTGCTGATTTTAAAATTTTTGCATCTTGGCTTTAAATATGGCAAAAACGTGATGAATATGCTTGCGGATGATACGGTGAACCAACTTTTTAAAGCTGTTAGGCATCTTGAAAGGGAGCTCCACCTTTTTCTTGGCTTTGTAAGGTTTTCGTCCTATGACGGAGTTCTTGTTTCTGTAATCGAACCAAAAAACATAATCCTGCCGCTTATGAAAAACCATTTTTGCAACCGATTATCACAAGAAACCTTTATGATATTTGACAAAACAAACCGCATGGCACTAGTTTACAGGCCATATGAGGCTCAAATAATTCCAGTCGAAGAGCTTTCACTACCCTGCGCAAACGAAGAAGAACTGCATTACAGACGGCTTTGGAAAAAATTTTACGACACAATAGGAATAAAAGAACGCTACAATCCCAAATGCAGAATGACAATGATGCCAAAACGATATTGGAAACACATGACCGAATTTGCCGAGTTTTTCCCGCAAAATTGGGAAGAGGGCGATAAGCTTGGCACCGCACACGAATTTAAGCTGCTTGGTGAATAAAAAAGTCACATGAAAATTTTTACTGCATATAATGTAATGACGAAAAAGATAATTTTTTGTCTGCGGCTTTACCAAAAGCCGTTTATTTCTCAAAAGGAGAGAACATTATGTGCAGAAGAGCTCCCGTAAATTTTGAGCCCGAAACCATAATTTATGATTTCTCAAAGCATTGCCCATGCCCGCCGCTTTGCTGCCCGTGCTGCTCCCCGTGCTGCTGCCCCATTCCACAGCGCGACCCTGAAAGCTGCTGCATAGCGCAAATAAAAAACCTTGTTATCCAGCTTATTTCACTCTTTTCAAGCCAGACAGCCATCTCCGTTACCGTAACGACCAAAAGCGGTGCCGCCTTAACCGGAATTCCTGCCGCTTTATCATCAACAGGAACCGATTTTGGCCTCTTTACCCTTAAAAACTCCTATGGAGAAATTATACACGCCATACCACTTGGAGCAATTGCCGCAATTTATGTGCCGACATCGTCAGGGCTTAGCAGCATAACCTATCTCCCCGTTCCAATCTGCCCGAAGCCCTGCGACCCATGCAGCGAAGCCGCAATAAGAGCATATCTTGCAACAGTTCCAACTTCTTCAACAGTAAACTTCCTTATTGAAAACGGAATTTCTGTTTCAGGAAGAATTTACAGGAACGAATACTGTCTTGCCGTTCTCACAAACGAGGCCGGAAATCCAACTTTCGTACAAACCTGTTCGTCAGAAGATATTACCGTCACAATATCAAACGGATAAAAAACGCAAAATCCCGCCATGGAATTTCCGTGGCGGGATTTTTTATGCTAAATTTTAAATCTATCAATTTTTTCTTTAAGCAGATTTGCCTGTCCGGTAAGCTCTTGGCTTGCGGCGGCGCTTTCTTCTGCCGTTGCGGAATTCCTTTGTATAACGTCCGTTATCTGTTCCATGCCGGAATTTATTTGCTCAACAGCACTTGCCTGTCCCTCGGAAGCCTCCGCAATCCTATTGATGAATTCCTCAACCTGAGAAACCATTTCAACAATCTTATCAAGTGCCCCTGCCGTATTTCCGGCAAGCTGTGTGCCCGTTTGAACATTTGAAATAGATTCTTCAATGAGCTTTGAAGTATCCTTTGCCGCCTCGGCGCTCTTTTCAGCAAGCGCCCTTACTTCGTCGGCAACAACCGCAAAACCCTTGCCTGCGGAACCCGCCCTTGCCGCCTCTACCGCGGCATTAAGCGCAAGTATATTGGTTTGGAAAGCAATATCGTCAATTACCTTTATTATTCTTGAAATCTGCTCGGAAGAATTATTGATATCCTGCATTGCTTCAAGCATTTGGCTCATGCTCTTATGTCCTTCGTCAACCTGGTTAAAGGTTTCTTTTGCAAGAGCGCTTGCTTTTTTAGCATTCTTTGCATTTTGCTTGGTATTGTTTGAAATTTCCGAAATCATAGCGCTAAGCTCTTCCATAGTGCTTGCTTCTGTGGATGCACTCTCAGAAAGCACCGCCGCGCCGGATGCAACCTGTTCGGCACCTGCCCTTACATGCCCTGCCGCAGTATTTATATCTGAAAATACCTCGCTCAAAGAATAAAGTATGTTTTCAAGCGAATCCTTAATCGGAGCAAAATCACCCATGTAATTTGTGCCTGTTTCAACCTGCAAATTTCCATCGGAAATATTTGAAAGCACGTTTTCAATATCGCCTATATATGATTTAAGTGAACTTATGGTTTCCGAAAGCGCTGTGGTAAGCACAAGGGTTTCATCCTTAGTTTTAGAAATTTCAACAGGAGAATTCAAGTCCCCTTGCGCAAGAGCTTCTAGCCTTTCGGTTGCAGCTTTAACAGGTTTTGCAATTGAATTGGAAATCTTTACCGAAACCAAAATGGTAAGCGCCGTCAAAAATGCAAGAGCGGCAAGACAAACCACAAGCGTTGTCCAAAACGATGAAAGCACTTCTCCATAAGGTACAGTCACGCCTATTGACCAGCCCTCAACACCCTCAATAGGCATATAGGCAATATACTTCCACTGCCCGTTTATTTTATAAACTGCGCTGCCGCTTTCCCCGCCAACCATTTTCTGCATAAATGCGGCTATTTGCGAATAAGAGCTGTCCTCTTTTGCTTTTTCTATATAATTGGTAAATTCTTCAACCATTTTTGAATCCGGATGTGCAATAATAGTTCCGGTCTTGTCAATTATAAATCCGTATCCGGTTTTGCCGATTTTAATATTTGAAATTATATTACTGAAAAAAGAATAGTCTATTGCACCATAAACAATTCCTTTTGAATTGTTATTTTTAAGCGGGGTTCCAACCATAATAGTAAGTTTTCCGTCAGTTTTTCTTATCACAGGGCTGGAAATGTATGTATTGCCATTCATTGCCTGCTTAAAATACTCTCTTTCCGAAATATCGGTATCATTATATGTTTTACCTTTTTCATCGCTTACTGAAAAATCCGAAAAAACAGTTCCTTGAATAGCATCGGCAAGGATTTTTTTCCTCTCTGCAAGAGAAAGGGATTGGTCTGTTATATGTTCATTTTTTGCAACATTTTCAATTTGGGCTTTTATTGTGTCCATTGCATATTTTACATTAAGAGAATAGGCTTTTGCCATTAAAGATGCGTCATGGTCATTGTTGTCAATCAGCAACGCAAAAAGCGTGCTGCACGAAATTGCCGAAATTAAAAATCCGACAACTACGCTTGAAATCAAAACTGTTTTTAAGATTCTTGATTTGATTGATGTCTTCATAAATAAGTCCCTCTTTTTGTAAAAAAGTATTATCTGTCTTTTAATGAAATTATAACATTAACACTTCAAACATATATGTCTATTTAATTAAATTTCTTTTTATTTTTAATAAATTTGTCGAAACTATTTACAAAATGCAGATAAATGTTGCGCTAAAAAGCGGTCAGGCATTTTTTGCATGACCGCTTTTTGAACTTTTTAAAAATAAGGTGTGTATCCGCCCCAAAGCCTTTGAATGAGTAGTATCCTTATTATGTCTTCCGGTGTAAGGCGGCAATTTCTACATGGCGGATAATATGGCGGCCATCTGCGCCTGCGGCGATTATCGGGCCATCGCCAAGGCATTCCAAAACCTTGCCCCCAATAGCCTCCAAACGGCCCAAAATTAAGCTGAACCGGCAAAGCATCCTGAACAGCCGAGGACGGCATGGAATACGGCTGCATCATCCCCCAAAGCCCGCTGCGGATTAAAATATCCCTTACAATTTGCTCAAAAGTTTCCTCATCAATTTCATTTTTATCAAGGCGACTTAAAATATCGTCTATATAAGGCTTTACTTTTTCATAAATATCCGGATAAAGCTTTTCAATGTTATTGTAATCAAAATTTCCGTTCATTGCAAAACCTCCTTTTTACATAATATGACTTTTATCAAAATAAGTTACCGGATATTTGTTTGCAAAAAATAAATATAAAAAAATATCTTTTTGCTATTTTAAAATAATTTATTTTGATGTATAATCTTTTCATCGGCAATTTAATATGCAAAGGAGCGTTAAAATGAAATACGACTTCGACTTTGAAACCTCAAAATGGCTGCAGGAAACCTATTCCAAAATCATTTCAAAAATGCAAGCCCAGTGCCTAAGGGTAGGCGGCGATAAAATCCCCTATATATCAGAAAACGGAAAATACGTCCACGACATGGCAGAAAAAGATATTTACTGGTGGACAAACGGTTTTTGGGCAGGAATCCTTTGGCAGATGTATCATGCGACAGGAGATGAAAAATACAAAGATACTGCAAGGGCAGTCGGAAAAAAGCTGGATAAGGCACTGGAAGGCTACATTGAACTGCACCATGATGTGGGATTTATGTGGCTGCATTCAAGTGTTGCCGATTATCGTCTTACCGGCAGCAAAGAGGCAAGAACTAACGGACTTCATGCGGCAAACATCCTTGCGGGAAGATACAACCCGCATGGGAAATTCATCCGTGCATGGAACGGTGACTGCACCGGCTGGATAATCATTGACTGCATGATGAATATTCCCCTGCTTTACTGGGCGTCAAGCGAACAAAACGACCCACGTTTCCTTTACATTGCCACGGACCATGCAAATACCGCAATGGAAAAGCTGGTAAGGGGGGATGGTTCCTGCAACCACATAGGAATTTTAAATCCTGAAAATGGCGAACTGCTTGAAACTCCCGGAGGTCAAGGCTATGCTCCCGGCTCATCATGGTCAAGAGGTCAGGCTTGGGCCATTTACGGCTTTGCACTAAGCTATACCCATACAAAAAATCAGGCCTATCTTGATACGGCAAAAAAGGTTGCTCATTATTTTATTGCAAACGTATCCGGCACGGGATTTTTGCCGCTTGTTGATTTCAGAGCCCCTGCCGAGCCTGTAATATTTGACTCAACAGCAGGAGTATGCGCCGCCTGCGGTATGCTTGAAATAGCAAAGCATGTCGGAGAATTTGAAAAACCTCTTTACATAAACGCGGCTCTGAACATTTTAAAGGCAACAGAAAAGAAATTTTGCAACTGGGATACGGAATTTGATTCAATAGTTGGCAATGGAGTAGCCTCTTATCACGGACGCGGGGGAGATTTTGAAGTTCCGATAATATATGGTGATTATTTCTTTATTGAGGGGATTTTAAGGCTTTTGGATAAGGATTTTTTAATTTGGTAACAGCTGCCGGCTGCGAAAAAAACGCCGCCGGCAATTTTTATTTTTCGCGCAAAAACGCTTTACCTTTTGGCACAACTGTGTTAAAATAATTTAGCGCGGAAAGGAATGATTGGTTCGATGATTTGCATTACAGGCGATATGCACGCCGATTTTTCAAGATTTAAAAACAAAAAGCTCAAACGCCTAAAAAAAGGCGATTATTTAATTATTTGCGGAGATTTCGGCTTTATTTGGGACGGCTCCAAAAAAGAAAAAAGGATTTTGAAAAAAATAGGAAAATTAAAATACAATGTTTTGTTCGTGGACGGATGCCATGAAAATTACGGGCTTTTAAAGCAGTATGAAGAAACGGATTGGAATGGTGGAAAAGCAAAAATAATCTCCGGAAAGCTGGTCTACCTGCAAAGGGGATATATTTATACCCTTGGTGACAGAAAAATCCTTGCTTTCGGCGGAGGCCACAGCGACGACATTGACATAAGGCGCGAAGCAAACACTTGGTGGAAAGAAGAAGCGCTTAGTTCAGATGAAATACGGCGCTGCGAAAAATATCTTGAACAAAACGGAAATGTTGTGGATTACATAATTACCCATGAACCTCCTGCCTCGCTAAATGAATTTTTATCCGTTCATACAAAAACAAAAACTGAAATGAACGCTTATTTTGATATTCTTAAATCAAAATGCAGATTTAAACGCTGGTTTTTTGGAAAGCACCACATAAACAAGGTAATTCCCCCGCAATTCCATGCAGTTTTTGATGATTTGGTTTTCATTGATTGAGAAGATTTTTGTTATTAAATATTAATCTTATTGACAAAATTCGTAAAAATGATATAATTATTGTATCATCATGTAAAGGCGGTGTTTCTTTTGGCTAAAAAAAATAAAAAAGCAAAAAGCAAAAAGAAAGGACAGGAAACCGAAGTTCTTATCAATGGCGACCCTAATGCAAACAATGAAGTTATAAAATATCCAGTTATAATCGAAGAAAAGCTTAAAATAGTTCTTGCTATAATTTTATTTATCTTATTCGCAATCCTTTTTGTTGCGGTTATGTGGTATTTCCTTGTACAGGTTGACACTACATTTACAAATGCAACTTCTTCCTTTTTCTTTTTTAAGAATGTTTTTATTAACGTATTGACATGACCTATAAAGTGTGATATAATAATTTAGCGGTTTGCTAAAAGCCGGTGTGATGGAATTGGCAGACGTGCGGGACTCAAAATCCCGTGGTAGCGATACCGTGTCGGTTCGACCCCGACCACCGGCACCATATGTTTAAAAGCGCTTTAAATTCGCATTTTACGAATTTAAAGCGCTTTTCTTTATATCATAACCGCAAACAATAAATCATGCAAATAAAAAAGTCCAAACGCAATTTTCGTTCGGACTTTATTTTTTGGTGCGGATGAAGTGACTTGAACACTCACGGGAAGCCCACCAGATCCTAAGTCTGGCGCGTCTGCCAATTCCGCCACATCCGCAAATTTTGTAACTGAATAATTTTATCACAATTTGAATGCAATGTCAATTGCCAATAGTTGATTTTAATATGATTTTGTGGTACACTATTTCTACAAATCAAAAAAGGAGCAAAATTATGGGATATAAAGAGGAATTCATTAAATTCATGGTGGATTGCGGAGTTTTAAAGTTCGGAGAATTCACCTTGAAAAGCGGCAGAAAGGCCCCTTATTTTATCAATACCGGAAACTATAAAACAGGTGCTCAACTTGCAAAGCTCGGCGAATTTTATGCCCGCTGCATAAAAGAAAACAATCTGTCCGTTGAAACACTGTTTGGTCCCGCATATAAGGGAATCCCGCTTGCTGTTGCCTGCTCGGTTGCGCTTTACAACAAATACGGCATGGACGTAAATTACTGCTTTGACAGGAAAGAAGCAAAAGACCACGGCGAAGGTGGGGTAATCGTCGGCAAGCAGCTTTCAAACGGAGAAAAAGTTGTCATAATAGAGGATGTTATAACCGCCGGTACGGCAATAAGGCAGGTTCTCCCCATCCTTAAAGCCGCCGCTGATATTGATATCTCCGGCATGGTCATTTCCGTTGACAGAATGGAAAAAGGCCAAGGCAATCTTTCCGCCGTTCAAGAAGTTTACAACGAATTCGGAATAAAGGTCTACCCGATAGTTACAGTTGCCGACATAATCGATGCAATCCGTTCAGGAACTGTCGAAGGAAAAGAATACCTTGACCAAATGCTTGAATACAGAAAAAATTACGGTGTTGAATATTAAAATTCATAGTGTGTCCAAAGGCTGATTATTTTTATTGCCTTTTCATCTTCCAAAACTTCATACACAAGTCTGTGTTTAATATTGATGCGCCGGGAATATGCCCCCTGCAATTCTCCTTGCAGTTTTTCATAAGGCGGAGGCGTTTGATACGAATTTTCTCTAATAAGTTCTATTAGAGCTTTTGCCCTGACATCAAGCTTTGCTGCTTTAAGGTTTGGAATATCATTTTTAGCTTTTTTAGTGTAATAAATGGAGTACATTACCATTCTACCTCATTTTCAGGCACACTCTCATTCAAAGGAGTATTTAGTCCGTCAATTATTTTTTCTTTCATGCCCGGAATAGAGTAAAGGTACAATGTTTCCATAAGTCCGTTATAATCTTCCTCGCTAAGAATAACGGCATTTCCATCCTTTGTGCTGACATTTATAGGTTCGTTATATTTTATTGTTTGTTCCAACAAGCCAAAAATATTCTTTCTAAAGTTTGTAATATTAATATTAAGCATTTTATACACCTCCCTATACGTACATTATAGCGTACGTTTTTTGTATTGTCAATGTTCTTGTACGTTATTATGTACGTTTTTTGTTTTTTATACGCCCGTTAAAAAAATCCGCTCTCAAAGTTAATCGAGAGCGGATTTTTTAATTGTTTCTTTAAGCTTAAAATAATTTTTTATAAGAAAATCATAGTCGCTGTAATTTTCCCTGTAAAGTTCAAGAATTACATTTCCCTGAAAATTAAAGCTGACCAGCTTTTTGAAAAAAGCCACGCGGTCAAAATCACCTTCCCCAAACGGCAGGCAATCCCCTTTCTTTCCATTTTCAGAATAATGCACATGGATTATCCTCTCTTCAAGCGCATCCAAATAATCAAACACATTCTCTCCGGAGCGTACCGTTTGTTTTACATCAAGTATAAAATTTGCCATATTTCCGAGATAAGCAGCCATTTTCTTTAAAAACGAAAGTTTTCCGCTTACGCAACGCTCCACATTTTCTTGTGCAACAACAATTCCAAATTCTTTTCCCGTTTCAAAAAGCTTTGCAAACCTTTCAAAATACCTTTCATCCTCAAAATGATTTTGAGGTTTATTGCCATGGAAAACAAATATTTTTGCTCCAAGTATATTCATTGCTTCAAAATACTTTTTGTAATATTCCAAAATGTCATAAAGCCTGCGTTCATATGGAGTAAAAAACATCATTGGCTCTATCCCACAGGTAAAAGGATGCAAAGAAACTACCTTTATCCCGAAACCATCAATTTTTTCCTTTATTCCGTATATAAAGTCCTTTTTCAATTCACTATCTGAATTTATAAAAATCTCAATATTTTTTGCACCATTTTCCGCCAAAAATGAAACGGCATCCTCAACATATTCGGGATAAAAACAAGCCGTTGATATTCCCGCTTCCATAAAAACCTCCGTTAAGCAAAGAATAAGCACCCTGTAAAGGTGCTTATTTTAATTATTTTGATTTTGATGGCTTTCTTTCCTTCCAAAGCACCCACAGAGGACCTGCAATGCATATCGACGAATATGCACCGGAAATAATTCCTATTGTCATTGGGAAAGAAAAGCTTAAAATAGATTCAACTCCAAAAATCAACGCAATGACCGACACCACAAGTGTTGACATGACTGTACAGAGCGAAGTGTTTATCGAACGTGTAAGGGATTGATTTATGCTCACATTTACAAGTTCCCTTACGCTCGTGGTTTTAGGCATAATCTTTTTATTTTCACGGATTCTGTCGTAAATAACTATGGTATCGTTAATGGAATATCCAAGTATCGTAAGAACAACCGCCATAAAATTAGCATTAATCGGTATCCTGAAAATCACAAAGGTTGCATAAACCATCAAAATATCATGCAAAAGCGCAACGACTGCCATAACTCCGGCAGACCATCCGCTTATCCTCTTAAATCTCCAAGCAATGTAAAGGATGATTAAAAGCGATGCCGCAGCAACAGCAACAAGGCATTTATTAAAGAAATCGCGTCCGGAAGAAGGATTTACGTCGCTTGAAGAAACAAGTTCAAGCTCGTTTGAAGAATAAGTTTCTTTAAGGGATTTTGTAAGTTCAAACTGCTTATCGGCAGTAAGTCCGTTTTCCGATACAAGTGAAATTTGAATAGTCTTCTTATGCGTGGTGAAATCTTCACCCTGTGTTACATCCACGCTTTGGCCAAGTATCTTTTCAGCGTTTGCATCAAATTCATCAGAGGATATTTCACCGCTGTAAGAATATTTTACAATGGTTCCGCCTTTAAATTCAATATCAAGCTTTACTCCAAAAACAGCGGTAAAAATAAATGCAAGGGCAATAAGTGAAAGAGATATTGCAAAATAAAATTTGCTGTTTTTTATAAAATCAAATCTTACCATTATTTTTTACCTCCGTACAGCACCGGATTCCTCAAAGGCTTAAATTGCGAAAGCGATGTAAGCATAAGCCTTGAAGCGGTAACACCCATTATGAAGTTGAATACCACGCCGGAAAGGAGCGTATATCCGAAAGAATAAATGGTTCCCGTTGTGGATGGTCCGAACATGAAGAAAATCCAGTTAAGTGCTTTTGCAAAAAAGCTGTCCGGGGTTCCAAAAGCCGCCATAAGGATTACGGCAACAATTACCACCGTGATGTTTCCGTCAAAAATAGCGCTAAATCCCCTGTCGTATCCTGAGTTTATCGCGCCGTCAAGCGTTTTTCCGGCACGCAATTCTTCCTTAATTCTTTCTGCGGTGATAATATTTGCGTCAACACCCATACCTATTGAAAGAATTATACCTGCTATTCCGGGAATGGTAAGCGTCGAGCTGTTCATAAATCCAAAATATCCAGAAACAACGGCAAGCATTCCGCCTATCTGGCCAATAAGGGCAATAACAGCGACAAAGCCTGAAAGTCTGTAATAAGCAATCATGAATATTGAAATAAGCACAAACGCAATTACAGCCGAAAGCAGCATTGCATCCCTTGCGCCAAGGCCAAGGGTTGGAGTTATTGTGCTGAAGCTAGAAGTAACAAGCTTAAAAGGAAGTGCGCCGGAATTGATTTTATCGGCAAGTTCCTTTGCAGTTTCTGCGGTAAAGCTTCCCTCAATGGTTGCCTTTCCGTTTTGAATCCAAGCGTTTACCGTCGGATGGGAAATAGCGGTATCATCCATCCAAATTGAAATTACGCCTTTTGACTGATAAAGTTTTTTAGTTGCTTCTGAAAACTTCTTTGCGCCCTCATCGGAAAGTTCAAGCGCAACCACATACTCATTATTTTCATTTGTTGTTGCATATGCTGTTGAAACATCCTTGCCCTCAAGGATTATATTTTCCTTTGTAGTGCCTGTCGGAAGGTTATTCTCATCAACCTCATAGCCTTCTCTAAACGTAAGGAGTGCGGTTTCGCCAAGTTCCTTTACGGCCTCCTCGGGGTCAAAATCGGTTTCATCAGACTTCCAAGGAAAGCGCACTATTATCCTATCCTTTTTATAGTCAACATAGCATTCGCTGTCCACAATGCCAAGAGTTATAAGTCTTTGCGTGATTACTTCCTTTGCTGAATCCATTTGGGCATCGGTTGCATCAGTTCCCTCCGGCGGAGTAAACGTAACGTCAACCCCTCCGCGTATATCTATACCCCATCGGATATCGGAAAGGCTTTTTATATATGTAGTCTTAATGTCGCCATATCTGGTGCTTATTCCAAAGAACTGCGACACAGTAAAAAACAATATTACAAAAAGCACAATAAAAAAAACAGGCTTTGTAATTTTTTTCACCTTTAATCCTCCTAATGTCCGGAATATTTACGGACTTTTATCTCGCCTTTACTAAAATCGGCAATCACTTATTAATTATATTATTTTGAAAAAAGCTTGTCAATAGTTTTAAAGGCAAAAAATGCAGGAAAACCATTTATCCTGCATTTTTTGCAAAACAAATTAAACCGAAATCTCTGCTTTTTCGTTAAGGATATCTTTATTTTCTTCAAGTATCGGCTTTACGCAGTTCTCAATGAATTCCTCAACCTGTTCGGAGCTTCTGCCGGTGAAGTTTTCGGGTTTCATTATTGCGTCCATTTCTTCCCTTGTTATCATAAACATAGGGTCCGCAAGAATTCTTTCGCACAAATCGTTGTCAAGCCCTTCATCCTTAATTCTTTTTCCGGCTGCAATGGAATGAACCCTTATCCTTTCGTGGAGTTCCTGTCTGTCGCCGCCTTTTTTAACTGCCGACATCATTATGTTTTCAGTTGCCATAAACGGAAGCTCATTCATTATTCTTGCTCTGATTATTTTTTCATGCACCACAAGGCCGTTTGTAACATTCAACAGAAGATTTAATATTGCATCTGTTCCAAGAAAAGCCTCAGCTACTGAAATTCTCTTGTTTGCCGAGTCGTCAAGCGTCCTTTCAAACCACTGTGTTCCAGCAGTAAACGCAGGATTAAGCGTATCTATCATAACATACCTTGCAAGTGCTGTTATCCTTTCACATCTCATAGGATTGCGCTTATATGGCATTGCCGAAGAACCTATCTGATGTTCCTCGAAAGGCTCCTCAATTTCCTTAAAGTTTTGAAGTATCCTCAAATCATTTGAAAATTTACTTGCGCTCTGGGCAATTCCCCCAAGAGTTGAAACAATCTGGCTATCTATTTTCCTTGAATATGTCTGGCCGGAAACAGGAACAACCCCGTCAAATCCCATTTCCTCGGCTATCATTTCTTCAAGCTTCTTAACCTTTGAGCTATCGCCTTCAAAAAGCTCCATAAACGAAGCCTGAGTTCCGGTTGTCCCCTTTGAGCCCAAAAGCTTTAAGCTTTTCAGTCTGAAATCCAGTTCTTCAAGGTCCATAAGCAATTCGTTAATCCAAAGCGTTGCCCTTTTGCCAACGGTAGTAAGCTGTGCCGGCTGCAAATGTGTATACGCAAGTGCAGGCATATCCTTATATTTAAGTGCAAAATCCGAAAGCTGGGCAATTACATTTACAAGTTTTCTTCTGACAACTTTCATTGCGTCACGCATTACGATTATATCCGTATTGTCGCCGACATAGCATGAAGTGGCTCCAAGGTGGATTATGCCCTTTGCTTTCGGGCAGGCAAGTCCATAAGTATAAACATGGGCCATTACGTCATGGCGGACTTCCTTTTCACGCTTAGCGGCAGTTTCATAATCAATATTGTCAATATTTGCTTCAAGCTCGGCAACCTGTTCTTCCGTAACGGGAAGTCCAAGCTTCATTTCCGCCCTTGCCAGAGCAACCCAAAGTCTGCGCCAAGTAGTAAATTTTTTATCTGCGGAGAAAATATACTGCATTTCCTTGCTTGCATACCTTGTGCAAAAAGGGCTTTCGTAACTATTGGTCATCGAGAAAACTCCTTTAATTTAAAATTCCATTTTATTATTTTAACACAACAAAGTCTTTTTTACAAGCAAAGCTTTTTAGAAGTTAGAAATTAGAGGTTAGAAATTAGAATTTGGTGTTTTTACATTGCAGGTCTTTTCTTAACTTGCTTGTATCTAACATCTAATTTCTAATCTCTAACATCTAAGAGGGGGCTTTGCCCCCTCTCCTTATTTACAAAGCAGGTTTGGTTTGCTTTACCCCCCAGTGACTTTTTGTCCGGCGACAAAAAGTCACCAAAAAACGCCTAATTTTATATGTCTACGGTCGCCTATTCGCCGGCAACAGCAATTTGCTTACACAAAAACTGAAATCGCAAATTGCCTGCACGGCGAATAACGGCTCGTTGTAGACGACCTGCTTTTCGCCTTGGTATGCACCACTCTAATCTTGTCGCGAAAAGCAGGTCTTTAACTTTACTTGCCTTAATTACTTTACCAGCCGAAAGTCTTGGCTTATAGTTTTCCGCTAATAGACTTATTAAGACAAGCAAGCAATAAAGCTCTGCTTTTCGTAGTAAAATTGGAGTAGTGAGCACTGGGGCGAAAAGCAGAGCGACAATATAGAGCCGTCAGCCGCCGTGCAGGGCGCACGCTGAAAGCGTAAGCGCCCGTTGCCGGCGGGTAGGCGA
>JAJUHO010000226.1 GCA_029267825.1 Oscillospiraceae bacterium
GCCGGAATTTACACAGATAGACCTTGAAATGTCCTTTGTGGATATAGATGACATACTGGAAATGAACGAGGGCTTTATAAAGCGCCTTTTCAAAGAGGTTTTGGATGTGGATATAACCCTTCCGCTTCCAAGACTGACGTATAGGGAGGCAATGGAAAGATACGGCAGCGACAAGCCTGACACGCGCTTTGGAATGGAAATAACCGATATTTCAGAGGAAGTTAAAAATTGCGGATTTTCCGTTTTTGCTGATGCTGTGGCATCGGGAGGCAGCGTAAGGGGAATTGTTGCAAAGGGCGGCGCAGGAAAGCTCACCCGAAAGGAAATAGACAAGCTTGCAGAGCATGCAAAGGGAATAGGCGCAAAGGGCCTTGCATACATCCGCTGGGTGGATGATGCTCCATCTTGCTCATTTGCAAAATTTATGTCTGAGGAGGAGCTTAAGGCTATTCTCTCAAAGCTTGGCTGTGAAAAAGGCGATGTCGCGCTTATAGTTGCCGACAAGAATAAGACTGTGCTTTCGGTGCTTGGGGCATTAAGGCTTATTGTTGCAAAACAGCTTGAAATGATACCGGATGCGTTTAATTTCCTTTGGATTACCGAATTTCCTTTCTTTGAGTGGGATGAGGAAAACGGGGCGTGGGTTGCAATGCACCATCCGTTTACCATGCCAATGGACGAATGCCTTGAATATCTTGACACAGACCCGGGGGCAGTCAGGGCAAAGGCATACGACCTTGTGTTGAACGGAATTGAACTTTCAAGCGGCTCAATACGCATTACCGATTACGAATTGCAGCAAAAGATGTTCCGCTCTCTTGGCCTTACGGATGAGGAGATTGAAGCAAAATTTGGTTTCCTTGTAGAGGCTTACAAATACGGGGCTCCGCCGCACGGAGGCGCCGGAATAGGACTTGACAGGCTTGCTATGATGATGTGCAAGGCAGAAAGCCTTAGGGATGTAACTGCATTCCCGAAAGTGCAAAATGCAAGTGAGCTGATGTCATCTTGCCCGTCGCCTGTTGACAAGGCAAGTCTTGATGTCTTGGGAATAGAACTTAAAGAAACAAAAAAATAATATTTTAATATTACTTTTTTAAAACAAATTTGTAATTTTGCACTATAAGGTATGCGTGATTTCTTAATTGATTATAATTATATACAAAAGCAGAAAAGCCTTATTGACAAAATTAAAATTATAAATATAATATAAACATAGATTAAAAAACAAAAAGCAATGACGCTTGGATACCTTCCAAGCGTCATTTTTTGTTTTAAAAGCAAAGCTCATTGGGGAGTTTTAAGCTTTTGGGAAAATCTTATGCCTTAATTCGCAGGAATATGCGATGAAAAACCGGAAAGCTGCAAAAGGGTTCCGGAATCCGGTGAAGAAAGAAAAAATTCGCCGTTTTCGGTTTTTCTCAGGTTTGTTGCTGCGTGTTAATAAATCAATACAAGGAGGCAATTTTATGGAAAACATTGCTCAACTCACTTCTTCTATTGACACAATATGGGTTCTCGTTGCATCGGCGCTGGTGTTCTTTATGCAGGCAGGCTTTGCAATGGTTGAAACCGGGTTTACAAGGGCAAAAAATGCCGGCAACATCATCATGAAAAACCTTATGGACTTTGCAATCGGTAC
>JAJUHO010000228.1 GCA_029267825.1 Oscillospiraceae bacterium
GAAAATACTTCAATTTTATTTCCACATAAAAGGCGGATATTCTTCAAGGTCACCGCGCAAATAACGTGCAAGCAATAACGCTTGAACATATGGTACAAGTCCCCATTCCATTTTTTCATTAAGAAAAGGATGCCGTATTTCTTCTTGTTTGCGTTCTTGCCATAATTTTAAAAAAGTTTTCTTGCCGTTTTCAGTAAACAAAACAGCTCCATCTTCTTTTTTAATAAAATCCTTTCCGTTAATCAACCTTTTATTTATTGCCGTTATTACGAACCTGTCAGCAAATGCTGGACGCAATTCTTCCATAAGATCAAGCGCCAAAGATATCCGTCCCGGTCTGTCAGTATGAAAAAATCCTACATAGGGATCAAGACCAACCGCTTCAAGCCCTGCGGCACACATCCCTGAAAGAAGAGTATAGGCAAATGAAAGCATGGCATTTACATTATCAAGAGGAGGCCTTTTATTTCTGCTGTTGAAATAAAATTCTTCCTTTTGCTGCAATATAATGTCATCAAAAACCGAAAAATAATTGGATGCCGCCTCACCTTCCAGCCCTCTCAAGCTGTCAGCATTTTCAACTTCATAAGCGCGTCTTGCCGCTTCAGCAATGATTGCAGCCTTAGCCTTTAATTTTTC
This sequence comes from Oscillospiraceae bacterium, assembly GCA_029267825.1. GTDB lineage: Bacteria > Bacillota > Clostridia > Oscillospirales > Ruminococcaceae > JAIHAL01. Next base: position 640 of record JAJUHO010000228.1, read on the forward strand.
TGCATCAAGCCGCATAGGATAATCTCTTGCCGCTCTTTCAAGCACCCACCTTGAATTATAAAGCTTTCCGGCAATAAAATTTTTTGCAATGACAAGACTTTGCCTCTCATCATCAGCAATACGGTACTGCTTTCTCCTTAAAAGAACATTGCCGCGCTCTCTGCCGCATATCCTTGCAAGAAATTTCCCGCTTTGGCTCATAAATGAAAGGTCTATGCCTCGTTCGGCAAGAGCTCCCATCAAGGCCGGACTTGCACCTGAAAACCCAAAAACGGAAACGGCCTCAAGATTATGCATAGGCACTCTTCCTATTTCATCGCCACCGCAAAGAATGACAATATTTTCTCCATCAAGCGAAAGATACCTATTTTCACCAAGCACATATAAAGTATTAAGCAATTTTTTCATTCCGTTTCTCCAAGCCTTTCACGGATATATCCGCCGGGAGATTTGTTCTTTTGCATTTCCGGAAGACAGACATTTTTTAACGAACATGCATTGCAAGACTTTGTCTTACTTGTTTTTGGAGTGAAACCGCGCTTGAAGTATTCATGCATTTCCTTTATCATAGAAACAGTTTTTTTACGAATTTCATCATTAAAAACAACTTCTTCGCGCCGTCTTATTTCCCCATAATAAATAAAGCCTTTTTCAATTTCGCAACAAAGCATTTCTTCAAGACACATTGCTTGTGCGGTAAGCTGCAATCTGTCGGCATCATTTTCCTTTGGTTCTCCATGCTTATACTCAACGGGAACAATTTTATATTTACCCTCATGTCCGAAAATAGCTGTACCATCATTAGAACGTACAAATTCAACAACATCGCAGGCCCCGTTTAAACCAAGTTCAGCCGAATTTACAGCCATCCCGCGGACGACAATCTTATC
>JAJUHO010000043.1 GCA_029267825.1 Oscillospiraceae bacterium
GCAATTATATCACTTGCGCATACTATTGCGGTTGCACCGGCATTTACAATATCCGATAATTTTGCAGGTGCATTTTCAGTATAAAAAGCGCTGTAATCAACAAATTTTTCATTATACTCAAGCCCGTTTTTCTTTAATGCCAAAGCAAAGGCACGATGTCTTTCGGCAGTAACCATACTGTCCTTTTCCCCGCCAATGAATGCTATTTTTTTATGTCCAAGGCTGCAAAGGTACTTTATTATAAGGTTTATTCCAACCTTGCTGTCGCTTCCAACCCTTGCTATGCCTTCTCCCTCAACATCGTTATCAAGCACAACCGCAGGCATTCCCGATTTTGCCGCTTTTATTACAAATTCATCACCCGGTTTAAATCCTAAAATAAAGCTTCCGTCATAATCGCCGTTTTTCATTATTTCATCATAATTTTCAAGCATTTTGTCCATGCCAACCGAAATTATATTAACTCCATAATGAGCCTCGCCCGCCGCAGTCTGAAAACCCAAAAGCAGTTCATATCCAAAATGATTTATATTTTTATAATCAATGCCTTCAACAAAAATAACAACCTTGCCTTTTTGCAAAGCCTTGTTCCTTTTTATTTCATAGCCAAGTTCAGAAGCATACATAAGCACACGTTCTCTTGTTGTGGCATTTATATCAGTTGCATTTCCAAGGGCCTTTGAAACGGTGCTTTTTGAAACATTAGCCCTTTTTGCTATTTCTTGTATAGTTACTTTTTTAGGCATTGCTACAGCTCCCAAATTATATTTCGAAACAAAATTCATGTTTCGAATTTATTATAGCACAAAAATATGCTTTGTCAATATAAGGATTTATTGACTTTAAATATGGCAAAGTGTAAAATTAAAGCAACGGGGGTGTTTTTATGTTGAATTTTTATATTGGCGAAAGCGGCTATGGCAAATCATATGCAATGGCCGAGGAAATTTCACGTCTTGTCAACTCCGGCGAAAAAGTTTTAGTCATTGTGCCGGACCAATATTCATTTGAATTCGATAAAAAGCTTTACAATGCAATAGGCCCGCAAGGTTATAATTCCATTACGGTTTTAAGTTTTCAAAGACTTGCCAATGACATAATGATAAAATACGGCGGAAAATCAGGAGAATACATAGACGAAACCGCCAAAACCGCATTTGCATATCTTGCCGTTGAAAATGCAAGAAAAAAAGAAAGCCTTTGCTTTTTTGGAAAACAGCTTTCTTCTCCCGCTTTTGCTTGTGATATGCTTCAAACAATAAAAGAATTGAAAACCTCTGATATATCGGCTGAAACACTGGCGGCAAAAATTCCTTTGCTGCCATCAAATCTTCAAGAAAAAGCAAGCGATATTTCTATAATTTATTCGGAATATTCAAGGCTTTTGCAAGAAAAGGGATTTAAAGATTCTCTGGACGACATTTCCTATGCCGCAGAAATTGCAAATCTTAACAAATACTTTGAAGATTTAAATGTTTTCATCGATGAATTCAACAGCTTTTCAGGCAGCGAATTTAAAATGCTCGATGCGATTGTTTCCGCCGCAAAAAATGTTTATTTTTCCATTGTATCGGAAGGGATTCCAAACGGTAAAAAACTGCTTTTTGCCACAACTTCAGACACTTATTTCCGCCTTATTGATATGGCAAAAAAATACAATTTAGATATAAACAATCGTATTTTTGAAAAAGCATTCCGTTTTGAATCAGATGACATAGCGCATTTGAGCAAAAATATTCTCCGTCCGATAATAAAGGCAAAAGAAAACTGCTCGGATGTAAAAATAGTTGAAGCGCCCGATGTTTATACAGAAATTGATTTTGTATGCGCCGAAATAAAAAGGCTTATAAAAAATTACGGCTGGAAGTATTCCCAAATAGCCGTAATCGGAAGAAACCTTGAAGATTATTCAAGCGTAATTGAAAGCGCATTTGAAAGATATGAAATTCCCCTGTTCTTAGACATTAAAAAGCCGGTTGCGCACAGGCCGCTTATGCTTTTTGCCATATCGGCCTTAAAACTTGCTTCAATGCAAAATCCATCAACCGAAATTATTTTGCAGTACCTTAAAACAGGTCTTGCAGGAATTTCTGTCAAAGAAATTTCAATGCTTGAAAATTACTGCTATAAATGGAATATTGACGGTGAAACATGGTTTACCGATTTCCTCGAAGAAGAAAACGACGATAAACAAAACAAATGCTCTATAAATGAAATTAAAACAAAAATACTCGCACCCATTTTAAAACTTAAAGAAAACAAAAAAAATTGCACCGGCGGCGAAATATGCAAGGCATTTTTTGATTTCCTCGAAGAAATCGAAGTAAAATCAAATGCAAATTTTATTATCCATTCGGAAAAAATTGATGATGAAACCGAAAAACTAATTTATATAAGGGAATTCAAACAGCTTTGGGAAATAATGCTTGAAATTTTAGAAAGCATTTATTCTGCGTTTGAAAATGTTAATATGACTCTTTCTGAATTTAAGGATTTATTCTCTGCAATGGTTTTGCAGGCTTCATTTTCAACGCCACCGCAAACGCTTGATTGTGTGACGGCCTCCAATGCGGAAAGAGTGCGCCTTTCCTCCCCCAAAGCCGTATTCGTCATAGGGGCAAATGAGGGGATTTTCCCTTTTGCGCCTAAAAGCAGCGGGATTTTAAGCGAACGTGAAAAGGCTGCTTTCAAAGAAATAGGTCTTGAGATTTCCATTGACGCAGAACAAATGACAAATGCCGAAAGGCTCGTAGTTTATTCGGCTCTCTCATCTCCATCCAAAAAGCTTTACATTTCCTACCCTCTTTCCGATTTTGGCGGGAAAAGCATTTTCCCGTCGCACATAACAGGGCAAATTTTAAAAATGTTTTCTTGCGACATTACTATTAAAACCTCGCAGCTTGGAATTTCTTATTTTTGCGCTTCCCCAAAATCAGCATACTATACTTATGTGCAAAATTTCAAGAAAAATGATGAAGAATCTGAAAGTTTAAAGGCTTTTCTTGAAGAAATTCCCGAATATTCAAGCAAAATTTCAATGCTTCAAAACATAAATGAAAGTGCCGGATTTAAAATAAACAACAAAGAAATTGCCAAAAAGCTTTGGGGCAAAAAAATTATGGTGTCTGCAAGCCGTTTTGAAGATTTTCAAAAATGCCCTTTTATGTACTTTTGCAAAAAAGGCCTTGGTTTATACCCAATACAAAAAGTTCAAATAAATGAAATGGAACAAGGCAACGCAATACATCAATGCATAGCGGAAATTTTTAAAGAGTTTTTCGGTGAAGATTTTGACGAAGAAACATTAAAAACGAAAAAAAATGAATTTATAGAAAAGAAAGAAAATGATTTAAGAAAAGACATAAGGGAAATTTTAAACACACGCTATAAAAAAGTTTTAGGCGGAGATTTCAGTAAAAACAAAAGATTTATAAAAAATTACTATGCAATTGAGGACATCGTTTTGGAAATTCTTTTGCATTTGCAAAAAGAAATTGAGCAAAGTGAATTTATTCCCTCGGATTTTGAAATTGAAATTTCGGAAAACGGCAAAGCTGCTCCTTTTGCAGTACAACTGGAGGACGGTAGTGAAATTTCATTTTATGGAATTGCCGACAGAGTTGATATTTTTAAATACAAAGAAAACGACAATAGCAATACAGAAACTTACATAAGGATAATTGACTACAAATCAGGCGAAAAAAAATTCAGTCTGTCTGATGTGATTTTTGGACTGAATATGCAAATGCTCATTTATCTTTTTGCTTTAAACAGTCAAAAAAATGGGAAATATAAAGGTTCAAAGCCTGCCGGAATACTTTACATGCCGTCAAAAGAGCTTGAACCTGAACTTGGAAGAAACACAGAAGAAAATGACGAAAAGGAAAATTTGAAATTAAAGCAATTTAAAATGAGCGGCCTTGTAATTAACGAAAGAAAAATAATACAGGCTATGGAAAAAGGTGAAAAAATACAAGGGAAATACATTCCTGTCAAAGAAACAAATGAAGGTGGATTTTCTAAAAATTCTTCTATTATTTCCAAAGACGGTTTTAAAAATTTAGAAAATTATGCACAAAAATTGCTGACTGAAATGGGGAAAAAGCTTTACGACGGTGAAATTGATGCTTCTCCATTGGCAAAAGGCTCAAGTTTACCGTGCGATTACTGCGATTATTGGAGCGTATGCGGAAATGAAGCTAAAAAGGCAAGAAGCTATACTTTAAATGCCACAGAAGAAATAGAAAAAATAATCAACGGGGGCCAAAAAAAATGAGCAGAAATTGGACTGATGAGCAAATTAAGGCAATTGAAGCACAAAATGCCTCAATTATCGTTTCGGCGGCAGCAGGAAGCGGCAAAACATCGGTTTTAGTTGAAAGGCTTTTAAGGCAGCTTGCCTCAACTGATCCAAAAATGCCTGCCGACAGGCTGATAGTAGTAACTTTTACAAACGACGCCGCAGCCGAAATGAAACAAAGGCTTGCAAAAGGGCTTTCAGATTTGATTGAAAAACAACCGGAAAACCTTTGGCTTGCAAAACAGCAATCCATGCTGCAAAATGCAAAAATTTCAACAATCCACTCGTTTTGTTTTGATTTGATAAAAGAAAATTTTCAACTGCTTGGGATTTCTCCAAACGTCCGGATAATTGATGAACCGGAAGAAGAAATCCTTCGTGCGCAGGCACTTGAAAATACTTTTGAATATTTCTACGAAAAAGAAGAAGAAAAAATAGATGCTTTAACAAATTTTTTCTGCACAAAGGGCGACAAGCAGCTTGAAAAAATACTGCTCTCACTTTATAGGTTTGCAGTTTCAATGCCATTTTACAACGATTGGCTGGATGAAAAAACAAATAGTTTCACTTTAATTGAAAAGCAAGAAGAAATAAAACGCGAATATTTTAAAATATTAAGCCAAAAGTTCCTGTTCCTCAGCGAACAAGCAAACATTGCAAAAGAGCTTGCAGAAAAAATTTTAGCAAATCAAAAACTGGAAGAAAAAATTCCACCAGAAAAAAATCACACAGAAAAAGCCAAAAACTTATTGCAAAATGAAGCGGATGTGTTTTTAGAAAAATCTAAAATCATATCTGAAAATACAAAAAATTGGGACGAAATTGTTGAAAAAATAAAAGATATTTCTTTTGACAGAATGTTATTTTCTAAAAAAGACGCAGATAATAGTATTGTGGAGCAAATAAAAAATATTAGAGACAAATACAAAAAAGAATTCAATAAAATATTAGAAAAATTTATTTTTAAGACGGACGAAATAGAAAACGATTTTAAAAAGCACCACGAAATTCTTTCAAACCTAATTCAAATGCTGTGTCATTTTGAAAACGAGCTAAACAAACTAAAAGCGGAAAAAAACGCAATAGGCTTTTCCGACACCGAACAGCTTGCCGTAAAGCTTCTTGCCGAAAAAACTCAAAATGGAATTGAAAAAACTGCTCTTGCCAAAGAACTTTCAAATTATTACAAAATCATCATGGTGGACGAGTTCCAAGACGTAAACAATACTCAGGATTTAATATTTAAAATGCTGTCATTTAACGGAACGGAAAAATGCAACGGAGAAAATGTTTTTGCCGTTGGAGATGTAAAACAATCCATCTATGGATTCAGGCTTGCAAATCCATCAATTTTTATTGAGACACTAAACAATTCAGAAGATTACTCCGAAAACCTAAAAACTAAAAATGCCAAAATTTTGCTTAATAAAAATTTCAGAAGCAGCAAAGAGGTAATTGATTTTGTAAATTATGTTTTTTCAAACATAATGTCAAAAGAAACCGGAGAAATTGACTACAATGACAACGAAAAACTTGTGCCGGGAGCAGATTTTAAAGATTACGACAACCCGCAAAACAGCAGAAAAACTAAAATTTTGCTTGTAAAAACCAATGATAATAATCCAGATGAAAACGAAACCCAGATTGAAATTGAATTGGAGGATTCAAGCAAGGAAGCCGCCGCAGTTGCAGCTGAAATTAAAAAAATGCTTGATGAAAAATATCCTGTATGGGAAAACAATGCTTTCAGGCCATGTACAAAAAAGGATTTCTGTATCTTGACAAGAAACAATTCTTCCGGCGTTGTTTTTCTCAAAGAGCTTGAAAAATGGGGAATAAAAGCTCACATTGAGGAAGTGGAGGGCTATTTGAAATCAAGGGAAATTTCAGTGCTTTTAAACCTTTTAAAGGTTATTGATAATCCGCTTCAGGATATTCCCCTTGCCTGTGTGCTTATGTCGCCAATGTTTCTTTTTTCTGCGGATGAAATGGCTGAACTAAAATTAAACTTCCCCAAATGCAAGCTTTTTACTTCACTTTACAAAATTGCAGAAAAAGATTCTTCGACGGATGATAAGCTTAACAAATCAAACGGACTTTATCAAAAAACGCTTTATTTCATTAAAACCTTTGAAAAGCTTAGAATTCAAGCGGCAAACTGCAATCTTGAAAAACTTATTAGGATTATTTACGACAGCACCGATTTCCTTTCAGTAGTACAGGTTTACAAGAACGGTGACCAAAAGAAAGCAAATTTAAGGCTGCTTTTGGAATACGCAAGGAGTTATGAAAAAAATTCAAACGGCGGACTTTCAGGATTTATCAGATACATAAACAATATTTCAGAGCAGGGCGGGGATTTTAAACAGGCAGGAAAAATTTCTGCAGCTGATGATGTTGTTTTAATAAAAACCATGCACAAATCAAAAGGACTTGAATTTCCATTTGTTTTTATTTGCAGAACTGCCGGCTCTTTTAACTTGCAGGATTTGAATGCGCAAATGCAGCTTAATCTTTCTGCCGGAATAGGATTTAAAATCCAAGATAAAAAGAAGCTTAAAAAATATTCTTCATTGCCGTATTTTGTAATACGAGAAAAAAATTTAAAGGCACGCATAAGCGAAGAAATGCGTCTTCTCTATGTTGCGCTGACAAGGGCAAAGGAAAAATTATTTATAACCTTTGATATCAACTCTAAAACCAAAGAAAAATTAACATTTTTTGAAAACTTGATAGGAAACAAAAATAAAATTTCTCCTGAAATATCGGCAATGGCAAGAAGCATGCAGGATTGGCTTATGATGTGCATGCTGCTCTATCCTGACCTAAACTTTATTGAAAAAATTGCAGATGAAAAATTGCAATTCCAAAACAATGATTTTGAAATTGAATGGTTTGCAAAAAGTGAAAGCAACATAATCAAAGAAGGCGCAGAAGATGAAACCCTCATACAAAACGCTCCCGTAAAAATAATGCCTAATCCTGAAATAATCAAAGCTTTAAAGGAAAATGTCTTTTTTGAATATGATAGCAGGCTTTCAAAACTGCTTTCAAAGTTGGCCGTTTCAGAAATATCAAAAGAAGATGAGCCTTCAATTGAAAACAAAATTGTTTTAAAAAAGCCATCGTTCTATTCAAAAAAGCTTTCCGGAGCCGAAAAAGGTTCGGCTACGCACATATTCATGCAGTATGCTATTTTTGAAAAAGCAATCCAAAACCCTGAGCTTGAGCTCAAACGCCTTATAAGCAACGGATACCTTTCCCCAAAGCAGGGAGAATCAGTTGATTTGCAAAAAATAAAAAAATTTTTTGACTCAAGTCTTTATGAACGAATTAAAAATTCGCAAAATATATTCAGAGAAAAAAAGTTTTTAATGAAAATATCAGATTTGGATTTAAATGACGAATTGCATGAAAAATATGCCGGAACCAATGGAATGATACAAGGCATTGCAGACTGCATCTTTGAAGAAAATGACGGAATGGTGCTTATTGACTACAAAACTGATTATGCGGCTCAAAAATCAGAGCTTTCGGAAAAATATTTCCGCCAGCTTGAGCTTTACAAATATGCTCTTGACAAGCTTTATCCTAAAAAAATTAAGGAAATAAGAATTTATTCCTTTCATTTCGACGAAGATATTTTATTATGGAAAAAATAAAGCACTTGCACTATTTATACAACAAATTCTTATATAATTTTCAGGTTTGTTAAAAAAATATCTTGATAAACGGGATAAATTGTTTTATAATATCATTGTATGTTAAAAAGTCGAACTTTAAAATGGATGGCTTAACATGAGGCGGAATATCATCCCGCCTTAAAAAACCGAAAGGAGTACAGATATGAACTATTCTCATGAAGTTGAGAGAATGTGTGTTCTCAAAAAAGGTCCTAACCACGGCCCGGCACCAATCCCTGAAGAGGGTAAATGGGTAAAAGCTTACGAAATTAAGGATATTTCCGGCCTTACGCACGGAGTGGGCTGGTGCGCTCCTCAGCAGGGTACTTGCAAGCTTACTCTTAATGTTAAAGACGGAATTATTGAAGAGGCTCTCGTTGAAACCATTGGATGCTCAGGTATGACTCACTCGGCAGCAATGGCGGCTGAAATTCTTCCCGGAAAAACAATACTTGAAGCTCTTAACACAGACCTTGTGTGCGATGCAATCAACGTTGCAATGAGGGAACTTTTCTTGCAGATTGTTTACGGAAGAAGCCAGACAGCATTCTCTGAAGGCGGACTTCCTATCGGAGCAGGACTCGAAGACCTCGGAAAAGGATTGCGTTCACAGGTGGGAACAATTTTCTCAACCAAGGCAAAGGGTGTTCGTTACCTTGAAATGGCTGAAGGCTACATCCTTGAGCTTGCAGTTGATGAGGATGACGAGGTTTGCGGATATAAATTTGTAAGGGTTGGAAAAATGCTTGAGGATATCCGCCACGGTGTGGATCCTAAAACCGCTTTTGAAAAGAACATAGGCACCTATGGACGTTTCGAAGGCTACAAGCATATCGACCCGAGAGAAGAATAAGCTGAAAGGAATGATTTAACAATGGCTAAATTTGAAGGTCAGGAAAGAAGACTTCCTAAAATCAATGCCTGCTGTGCCGAGTACGGTTTTAAGGATATAGATGAAACAAGGGAATTCTGCCTCTCAAAAGGCATTAACGTTGAAGAAATAGTTAAAGGCGTTCAACCTATTGCTTTTGAAAATGCGGTATGGGCATATACCCTCGGAACCGCAATTGCACTTAAAAAAGGAACAAAAAAAGCAGCCGATGCTGCTGAGGCAATCGGAATCGGACTTCAAGCATTCTGCGTTCCCGGCTCTGTAGCAGAACAGCGTGCGGTTGGTCTTGGCCACGGAAACCTTGGCGCAATGCTTTTAAGGGAAGAAACAGATTGCTTCTGCTTCCTTGCCGGACATGAATCATTTGCTGCCGCTGAAGGCGCAATCGGTATTGCAAAAACTGCAAACAAAGCAAGGAAAAAACCTCTTAGGGTTATCCTTAACGGCCTTGGTAAAGATGCGGCTATGATTATTTCAAGAATCAACGGCTTCACATATGTTCAAACTGATTATGATTTTGCAACAGGTGAGCTTAAAATTGTAAAAGAAAAGGCTTATTCTGATGGCGAAAAGGCAAAGGTTCGCTGCTATGGCGCAAATGATGTGCTTGAAGGCGTAGCTATAATGAAGCATGAAAAAGTTGACGTTTCCATTACCGGAAACTCTACAAACCCTACTCGTTTCCAGCACCTCGTTGCAGGAACTTATAAAAAATGGGCAGTAGAAAACGGAAAGAAATACTTCTCAGTTGCTTCTGGCGGCGGAACCGGACGTACACTCCATCCGGACAACATGGCTGCCGGACCTGCTTCTTACGGTCTTACAGACTCTATGGGAAGAATGCACGGTGATGCTCAATTTGCAGGTTCTTCTTCCGTTCCTGCTCACGTTGAAATGATGGGCCTTATAGGAATGGGCAACAACCCAATGGTAGGCGCAACAGTTGCTTGTGCAGTTGCCGTTGAAGAAAGCTTTAAATAATCATATTGATTTTATAGTCTTTTATTCCCGCATAATTTATTTATGCGGGAATTTTTATATACCTATGAATAATAAAATCCAAAAAGGGGAAAATAATTCCGAGGTGATAATTATGTCCAAAACCAGCCGAGAAAACAAAAAGAAAGCCGCAAAGCAGCAAACAGGACAAATCAACCAAAACCACAACACCAAAAAAGAATCCCTTGGGAAAAATACAGAGCAATAAAAATAAGCCCCGCATTTTAATAATGCAGGGCATTTTTTTAAATATTTGCAAGCTCTTTATATCTCGCTTTAAGAGAAGAATAAAGTTCTTTATATATTTGATGATATTTTTTATAAACTGCGCTGTTTTCAGGCATAGGAGAACAAATTTTATCCCTTTTTACAATCTTTGAGCAGGCTTCAGGAACGCTCTTGTAAATTCCTGCGCCCACTCCCGCAAGTATTGCAGCTCCAAGTGCAGGGCCTTCCTTTGAAGCAACGGTCTTTACTTCGCATTCGTACATGTCAGCAAGCATCTGTCTCCACAGTTTGCTTGTTCCTCCGCCTCCGCATGCCATCATTTCATCAACTTTTACGCCCATCTCGCAAAGGATATCATTGCAGTCTTTAAGTGAGTATGATACTCCCTCCATGACCGCCCTTATCATATCCTTTTTGGTATGAATTGCGGAAAGTCCAAAAAATACTCCGCGGCAATCAGGGTCAAGGTGAGGTGTCCTTTCACCCATTAAGTAAGGCAAATAAATCAGCTTATTGCTGCCGCATGGAATTGTTTCAGCATCCTTATCCATGAGATAATAAGGATCCACTCCTTGTTCGGCGGCTTTTTGCATATAATCCTGACAAAAATTATCCCTAAACCATTTCAGCGAAAGTCCGGCACCTTGAGTAACACCCATAACATGCCATGCTCCAGGAACGGCACAGCAAAAAGTATGAACTCTGCCTTTCGGATCTATGCTGATATTTGAGCTATGGGCAAAGACAACTCCTGATGAACCTATTGTGGTAAATGCCTTTCCGTCTTCAACAACACCTGTGCCAACTGCGGCAGCCGCATTATCCCCTGCCCCTCCTACAACAATCGTACCTTCTTTAAGACCGGTAAGTTTGGCAATTTCCTTTGTAACCGTTCCGGTAACTTCAGGGCTTTCGTATACCTTGCCCAAAAGCGACTTATCTATTCCAAGCTTTTCAAGTACTTCATCAGACCAGCAACGATTAGGAACATCAAGAAGCTGCATTCCGCTTGCATCAGAAACTTCCGTCGCATACTCCCCTGTAAGCTTAAAGCGTACATAATCCTTAGGCAAAAGTATATGGCGGCATTTTGCATAATTTTCAGGTTCATTATTTTTCACCCAAAGTATCTTGGAAGCAGTAAATCCCGTAAGAGCAGGGTTCGCTGTAATTTCTATAAGTCTTTTTGCCCCTACTTTTTCGGTAATTTCAACACATTCCTTTGCCGTACGCTGGTCGCACCATATTATCGACGGGCGGATTACATTATTTTCGCCATCAAGCATTACAAGGCCATGCATTTGTCCGGAAAGTCCTATTCCTTTTATATCTGCACTGTCAACTCCGGATTTGGATATAACTTCCTTCAAAGTGTAAATTGCCGCATCATACCAATCCTCCGGATTTTGTTCGGCCCAGCCGTTTTGAGGATGATAAAGCGGATATTCCTTTGAAGATGAAGCGACAACATTGCCATCTTCATCAAAAAGGACGGTTTTGGTTGCTGATGTTCCAAGGTCTATTCCTATAAGGTAATTCATTTTAATCTCTCCTTGAAAACACCAAAAGGGCAAATTGCCCTTTTGGAATTATATTTTATCCGAAAATAATGCTGTTGAGTATGCCTTCAAGCATTTCTTGTCTGCCGCTTTCAAGCTTTGGCTCGCCGTTTGCAAGAGTATAAGCCTCAAGCTTTTCAAAATCTGTCTTGCCTTCAACTATATCCTTACCTATTCCGCTCTTATAAGAAGAATACCTTTCATCAATAAACTTATCTATTCTTCCATCTTCAATTATTTCATAAGCCTTGATAAGTCCAAGTGCAAAAGCATCCATTCCGCTGATATACGCATGAGCAATATCGTCAAAAGTAAATGAAGCTCTACGAACCTTTGCGTCAAAGTTAAGCCCTCCGTTTGTAAATCCTCCGGCTTTGATAACTTCATACATGCAAAGTGTTGCATCATAAACATTTGTCGGGAACTGGTCGGTATCCCATCCAAGATTCGGGTCGCCTTGGTTTGCGTCTATTGAACCAAACACTCCGTTAATTCTTGCAACTCTAAGTTCATGCTGGAAAGTATGTCCTGCAAGTGTTGCATGGTTTGCTTCGATATTCATCTTGAAATCCTTATCAAGGCCATACTTTCTAAGAAAAGCAAGCACGGTTGCTGTATCGAAATCATACTGGTGCTTTGTTGGCTCCTTTGGCTTTGGTTCTATATAGAAATCGCCCTTAAAGCCTTTTGAACGTCCATATTCAACTGCCATCTTCATAAGTCTTGCCATATTGTCAAGTTCAAGTCCCATGTCAGTATTAAGCAGTGTTTCATAACCCTCACGTCCGCCCCAGAAAACATATCCGGTTCCGCCAAGCTTGATTGTTGCGTCAATAGCATTTTTAATTTGTGCCGCTGCGTAAGCAAAGCTATCCGCCGAGCATGAAGTGCCTGCGCCGTGCATAAAGCGCGGATGTCCAAAAGCATTTGTAGTTCCCCAAAGATTCTTTATGCCTGTTTCCTTCATTTTTCCGGCAATGTAATCCACAATTTCTGCAAGATTTTTCTTGGTTTGCGCAAAATCATCTCCTGCCGGAGCTATATCGGCATCATGGAAGCAGAAATACTCAATTCCAAGTTTTTGCATAAATTCAAATGCAGCGTCAACCTTTGCCTTGGCAATTTCCATAGGATCATTTTTGCCATAAGAACGGTCCATTGTGCCAACGCCAAACGGGTCCGAACCGGCTCCGCACATTGTATGCCACCACGAAAGTGCAAATTTAAGATGATCCTTCATTTTTTTGCCGGCAATCACCTTTTCTGCGTCATAAAACTTAAACGCAAAGGGATTTTTGGATTTTGGGCCTTCGTACTTTACCACAGGAACATTTGCAAAATAGTTGCTCATATGAATTTCCTCCATTATAAATTTTCTTGTATTTTAATTTCATTTTTAACAATATAACGTTCTTTTTCAGGAGCCTTGCCGCTTACCAAAAAATCAAAAGCTATTTTTACTGACTTATATCCTTGAGTATATGGCTGCTGGCAAATTGTCGCTTTTATTATGCCATTTTCCATCATTTCAACCGTTGTAGGTACAGCATCAAAGCAAACGATACTTATTTTTTCTTCAAGCCCAAGCGACATTACAGCCCGACACACTCCATAAACTCCGCCGGCAACAACAAATATAGCATTTATCTCCTTATTGTCGCTTAAAACTCTGCGTGCAACTTCATAAGCCTGTATTTCATCGTCATTTGTTTCCTCTATAGTCACAACATTGAAACCGGGATATTTTTTATGCATTACATTTTTAAATCCAAGTATCCTCTGTGAGTGCCCAAGCACTTTTATTGAACCGGTAAGAACGGCTACATTTGCATTTCCGCCGGTTATTATCCCAAGCATTCCGCATGCGGTTTCTCCGCCTTTAATATAATCGCTTCCAACATAGCAAAGTCTTCTGCTATTTTCTATGTCGTTATTCATAGTGATAACCGGTATGCCGCTTTCGGCAAAACTATCAATTTCTTTTGCAACAAGAGGATCGCTTATAGGATTTAAAATAAGCGCATCTATTTCATCCTTTATTTCGCGCATAAGTTCAAGCTGCACGCTTGTATCGTAACCTTTCATAGTTCTTCTTACAAGCTTTGCGCCATAAGGTGATATTTCGCTTTCCGCCTGTTTTATGCCCCTAAACACCTCATCAAAAAAGGCATTTCCTTCCGACACGGTTATTATCCCTATCGAAAGGGATTTTTTCTTTGCTGCAAGAGTTTTAGCCGCAAAGTTAGGAATATATCCAAGCTGATCCGCCACACGTCTCACAAGCTCTTCTGTTTCAGGTTTTACTTTCCCGCGGTTATTCAGCACCCTATCGACAGTTCCTCTTGAAACGCCGCATATTTCTGAAATTTGCTTAATTGTGACAGCCATTTAAAGCCTCCGTCCAAAATGTGCCCGTGCACATTATTGAATTGATTATATAATACCCTAATAATCTACACTTGTCAAGGGATTTTTTAAATTTTATTTTCTTTTAGCGTGCACAAGCACAAAAATAATTTTTTGCAAAAAATAATAAGACTTCCCTTTAAATCTTAATGGAAAGTCTTATTGTTTTTTAAAATAAATTTTATTAATCTGCTTGATTTTTTCCGCTTACAGAATAAGCATAATTTGATTTTCCATGTTTTTTTACACTGTACATTGCTTCGTCAGCAGCCTGCATTACTTCTTCGCAGTTTTTACCGTTTTCATTGAAAAATGCTATACCTATACTGCAATGCACACTGAATTTTTGGTCAAGAAGTTCAGATACAAATCCCTTTGCCAACACTGAAATAATTTTCTCGGCAATTTTCCCTGCGTCATCAAAATACTTTATATTATTTAAGCAGACAACAAATTCATCTCCACCAAATCTTCCTGCAAAGCCTTGGTCAAAGACAATTTCCTTTATGCTTTCGGCAACATACTTTAAAACTTCATCCCCGCAGGCATGCCCATAATCGTCATTAAAATGCTTAAAATCGTCCAAATCTATAAACATTAAAGCAAGCAAGGACTTTCTCATAATCGAAAGCTCAAATTCATTTGCAAGAGTCTTCATAAAAGTATCCCTATTGTAAAGCTGAGTCAGAGCGTCATAGCTTGCTTTTTGCAGCAAACTCATTTGATTTCTTTTCTCCCGGTCAATATCGACAATTACTCCAATAATTTTTGCCGGAGAATTTTTCCCGTCAAAAATTTTTTTGCCGCGTATCAATACCCAACCAAAATCGCCGTAAATATTTTTAAATCTATATTCCCCTTGCAATGATGAAGAATCGTTAAGTATTTTTTCAAAATCGGCAAAAAAGCGTTCCTTGTCATCCTTATGTATACGACCTTTATAAAAGAAACTGTCCTGGAGTGCATCGCTTTTGGGCCTAAAACTAAATTTTTGATTGAAATTTTCCGACATAAAAACGGTATTTTTCTTAAAGTTAATCTCAAAAACAATGTTATCCGTCATTTCAACAATCGTACGGTACCTTTGATCGGTTTCAGAC
>JAJUHO010000066.1 GCA_029267825.1 Oscillospiraceae bacterium
GACATAACCACAATAGAATAAGCGCCTTTAAGCTTATACATTGCCTTTTCAACTGCTTCTTCAATTGAATTTGCGGTAAGCCTTTGCTCGGTAATAGCATACGAAATGACTTCGGTATCATTGGTATTATGGAATATTGCGCCTTTAAGCTCATATTCCTCGCGCAGTTCCCGTGCATTGGTAAGATTTCCGTTATGTGCAATAGACATAGGCCCCTTTATATGGCGCACAACAAGAGGCTGTGCGTTTGAACGGTTTGTGCTGCCTGTAGTGGAATACCTGACATGCCCAACAGCCGCATTGCCTTTGCCCAGTTTTTCCATGACCTCTCTGGAAAAAACCTCATGCACTAAACCCAGATCCTTATGGTAAGTAAAAATTCCGCTGTCATTTACAACTATCCCGCAGCTTTCCTGCCCTCTGTGTTGAAGAGCATAAAGTGCTATATAAGTTTCCCTTGCAACGTCAGCAGTTTCCTTGGAATATATTCCGAAAACGCCGCATTCTTCATGCAAATTATCAAACATTTTATCACCTTAAATTCCCAAAGGCCTATTCGCCCAAAAGGCGCTTTAAAATCTCCTTATAAGCTTCCTCTTCTCCGCCAAGATCACGACGGAAACGGTCTTTGTCAAGTTTTTCATGGGTGGTTGCATCCCAGAAACGGCATGTGTCAGGCGAAATTTCATCCGCAAGTATTATCTTGCCATCCGATGTTTTTCCAAATTCAAGCTTAAAGTCAATAAGTTCTATATTTACGTCTTTAAGATATCTTGCAAGAAAATCATTAACCATAAGCGAATATTTTGCTATAAGCTTAATTTCATCTTCCGTTGCCCATCCCATCGCAAAAATATGATATTCATTAACCATAGGATCTCCAAGGGCGTCATCCTTATAGCAATATTCAATTACAGTCTTGCCAAGCTTTGTTCCTTCTGCAAGGCCAAGTCTTTTTGCAAGAGAGCCGGCCGCAACATTTCTTACAATAACTTCAAGAGGAATAATGGAAACTTTCTTCACAATAGTTTCCCTGTCTGATATTTCCTTTACAAAATGGGTCGGTACGCCTTCTTTTTCAAGAAGTTTCATCAAATGGTTTGTAACACGGTTGTTTATGATTCCCTTATTGTGGATAGTACCTTTCTTTTCACCGTTAAAAGCAGTTGCGTCATCCTTGTAATCAACTATCACAAGATCCGGATCCGATGTCTTAAAAACCTTTTTTGCTTTTCCTTCGTAAATTTGTTCCAGCTTTTGCATTTTAATAGCCTCCATTTTTATTTTTTAAATATTATTTACTTCTTCCTGAAGTTTTTGGTCTTTTTTTACTACTCCCTCAACCATGTCTTCTTTCATCTTGCAAAGCTTTTTTTCTATTTCCTTATCGCTTAAAGCAAGAATTTGAGCCGCAAGTATTGCCGCATTTGCAGCCCCATCTATTGCCACCGTTGCAACCGGAATTCCTTTCGGCATTTGCACAGTTGAAAGCAATGCATCAAGTCCGTCAAGCGTCGAGGATTTTATTGGAATGCCTATGACGGGAAGAGTCGTATGAGCCGCAAGCACTCCTGCAAGATGAGCAGCTTTTCCGGCTGCGGCAATAATGACTCCAAAACCGTTCTCAGCTGCATTCTTAGAGAATTCAGCGGCAAGCCCAGGCGTCCTATGAGCCGACATTACATGCACCTCATATGGTATGCCAAATTTTTTAAGTTCCGTCACAGCTTCCTTTACCGTTGGAAAATCACTGTCGCTCCCCATTATGATTGCAACTTTTTTCATAATAATCCTCCTAAAAATAAATTTAGCTGCAACTTTCCCAAGTTACAGCTAAAGTGATTGCAATTATTCTTAAATTTAAGCGCAAAATGTCCTTTGCTTGCAGCTATGGCATAATAGCATAAACAAGATATGATGCCTTTTAAAACATATATAAAAGACCGAATCATAGCAATTATACCCATGCCTTTCAAAGCTTTATACAACATTCAATTAAAATACCAAGTATATTTTAACCTATCTGCGCTTAAATATCAACACCCTTTTACATAAAATTTATTTTTCTAAAAGCTTCAAATAATATTTATTTTACACAAATCAGTATGATATTATGGCTGCATTTTGTCCTATTTGCAAACTAAATCAATAGTAAATCTTAACAAACTTTATGTTATAAAAATCGCATGCAATTATATCGTCACTGTTAGTTTCCTGCAAAAGCACGTAGTTTGTTCCGACCGCAAGCAATGTTCCTGATTTATCAGTAAATGTATTTGTGCCTATAAGAAATTCTATTGTAACCTGTCTGCCTATTTGAGTCGAAAGGAACTGATTTAAATATTGAACATCATAGCTTGTAGTTGAAGTCGCCGGAGGCTGTGCTCCCGGAGGCCATGTGCCTGCTTGCGGCATTGAAGCCGCAGGTCCCGGAATGCAACCTATTTCGCTTGGAATACATGAAAATTTAGGCGCTTGCTGAGATGTATTTCCAGATTGCTTTTTATAAAAATCAGATATTGGACTTTGCTGAGCAGTATTTGGCTGTTGAGCAGAAAAATCAACCATCAAAAAAACCTCTTTCTCCGGCTTGTGTTCCTTCCGCCTTGCAAGCCGGCAACAAAGGCGGAATTCTAAAAAATCAACTTTGTTTGTATATTTCTGTCGGAATGTAAAAACAATGCTGGTTTACCCTGTTGTGTATAACTCCTGCCTTGTTTGGAGGAAAATAAGGCGCACATTCGGGGCTGTACGGATTATAAAAAAAAATCGAATTGTCAATTCCATTTAAAATATGTCCTGCTAAGGCCCAGTCGGCAATTTCATAATGAATTTCCTGAGGATTCATGTTCCAAACCGTCTGAGGATTATATTTGCCTGCCAAAGTATCCTTTAAGCAATTAAACTGGCCTTGCTGGGTAATTATGTTGCGTATATTTCCACCCTGACTAACCCTTGCAAATTCACCATAAGGAATACGCGCCCTGTTCATAATAACAGAAGCCACGGCCCTCATTCCATCCTCGCCCTCGCCGCCGGCCTCGCATTGAATCAATCTTGCAAACAACTCCCTTGTAGTATAAGGCATCTAACCACCTTCCGTCAGTATTAGGTGTGCTACAATTTTATTATATGCCCTTTCAGCTTTTATGCTACAAGAGGTGCCAAACGCAAAAATGCCTTTAAGTAATTTTTGCAAATTACTTAAAGGCATTTCCAATGCAACAAAATAATGAAAAATTAAATTTTTTGAAGAATTTTCAAAACTTCTTCGGTTTTTAAAACCTTTCCGAATGAAACAACTCTTTCATTGACAACAAGCGCAGGAGTGCTCATTACACCATAAGCTGCAATCTTGGCAAAATCAGTTACGTGCTCGATTTGCAAATCAATATTAAGCTGCTTTAAGGCCTCTTTTGTCGCAGCCTCCAATTGATTGCATTTTGCACAGCCGCTGCCCAATACTTTTACGCTCTTAATTCCATCAACACTTTTTTGAATTTCATGTTCTTGCACGCCTCCGGAATTACAATTTCCTCCGCAGCAGCAAGAAGACTCCTCTTTTTTCTTTCCAAAATTTAAAAGTGCCATATCAAAAAACTCCTTTCAAATAAATTTATCAACAGCATCCGCCACAAGAACATCCGCCCTGACCTGCCTTGGAATCTTTTTTACCTTTTGGCGGTGTCCAGCCGGTATCGTCACCCACATAAGTAATAGCTCCCACCGGGCACCTATTTCCGCAGCCATGACAATGGTCAACACAAGCCACAGGATTTTTCACCACGGGAGAAGGGGATTTGGTTCTGTCATAAACTCCATGCGGGCATTTTTCAACACAAGTTCCGCATTCAATGCAAATCGAATAATCAACCACCGGATACCATCTCTTTGCCATACATTTTCCTCCTTAATATGATTATTATACTATAAAAGCTTGAAAAAGATTAAACAAATATCCTACAATTATAATGCCAATCGTACAAATTGCAATAAACAAGGCCAAAAGCTTTGGTTTTACAGCTTTGCGAAGCATTATCATAGAAGGAAGCGACAAGGTTGTCACCGCCATCATAAACGAAAGTATTGAGCCAAGCTGGGCCCCTTTATAGAACAAAGCCTCGGCAATCGGTATAGTTCCAAAAATGTCGGCATACATGGGTACTCCAATCAAAGTTGCCAAAACCACTCCAAAAGGATTCTCGCTTCCTAAAACTTTAGAAACCCAATCCTCTGGAATCCAGTTATGAATTATTGCTCCAATTCCAACACCAATAAGAATATAAGGAAAAACCTTTTTGAAGGTTGAAAGCATTTGCTCCTTTGCATAAACCAAACGGTCTTTTTTGGTAAGCTCGGCAGCTTCTATATCCACACTGCTTGATGATAAAATAAAGCTTTCAACATGTTTCTCCATGTGCAGTCTTTCAATTATGCTTCCGCCAATTACTGCAATAACAAGGCCAACAAGAACATAAACAACCGCAACTTTTGCTCCGAAAATGCTCATAAGCAAAAGAAGCGAACCAAGGTCAACCATCGGTGACGAAATGAGGAATGAAAAAGTTACGCCAATCGGCAACCCGGCAGAAGTAAAGCCTATAAACAACGGAATCGATGAGCACGAACAAAAAGGAGTGACTGTTCCAAGCAGGGCCGCAATGCAGTTTGCCCATATGCCGTGAAATCTTCCAAGGATTTTTTTGCTCCGCTCAGGCGGAAAATAGCTTTGTATATAGCTTATAAGAAATATCAAAAAGCACAGCAGGATTGTTATTTTGATTACGTCATAAAGAAAAAACTGTAAGCTTCCAACCCACCTATTTGACAAATCAAGCCCAAAAGCTGAAAGCATATTTCCAATAAGCGCATTCAACCATTTCATGGCAAGGACTTGATTTTGGAAAAAATCCCAAACATTCTTAATTATTTGCATAAAAACACCCTTTCAAAAATAATAAATCTAAAAAATTCGATTTATTCCCCCCATAAAAAGCCACCAATTAAGATGGCTCATCATTTACATCAACTATTTTTTTAAGCAATTCCAAAACATAAGCCCCTCTTTTCTTGCTTATACTGTAATGTGTCCATTTACCATCTTCACGGCTTTCCACTATTCCGGAATCACATAAAATTTTCATATGATAAGAAAGTGAAGATTGTGGAATCCCAAGGCTTTCAACCAAAACGCAGGCGCATTTTTCTCCTCCTTTTAGCAGTTCAAGCACCTGCAATCTTTTCTCATCGCAAAAAGCTTTAAAAATTTTTGCTTGTTCTTCATATTCGGAAAGCATTTTATCATCCTCATATTTAAAAATTTCGATATATTTATTATATGCTTCAAATCAAGTTTTGTCAATATGTTTTTGAAAATATTCAAAATTATAATAAACAAAACGGTCAAGCATTATTCAAGCTTGACCGTTTTCTTTTAAAAACTAATCTTCAAAAACAGCGCCTTTGGCACTTGATGAAACAAGTTGTGCATAACGCTTAATATATCCTTTAAGTTCCTTTTTAAGCGGAACAAATTCGGCCCTTCTCTTTTCAATTTCAGCATCGTCCACAAGAAGCTCAAGTTTCTTATTTGGAATATCAATGCTGATTATGTCGCCGTCTTTTACAAGCCCTATAAGTCCACCGGCAGCAGCTTCAGGACATACATGACCAATTGAAGCACCTCTTGTTGCTCCCGAAAAACGGCCATCTGTAATAAGCGCAACGCTCTTGTCAAGTCCCATTCCGGCAAGCGAAGCCGTCGGAGCAAGCATTTCCCTCATGCCCGGTCCGCCTTTTGGACCTTCATATCTTATTACAACTACATCCCCGGCTGAAATTTTGCCGCCAAGAATTGCCGCAGATGCTTCTTCTTCGCTGTTGAAAACCTTTGCCGGTCCTTTATGAACCATCATTTCCGGAGCAACTGCACCCTGCTTTACAACGGAGCCTTCCGCCGCAAGATTTCCTCTTAAAACGGCTATGCCGCCATCCTTGCGTATTGGATTTTCAACCGTATGAATAACTGTTCCGTCAGCTTCCGGAGCATTTGCAAATCTCTCTCCAACAGTTCCGCTTACAGTAATTATATCAGTATGAATTTTTCCGGTTTTGGAAAGTTCTTTAAGAACTGACTGGATGCCTCCCGCCCTATCCAAATCTTCAATGAAAATTTCAGAAGCAGGATTAAGTTTGCATATTTGCGGAGTATCCTTTGATATCAAATCTATAAAATCAAGGTCAACATCAACCTTTGCCTCATGAGCAATAGCCGTAAGATGAAGCACTGTATTGGAGGAGCATCCAAGTGCCATATCCGCTCTTAAAGCATTTTCAAAAGCTTTTTTAGTCATTATATCACGCGGTTTTATATCCTGCTTTACCAGCTCAAGTATCCTCTCGCCAGTCATTTTTGCAAGTCTAAGCCTTTCGGAAGAAACAGCAAGGGCTGTTCCTGCCTTTGGAAGTGCAAGGCCTATTGTTTCGGTAAGGCAGTTCATGGAATTTGCAGTATACATTCCAGAGCACGAACCACATGTTGGGCAGGCATTGTTTTCGTAATCAACAAGCTTACATTCCGGAATTTTTCCGCTTGAAACAGCGCCAACTGCTTCAAAAACCTCGCTGAGGCCTATCTTTTTGCCATCAACTTTTCCGGCATTCATTGGGCCGCCGCTTACAAAAATTGCGGGTATATTAAGTCTTGCCGCCGCCATGATCATCCCCGGCACTATTTTGTCACAGTTCGGGATAAACACTATGCCGTCAAGAGGATGTGCCGTAAGCATAACTTCTATGCTGTCGGCAATAAGTTCTCTTGAACAAAGAGAATACTTCATCCCAATATGATTCATGGCTATTCCATCGCACACGCCTATTGTGCAAAATTCAAACGGCACTCCGCCTGCATTTCTTATTCCGTCTTGAACCGCTTTTGAAATTTGCTTCAAATGCATATGCCCCGGAACATAATCGCTAGCTGCCGAAACAACTGCAATAAAAGGACGGTTCATTTCGCTGTCCGTAACACCAAGCGCTTTCAAAAGCGATCTATGAGGAGTTCTTTCAGGCCCTTTTTTTATTAAATCACTGCGCATATTAAATTACCTCTTTTAAATTTTTATCTTGATTGTCCCAAAAAAGCTGCTCCTATTATTCCTGCGTCATTTCCAAGCTTTGCTATTACAATTTTAGTATTTTTGCCTGAATTTCTTGAATATACTTCTTTCTCAACAAGTTCTTTAAGCGGAACCAAGAGGGCATCTCCTTCATTGCAAACTCCTCCGCCTATGCAAAGAACTTCCGGCTGGAATATATTTATTGTATTTGCAATACCAATGGCAAGGTACTTTATATACTTATCCACAACTTCTTTTGCAGATTTATCCCCTGCTCTCATTGCATCAAATGCAAGCCTTGCGGTAACCTTTCCGTCCTCCACTTTTGACATTTCCCACATCTTAGATGATTTATCGACTTCCATAGCTTCCTTTGTCATTCTTATAAGACCTGTTGCGGAAGAATATGCCTCAAAACAACCTTTTCTTCCACAAGTGCACGAAGCTCCGTCAACCTCAATTACCATATGTCCAAGCTCTGCTCCGGCAAAGTTAAAGCCTGAATAAATTTTCTCGTCAATTATTATTCCTCCGCCGACGCCGGTGCCCAAAGTTATGCAAACCGCATGCTTTGTTCCTTTTGCCGCTCCTGCAAGAAATTCACCATACGCCGCAGCATTTGCGTCATTTTCAATATGAACCGGCTTATTTATCTTTTTTTGAAGATACTCAACCATATGAACATTTTCAAAGCCAAGGTTGTTTGCATATTCGATTATTCCGGTTTCAACATTTGCCGTTCCCGGAGCGCCCACTCCCACCCATTCGATATCATTGAGCGAAAGTCCGGATTTTTCAACCGCTTCAAAAACTACTTTTGCCATATCATCCATTATTTCCTCGGCAGGACGCGGGCAATTTGTCTTTACTGAAGCTTTTGAAAGTATCTTATACTCCTCATCGACAACTCCCGCAACAATATTGGTTCCTCCAAGGTCAATACCAACATAATATTTCATCCACAACAGCCCTTTCCTTATGTTTTTATATTACAACTAAACAGTAGTTAAAATAAAATTGCAAGCTCCGACAATAGAATATTCTCCCATGCCTGCAGGAATAAAAACGCTGTCACCTTTTGAAATTTTCATTTCCTTGCCGTCATAATTAAGTTTTACATATCCGTCAAGAACCAAAATGCTATGAAAAGATTTTTCATCCGCCTCAAACCTAGCGGTTGTCTTTACTTCAACAGATTTAACGGTAAAATAATCACAGCAAGCAAGCAAAGTTTCATCATATCCGCCGCAATCAATTTTTTCTCCGACCGAATGCGGCTTTGCAGGAAAAAGATTTGTTACCTCAGCAGCCTTTTCAATATGAAGCGGACGTGGTTTTCCATCATTCCCAAGTCTTCCGTAATCATAAACCCTATATGTCGTATTTGAGTTCTGCTGAATTTCGGCAATAAGTATCCCCTTGCCTATTGCATGAAGCGTTCCGGCCTCAATAAAGAAAACATCCCCTTTTTTCACAGGGACACTATTTACAACTTCCAAAAGTGTATTATTCTTTATTCTTTCAAGGAATTCCTCCCTTGAAATTTCATTTTTAAAGCCATAAATAAGGCTTGCGCCCTCTTCACAATCGACAATATACCACATTTCGGTCTTGCCGTATTCGCCCTCAACCCTCAAAGCATATTCATTATCCGGATGAACCTGCACCGAAAGGTTGTCCTTTGCGTCAATAAGTTTTATTAAAATCGGGAAATCATTAAACTTCTTACAGTTTTCGCCAAGTACTTCCTTCCCATTTTGCTCTATATATTTTAAAAGGCTCATGCCTTTAAAATCGCCGTTTGAAATTATGCTTTCCCCATCTTTATGGCAAGAAAGTTCCCAGCTTTCAGCTAATTTATCCAAATCCGAAAACTTATTAAAATCAGTTTTAAGTTTTGTCCCGCCCCATATATAGTCTTTAAACGCCGGCAAAAGCTTTAACGGATACAATTTCTACTCCACCTTTTGCACAAAATTTATAACTTAAATTGTATCATACATTTTCAGACATGTCAATAAAATAAAAATCGCAAATATTATTGACTCCTTAAAATCAATCAAGGAAAATTTTAATTTTCTCTTTGATAACATCCATTATTTGAGTTGTGCTTTTGAAATTGCTTTCTTCGGCTGGTTCCCTGATACATAAAAATTCTTCCTTCCTGATTTTGAATTTATTACTCTAATTCTTGTCAGGAAGGAAGTTTTTTTAAATTATTATTTACACAAAATTTTGGAGATTCTCTATCTATTGCCGTAAAACCTTTTTATTTGCTATGTATCAAGCGTAATAAAATATGCTATATTCATATCTTTGTTATATACGCATAAAGAAACATTCGATAAATTTTCTCCAATAGGACTACGATCAACCATTTTCCAACTTCCAGTTGTTATTTCAGGAAGTTCTACATAAGTTTTTACGCTTTCAAGAAATTCCTTTGCATTACTTGCCATCGGTAATGGATTCCATGTTTTAAAAAATTCAGAGCAATCATTACT
The DNA here is from genome assembly GCA_029267825.1 of Oscillospiraceae bacterium. Classification (GTDB taxonomy): domain Bacteria; phylum Bacillota; class Clostridia; order Oscillospirales; family Ruminococcaceae; genus JAIHAL01. The sequence continues at coordinate 9,623 of JAJUHO010000066.1, forward strand.
GAATGTAATTGTATACATTGCAACACCATCTCCATGAAAACCGTAACTATTATATTTTTCTTCTGCTCGTATTTTTTTGACTTCTATATCCAGATTAAATGTTTTAAGAAATAAAGTTTCTGCCCTTGTGGCAGATTTTAAGATATAAGCACCTCCTACTATGCCAATACATCCTACACACAATAACAGTAATAAAAAGTTTTTTATTTTTTTCAAAAAATCACCCTCTATGCAGTAAATGCAATATTATCTGATTTCTTATTCTATCAGAGTTTTGGGGTGTTTGTCGACTATACTTATATGATGACAATCCAAAAGTTATCTAAAGTATATTTAAAGGAAAAAACGCAAAATTTCGCTGTTAAAAGCACAAAAATTGAGGACTTATTGTCCTCGATTTTTATTTCTCGTTTCATTCAAATTTAAACATTTCTTTGATTTTCAGTTGTGCTTTTGAAATTACTTTCCTTGATTAGTTCTCGAATTACCTCTTTTGGTATCATCGACATGAAAATTCTTCCTTCCTGACTTTGATTTTATTTCTCTAATTCTTGTCAGCAAGGAAGTCCCTTAATCATTA
>JAJUHO010000190.1 GCA_029267825.1 Oscillospiraceae bacterium
AAAAGCTTTAAAATATGTTTAATTTGTAGGACAAAATGGATATCAACGCAGTTATTGCAGCAGAATTTAAATTGAGGCGCGAGCAGGTGGATAATACCGTTGCGCTTATTGACGACGGAAAGACAATTCAGTTTATAGCAAGGTACAGAAAAGAGCTTACCGGTTCGCTTGACGACCAGATTTTAAGGGAGCTTTACGAAAGGCTTTCATATTTGAGAAACCTTGAAAAAAGAAAAGAAGAAGTCCGCGCATCAATAGAGGGCGCAGGGGCGCTTAATGATGAAATTGTAAAGGCGCTTGAAAATGCCGCGACACTTGTGGAAGTCGAGGACATTTACCGTCCTTATAAGCCTAAAAGGAAAACAAGGGCAAGCGTTGCAAAGGAAAAAGGCCTTGAACCCTTGGCGGCTCTTGTGCTTTTGCAGGACATTAAAACCGTTCCTGAAAGGGAAGCGGAGAAATTTATAGATGAGGAAAAAGGCGTTGCCGACGCAAAAGAAGCTCTTGATGGGGCGCTTGACATAATTGCTGAGGAGATTTCAGATGACGCGGCTTTAAGAAAGCAAATCCGTACCCTTTTTATGCAGAAAGGAACCGTCTGCACGAAGGCTGCGGATGAAAAAGCGGAAAGCGTGTACATGAATTATTACGATTATTCAGAGCCGGTTTCAAAAATTGCAAGCCATAGGGTGCTTGCAATAGACAGGGGAGAAAAAGAGGAATTCCTTAAAGTTTCGGTTTTGGTTCCGGATGGGGAAGGCGAAAGGCTTGCCGTATCAAAATACGTTAAAAATTCCGGAGCTTGCGGCGAGCTTGTAAGGCTTGCCGCCGAGGATGCCTATAAAAGGCTTATTTATCCGTCCGTTGAAAGGGAGGTCCGCGCGGAGCTTTCTTCAAAGGCGGCGGAACAGGCAATAAAGGTGTTTTCATCGAATTTAAGACAGCTGCTTTTGCAGCCGCCGGTAAAGGGCAGGGCTGTTTTGGGGCTTGACCCGGCTTACAGGACCGGCTGCAAGATTGCCGTTGTTGACCAGACGGGAAAGGTGCTTGATACGGCGGTTGTTTATCCGACGCCTCCGCAAAACAAAATCGAGGAGGCAAAAAGGAAACTTATTGAGCTTATCAAAAAGCATGGCGTTTCGGTTGTGGCAATAGGCAACGGCACCGCTTCAAGGGAAAGCGAGGCTTTTGTGGCGGGACTTGCAAAGGAAATCCCGGGGCTTTCGTACATGGTTGTTTCAGAGGCGGGGGCATCGGTTTATTCGGCGTCAAAGCTTGCCGCAGAGGAATTTCCGGAATACGATGTTTCGCTTAGAAGTGCCGTGTCAATTGCAAGAAGGCTTTTGGACCCTCTTGCGGAGCTTGTGAAAATAGACCCAAAAGCAATCGGAGTGGGGCAGTACCAGCACGATATGCCAAAGGCAAGGCTTGACGAGGCGCTTTCAGGCGTGGTTGAGGATTGCGTAAACAGCGTGGGGGTTGACCTCAACACGGCATCGCATTCTTTGCTTTCATATGTTGCGGGGATAAATTCCGGGGTTGCAAAGAATATAGTTGCTTACAGGGAAGAAAACGGCCCGTTTTCAAACAGGAAGCAGCTGCTTAAAGTCCCTAAGCTTGGCGCAAAGGCATTTGAGCAGTGCGCAGGATTTTTGAGGATTCCGGGAGGGGAAAATCCGCTTGACAATACCGCGGTGCATCCAGAAAGCTATGAGGCGGCAAAAAAGCTGATTGAAATGTGCGCGTTTACACTTGAAGATATTTCCGCCAAAAAGGCGGGAGAAATTGCCGAAAGGGCAAAGGGAGTAGGACTTTCAAAAATATCGGGGGAAACGGGGATAGGGCTTCCCACCCTTGAAGACATAATAAAGGAAATCCAAAAGCCCGGCAGGGACCCGCGTGACGAGCTTCCCCCGCCGCTTTTGAGAAGCGGGGATGTAATGGAGCTTAAAGACTTAAAGCCCGGGATGGAACTTATGGGAACCGTGCGCAATATAGTGGATTTTGGCGCATTTGTGGACATAGGGGTGCATGAGGACGGGCTTGTGCACATTTCCCAGCTTGGGGAAAAGTATGTAAAGCACCCGCTTGATGCGGTAAAGGTTGGACAGGTCGTAAAGGTAAGGGTGCTTGAAGTGGACGAAAAAAGAAAGCGCATCTCCCTCACCATGAGAGGGCAGAAATGAGGAGCATAGCCTTTGTTGTAAACGAGGATTTTTCGGGCAAAAGCGTTGAATTTTTCCTTATGAAAGGCTGCGGGGTTTCAAGGCGGCTGCTTTTGAAATTAAAGCGTGTTCCGAGGGGAATCTTAAAAAACGGCGAACATGCACGTTCGGTGGATATTGTAAATTTTGGCGACAAGATTGAAATTGCGCTTGAAGATGAAAAGACTTTGGAGGCAAATCCGGAACTTTTTGTGCCGGTTGTTTATGAGGATGAGGATGTGGCCGTTTTTGACAAGCCTGCGGGAATGCCCGTGCATCCTTCCCACGGGCATCAGGGTGATACGCTGGGGAATTTCTTTGCCCACATATGCCCCGGAATTTCTTTTAGGCCGGTGAACCGGCTTGACAGGGATACTTCGGGGCTTTGCGCGGTGGCAAAAAACGCCCATGCCGCAAAAATAATGGGAGAAAGCCTTGATAAGACATATTTTGCGGTTGCCTGCGGGGAGATATTTTCTTCCGGAGTTATAGACGCTCCCATAGCAAGGGAGAAGGATTCAATAATTTTAAGGCGGGTTGATTTTGAAAACGGGCAGAGGGCGGTTACTTTTTATGAGCCGCTTTTAAGGAAAAA
>JAJUHO010000165.1 GCA_029267825.1 Oscillospiraceae bacterium
TGCAATATTTTTATGAGAGATTTTGATGATATTTTTTAAAAGGAATTTTGTATGACTTTAATTTTTAGCGGCAATTCTTTTAAATATGAAGTCGAAGCTGTTGCAAAGCTGTTTTTTCCGGGAGAAAGCTTTGATTTTTTGTATGAACAACAATTTGCAGATGGCGATGTTTGCATAATAAGACGAAAGAAATGCAAAAACTATTCGTTTTGTTTTGTGACGGCAAAACTTGACGGAAAAAGAAAGCGCCGTTGCTGTAAAGTTAAAAATAATGACACTAATTATGAAAGACTTTGCGAGCAAACCCTTTGCAGGCTGCTGTTTCTTTGCCTTAAAGAGCTTACAGGAATTTCTCCGCCGTGGGGTATGCTTACCGGAATAAGGCCGGTGGCATTTATAAATAAGCTTATTGATAACGGCATGACAAAGGATGAAATTAAAAAAAGCCTTTCGGAGGATTTTTTTGCAAGTACAGAAAAACTTGATTTTGCCTTTGAAATTTCAGATGTGCAGAGGCCATTTTTAAATCCGGCAAAAAATTCATTCAGCCTTTATATTTCGATACCGTTTTGTCCGTCAAGGTGCAGCTATTGCTCTTTTGTATCACATTCGATTGAAAGTGCGGGAAGGCTTGTGCCGGATTATGTTGAAAAACTTTGTGAAGAGATTTCCATAACCGCTGAAATTGCAGATAAATTAGGGCTTGTACCGGATACTGTTTATATAGGCGGAGGGACTCCGACATCTCTTGAAGCCGGACAGCTTTTTAGAATAATGGAGGCTGCGGCGAAAAATTTCAACCTTTCGGGAGTAAGGGAATATACTGTAGAAGCAGGGCGTGCGGATACAATAACAGAGGAAAAACTGCTTGCAATAAAAAATGCAGGGGCAACAAGGATTTCAATAAATCCTCAGACAATGAACGATGATGTTTTGAAAGCAATAGGCAGGAAGCATACCTTTGAGCAATTTCTTGACGCCTATATCCTTGCAAGAAGACTTGGTTTTTCAAATATAAATATGGACCTGATAGCCGGACTTCCGACAGATACATTTGAAAGCTTTAAAGCGTCAGTTGACAAGGCAATTGAACTTAATCCGGAAAGCATTACGGTTCATACGCTTACTCTTAAAAGGTCGTCAAATCTTTTTAAAGATTTTGGAAAGGTAAAGGATAATCCGGTTGAAGAAATGGTTTCATATTCGCAAAAAGCTCTTAAAACTGCGGGATACAGGCCATATTATCTTTATCGTCAAAAAAATACCCTTGACAATCTTGAAAATGCAGGATATTCTAAAAAAGGATATGAAAGCCTGTACAATATTTTTATAATGGAAGAAATCCAAACCATACTTGCTGTGGGAGCCGGTGCATCTACAAAGCTTGTGGATTTTTCAAAAGGCAATATTAAAAGGGTATATAATTATAAGTTTCCTTATGAGTATATAAGCAGATTTGATAATCTTATGGAACGAAAACAAGAAATTATTGATTTTTTTAAAGGGGTTGATTGAAATGTCGGCATTTGATGAATTTGTTTACGGAGCAAAAAAGTGCTTTGACGCTGCTGCGGTAAAAACCAATGAATTTATTGAAGCGTCAAAGATACAGATTGAAAAATCACAGCTTAGCTGTGAATTAAAGGACGAGTATGCAAAGCTTGGCAAGGCTTGTTATGAAATGTCGGAGTCGGGGATAGACAATACAGCAAAGATGCAGGCGATAATTGAAAGAATAAACAGCATAAAAGAAGAATTAAAGCTTGCAGAAGAAAATTTTAAGAGCAAAAAGCCTAAAACTTGTCCAAATTGCGGCAGCAAAAATAATTATGATTTTAAATATTGCTCAAAATGCGGTTCAAAACTTGAATAAAAAAGCGGGATGTTTAAAATGAAAGTGCAGCTTTATAATTTAAAGGAGCTTTCACTGTACAAATTTGTGGTAATTCTTGCAAAGCATGACGGAGATTGGATTTTTTGCAAGAAAAAGGGCAGCGATACTTGGGAATTCCCCGGCGGGCATATAGATGGCCATGAAAAGCCCATTGATGCCGCAAAGCGTGAATTAAGAGAAGAAACCGGTGCGGAAGAATTTTTAATAAAACCTGTTTTTGATTGTTCTGTTGCCGATGGGACTTCTTTTTCGTCGGGGATGGTATTTTACGCCGAGGTGTCACGGCTTGGAAAGCTTCCTGATTTTGAAATGGAAAAAATCGCTTTTTTCAAAGAAATTCCAGAAAAGCTTACTTATCCTGAAATTGTTCCTGTCCTTGTGGAGCATTTTAATAAACTTAAACTTATTGGCAAGATTTAAAGAGGTAGTATGTTAAAAAAGAATGATGAGATAATTGTTACGGTAGATGGAATGACAAGCGAAGGCAATGGTGTCGGAAGATTTGAAGGGATGGCAGTGTTCATCCCTTTTTCCGCTGTGGGGGATGTTTTAAAAGTTCATGTAACAAAGGTGCAGAAAACTTTTGCCTATGGAATAATAAAGGAAATAATAACCCCTTCTCATGACAGAATTGAATCGGATTGTCCTGTATTTGCAAAATGCGGAGGATGTTCATTCAGGCATATTTCATATGATGCCGAGCTTTCAATAAAAGAGAATATAGTAAAGGATGCGTTTAAAAGGATAGGCAAGCTTGATTTTCCTTTTGAAAATATTCTTGGGTGCGATGATAGAAATTATTACAGAAACAAGGCACAATATCCTGTTGCTGAGGTTGACGGTAAGGTGGTATGCGGATTTTATTCCAAAAGGAGCCATAGGGTTGTGCCTTTTGTTTCATGTAAATTGCAGCCGCCGGTTTTTGAAGAAATTTTAAATTTTATTCTTTCATACGTTAACCAAAATAAGATACCGGCTTATGATGAAACGGCCGGGAAAGGAATTTTAAGACATATTTATATTAGGCAAGGGTATCATTCCAAAGAGATAATGGTTTGCTTTGTTGTTTCAAAGGATGTAAAAGCGAGGCTTTGGCCATTGGCAGAAATGGTTTGTGAGAATTTTGATGATGTAAAATCTGTTGTAATGAATATAAACCCTTTTAATACCAATGTTATTTTAGGTGATAAAACGGAAGTGCTTGCTGGAAGCAAAGAGATTTCAGATTTAATGTGCGGCAATAGGATAAAGCTTTCGCCGAATTCTTTTTATCAGATAAATACAGCACAAGCTGAAAAGCTTTATGGGATAGTGAGCGAATATGCAGAGCTTTCAGGTACCGAAACGGTTATGGATTTGTATTGTGGCGCAGGAACGATCGGGCTTTCGCTGGCAAAGAATGCTGCTGAAATAATAGGAGTTGAGGTAATTCCTGAGGCCATTGAGAATGCAAAAGAAAATGCAAGCGAGAATGGGATTTCAAATGTTCGGTTTATATGCGGAAATGCCGGAGATATTGCACCAAAGCTTGCCGAAGAAGGACATGCTCCAGATGTTATAGTTGTTGATCCGCCGCGCAAGGGATGTGAAAAAGAAACCCTTGATGCAATTTTAAAGATGGGGCCTAAGAAGGTCGTAATGGTTTCTTGCAATAGTGCTACTGCCGCAAGGGATTGTGCTTATCTTTGCGAAAACGGTTATTTTCCAGTAAAAGGCCGTGCGGTGGATTTATTTCCTTCGACATGCCA
>JAJUHO010000051.1 GCA_029267825.1 Oscillospiraceae bacterium
CTTGACGATTTCGGAACGGGATACAATTCACTTAATTATTTGAAGCATTTCCCTATCAACTGCCTTAAAATCGATAAAAGCTTTATCGACCAAATAAACAGCAGCAAAAAGGATTTTACTATCGCAGGTTCAATAATAGACCTTGTACACAACCTTGACATAAAAACAGTTGCAGAAGGCGTTGAAACCGAAAACCAGTTTGACTCGCTTTCATCAATGAAATGCGACCTAATTCAAGGTTATCTGATGAGCAAGCCTCTCAACGACACCCAAATAATAGAGTTTATAAACGACTACAAATATACTTTCAGACAATAAAATTAGCCGCGGCTTTTAAAAAATGCCGCGGCTAAAATAACAAGGAGACGATTATAATTATGGAAAAACAAAATTTTTCGCTACTATGTGACTTTTATGAGCTGACCATGGGGATGGGATATTTTAAAAATCAATCCCATAAAAAAATTTCTTATTTTGACGTTTTCTTCCGCACCGTTCCCGATGACGGAGGCTTTGCAATTGCCGCAGGCCTTGAACAGCTCATCGAATATATAGAAAATTTAAGCTTTTCGGAAAGCGACATAGCTTATTTGCGTTCAAAAAAGCTCTTTGACGAGGATTTTCTTTCATTTCTATCAAAATTCAAATTCAGCGGGGATATTTATGCCGTCCCCGAGGGAACACCAATATTCCCCAACGAGCCAATACTTACCGTAAGAGCACCTGCAATAGAGGCTCAACTTATTGAAACCTTTGCCCTGCTTACGCTCAACCACCAATCCCTTATTGCCACCAAAGCCAACCGCATAGTCCGCGCCGCACAAGGCAGGCCGGTGCTTGAATTTGGTTCCCGACGCGCACAAGGCCCTGACGGGGCTGTGCTTGGCGCAAGAGCAGCATATATAGGCGGATGCGCCGGAAGCGCCTGCACGATAGCCGACAAGCTTTACGGAATTCCCGCCGGCGGAACAATGGCACATTCGTGGGTTCAAATGTTTGACAGCGAATATGATGCCTTTAAAGCTTATTGCGAAATCTATCCCGACAATGCAGTCTTGCTTGTCGATACCTACAACACCCTTAAAAGCGGAGTCCCCAATGCCATAAAAGTCTTTAAAGAAATACTCGTTCCAAAGGGAATACAAAACTTTGCCATAAGGCTTGATTCCGGCGACATTGCCTATCTTTCCAAAAAGGCAAGAAAAATGCTCGATGAAGCCGGACTTAAAAACTGCAAAATAGTTGCCTCAAATTCGCTTGACGAATACATCATAAGGGATTTGCTGCTGCAAGGAGCTCAGGTTGACATTTTCGGCGTTGGCGAAAGGCTTATCACATCAAAAAGCTCGCCCGTTTTCGGCGGAGTCTACAAGCTTGCGGCAGTAGAAAACAACGGCATCATAGAGCCCAAAATAAAAATCAGCGAAAACATAAGCAAAATAACCACGCCTCATTTTAAAAAGGTTTACCGTCTTTTTGACCGCGAAAGCTCACAAGCAATAGCCGACCAGCTTTGCGTATATGATGAGATTATAGATGATTCAAAAGAGCTTACCATATTTGACCCCAATGCAGTGTGGAAGAAAAAGACAATATCTAATTTCAAGGCAAAGGAACTTCTCATGCCGGTATTCCTTAACGGAAAAAGAGTCTACAATCCCCCCCACGTAAAAGAAATACAAAGCTACTGCAAAGAACAGGTAGACCTTTTGTGGGATGAGGTAAAGCGTTTTGAAAATCCTCACGCTTACTATGTTGACTTATCGCAAAAGCTTTGGAACATAAAGCAAAAACTGCTTGAAAACGGAAAAAATTAAAAGTAAATATTATTGCTGTAATAAAAATTAGTTCCATTCTTTTGCCATAAGAAAATCACGGATATTTCTATGCTTTATTCCGTTTTGGCTCATATCAAATTCATCAAGCGTGACAACATATTTGGGGAAATTATCCCTAATATCATCATAAGCGCCAAATTCACGCTTAATGGTTTCTTCGGAAGCAAGCAAATATGCAACCTGCACATAAAGTTTTTCGCCATGTTTTTCACAAACAAAATCTATTTCTTTACCACTTGATTTTCCTACCGTCACAAAATATCCGCGCCGCATCAGCTCCATGCATACTATATTTTCCAATACAAGGTTTATATCGCGCATATTGCCCCCAAAAACCGCTTCTCTTATTCCATGGTCGGCAATATAATATTTTTCGTTGACAGAAAGAATTTTTTTCCCTTGCAAATCCATTCGTTTAATCCTATAAAATAAAAACGCATCTTCGCAAGCTTTAATGTAATTTAAAATGGTTTCCGCTGAAACAGTACGTCCTTTGTTTTTGAAATATTTGGAGATTGCGGTTGCGGAAAAAGTTGTTCCTATATTAGCTGCAATATATGCTATTATGCGTTCCAACAAATCAACATCACGAATGTTGTTGCGTTTGACTACGTCTTTAAGTACAACAGAGTTGTAAAGGTCCTGCAAATACTGCTGTGCCGGCGCTTGAGCATAAAAAAGATTTCCAAGATAAGGCATCCCGCCGGCTGTCAAATATTTTGCAAAGCACTCCCTTATTTCTGCTTGTGGGAAATAAGTCCTATAAAGCTCTGTAAATTCCAAAAAAGAAAACGGATAAATCACAAATTCAACATATCTTCCTGCAAGATATGTTGCAAGTTCACCGGAAAGCAGCTTCGCATTTGAGCCTGTGATATAAATATCACAATCCAATTCCACACGCAGAGAGTTTACACACTTTTCCCAGCCATCGACCTCTTGTATTTCATCAAATAAAATGTAAACTTTTCCGTCTATTTTTGAAGAACGCCTTAAAATTTCATCATGCAGCGATACAGCATTGCAAAGGTGGGCATTGCTCATATTTTCAAAATTTATAAAAATAAATTGATTTTCACTTACTCCAGACGAAATAATTTCTTCTTTTATTAAGTCCAGCATAACTGACTTGCCGCTTCTACGAAAGCCGGTTAAAACTTTAATCAATTCATTCCCAATAAAAGGGCGTATCCTGCTCATATACAGTTCACGCTTAATCATAAAAGCACCCCTCCTTTTATTATTTACATGTTATCACAGATATAAACAAAAATCAATGCAAAAACAGCAATTTTATAAGTTATATCTTTCAAAACTATAAAAAATAAAAATCCGTCGGTTTAACTGACGGATTTTTATTGCACTTTAAATTATTCCAAGGGTTTTAAGATATTCAAGGGCAATTATCCTGTGTCCCAAATCTTCCGGATGAACACCGTCACCGCTTAATTCTTCAGGCTTATAAGTTGTTATTTCAAGGCCGGCAAAAATTCCATTGAGAGAAATATAGTAATCCGCATATTTTGCGGCAAGCTCTCTAACCACAAGGAGCTTTGGGTCCAAATCCTCATGCCAACCATATTTTTCAGCATTATAGAGCAAAAAAGGCTCTATTATCATTATTTTTGTTTCAGGCAAATCGCGCTTTATGTTCTTAAGTATGGTTTCATAATTTTCACGGAATTTCTCTGCCGAAGTCGGGTCTTTTGCATCATCATACCTTCTCCAAACGTCATTTATCCCTATAAGTATGGAAATAAAATCAGGCTTTATATCAAGTATATCCGTTTTGTAGCGTGCAAGCACATCCTTTGTCCTGTCGCCGGAAACGCCCTTGTTTATAAATTTTACCCCGTTATCTGCAAAAAGCGCGTTGTATATTTTCGCCACCTTGTCCGGATAGCCGCATCCAAGGCTTGTTATATCATTCCTGTCGCGCCCGCAATCGGTTATACTGTCACCTTGAAACAAAACAGTCTGGCCCTTTTTAAAAAATTCTTTCATGATAATCCTTCCTTTTTGTATAAAAATTATTATTTTGTACCTGCAGTAAATTCAAATGCCTTGCCTTTTTCAAGCAAAACCTCTTGCCTTACATCCTTATAGCAAACAACGGCAGAAAAGCTGTTTTGAGGCCTTATTGCCGCCTTTTGAAGCTCGCCGTCTTTCCAGCTTATATCAATTTCGGCGCCTCCGCGGATTTTAAGCCCTCTTACAAATCCCTCACTCCATGCTTTCGGAAGTGCCGGCAGCAAGACAATCCTACCCTTTCCGCTTTGCACAAGCATTTCTGCAATGCCTGCCGCCGCGCCAAAGTTCCCGTCAATTTGAAACGGAGGATGATTGTCAAAAAGGTTCGGCAAAGTTGAATTTGTAAAAAGCTTCAAAAGGTTTTTTTCTGCATTTTCGGCATCCCAAAGCCTTGCGTACATATTTATTATCCATGCGCAGCTCCATCCCGTATGCCCTCCGCCATATTTAAGCCTTCTTTCAAGAGTTGCCGCAGCCGCCCTTGCAAGTTCCGGAGTTTTGTCGGGAGTAATCTGCCATGACGGATGAAGCGCAAAAAGCTGGGAAATATGCCTATGCCCCGGCTCCGCCTCCTCGTAATCTTCACGCCACTCCATAATCTGGCCGTGCTTGCCTATTTTTATCGGCGGCAGCTTTGCCTTAATTCCTTTTATCTTTTCGGCATAATCCTTATCAGTTTCAAGAATCATGCTTGCATTTATGTAAGCGTCAAAAAGGTCGTTTAAGATTTCATTGTCCATTGTAACTCCGGAGGAATTGCATCCCCTCTCGCCGCTTGGAAGTATAAAGGTATTTTCCGGAGAAACCGACGGACAAGTGACAAGGTATCCGCCATCCTCAATGAGAAAATCATCAAAAAATTCAACGCATGATTTAAGCACCGGATACATTCTCTTTAAAAATGCTTTGTCACGAGTAAATTCATAATGCTCCCAAATATGCAGGCAAAGCCATGCCCCTCCCATGACCCAATATGTACCCGGAATCCAATGGTCCTGTGGAGCGGTATCCGCCCATATATCGGTATTATGATGGGCAACAAAGCCCTTGCAGCCATACATTTTCCTTGCGGTAACCTTTCCGTTTTCGGCAACCCTTTCAAGCAAATCAAAAAGCGGTTCATGACATTCCGAAAGATTGCAGGTTTCGGCAGGCCAGTAATTCATTTCGGTATTTATATTTATCGTATATTTTGCTCCCCACGGCGGAGACATATCCTTGTTCCACATCCCCTGCAAATTTGCAGGAAGTGTTCCGGGGCGGCTGCATGAAATCAAGAGGTATCTGCCAAACTGGAAATAAAGGCTTGCCATACCCTTATCGAGCCCTTTTTCGGACATCATTGCAAGTCTTTCGTCCGTGGGGACGAGGTCAAGCGAATTATCTCCACCAAGGTAAAGTTCAACCCTATCAAAAAGCATTTTATAATCGGCAATATGTCTTGAAAGCAATTCATTATATGAGCGCTTTGACGCTTTTTCAAGAATTTTTTCGCATTTTTCCTCATAATCCTTATGCCTGAAGCTGGTAGCTTCACTAAAAAGCAAAAGCACTTCATCCGCGTTTTCAACAACAATATGTTCGCCCATGGTAAAGCTTTTTCCGCCCTTTGCAACAACTTTTGCCATGGCGCAAAACTTTATCCCGCCCTTGCCAAGGTTTCCATCCATGGCAATCGTGTCATTTGAAACAGCCCAAGTCCTGTCATAAAAAACTTCCCTTGTCATAAGGCATGAAAAGCTTATGCTTGCCGGTTTATCAGCAGAAATCCTGATAACGATTACATCGTCTGGGAAACTTGCAAAGGTTTCTCGTATGTACTTTACCCCATCAACAGAATAAGAAACAGTATGCACGGCATTGTCAAGGCAAAGCTCCCTTTTATAATCAGAAACATTCTCGCCGTGTTCAAAATTGATAAACAAATCGCCGGCTGATTGATGCGGCCTTTGGCTTTGCGGAGTCCCCGAAAAAGCATAGAGCAGTATTTTTTCCGCTTTGGATATTTCTCCCGCCAAAATAAGTTCCCTCACCTTTTTAAGGTTTTTATGGGCATCGGGATTTATTCTGTCCACCGGAGCGCCATACCATATGCTGTCTTCGTTAAGCTGAAATCTTTCGCCTTTTGGCGTGCCAAAAATCATTGCCCCAAGCCTTCCGTTGCCTATGGGCAGGGCTTCATTCCAATCATACGCAGGTTTTTTATACCATAACCTGTTCATAGAGATATTCTCCTTGTTTTTATTGTTTTATTTTGAAGGGGACCCGCAGGCCCCCTTGCTTTTTTAGCTCTTATTTACTGTGCCGGCTGTGAAGTTGTATCTGATTGTGAATTTGCACTCTCAGCCTTTTTTGCCTCGTCAAGTATACCGCTTATATCGAATATGTTTGAGCCGTCCGAAATCACATACGGAAGTTTGCCGTCCCATTTGTTTATGTATTCCATTCTTATCATTGCTTCGGTTATTTCCTGATTTTTTAACCTATAAGCCTCAGCCTCAGCCTTTGCCTTTTCAATTGCCTGTTGAGCCTCAATTTTAACCCTTGCAAGGTCCTGTTCTGCTTTAAGGGCATTTTGCTGGGCGGTTTGCTTTGCCTCTATCGCCTTGTTAAATTCCTCAGAAAAATCAAATGAGATAATATTGAATACCTCAATGTTAAGCCCATAAGGATTTATCTTTGCCGAAAGAGCATCCTCCATTTTTTGCGAAATAATCTGCCTGTTGGTTATAAGCTCCTCCGCGGTATATTGTGCCGTTACGCTTTTTACACATTCCTGTATTGCCGGTTTTACAATTACCTCGTCAAAATAAATCCCCACATTTTTATAAATGTTTGCCGATTGATTTTTTGCCACGCGGTAATTTACCGAAATTGTGCTTGAAACCGTCTGCAAATCTTTTGAAGCGCTTGAAGATTCCACATCCGTCTTTAAAACCCTATTGTCAATTTGTATTACCTGCTGTATAAACGGAATTTTAAAATGAAGACCTTCGTCAAGTACTTTTTCGCTTACTTTGCCAAAAGTGGTCACTACCCCGGTATGGCCGGCCTGAACGGTGCAAAATGAATTTGCCAATACCACAATTGCAAAAAGGACAATAATTGCCGTAATAATATACCTTGAAATTTTTTTACCCATTTTTTTATCCCCCAAATCAATAATAGTTTCTGCCATAAATTAAACCCCTTCCAAAGCGGAAAGTTCCTTGATTTCATCCTTATCAAGCTTTATTTCCGCATCTTTTATTATTACAATTTCGCTCTTATCAAATGTGGCTGAAACCGCATTTGGATTTTCAGGCTTTACTTTTACCTTGCCGGTTATAAGGTTTATCTCTTCAACATAGCCTTTCCCAACCGGAGTATCCACATATGCTCCAACCTTCGGCATTGTTTTAAGAAGTTCCTCATAAGTATCCTGCTCATATTTAAGGCAGCACATAAGTCTGCCGCAGGTTCCGGAAATTTTTGTGGGATTAAGCGAAAGCCCCTGTTCCTTTGCCATTTTTATAGAAACAGGCTGGAATTCTCCCAAAAACGTACGACAGCAAAAAGGTCTGCCGCATACTCCAAGCCCGCCAAGCATTTTTGCCTCATCGCGTACCCCAATCTGCCTAAGTTCTATCCTTGTACGGAAAACAGCCGCCAAATCCTTTACAAGTTCTCTAAAATCGACCCTGTTTTCAGCGGTAAAATAAAACAGCAGCTTATTATTGTCAAATGTGCATTCCACATCCACAAGCTTCATATTAAGTCCATGAGCTGCAATCTTTTCCTCGCAGATTTTTCTTGCATCGACCTCCTTTTTCTTGTTTTGTTCGACAATTTTCATATCCTTTTCCGTCGCAACCCTTATAACGGTTTTAAGAGGGCTGACTATTTCGCTCTCATCAACCTGCCTGTTTGACATAACAACAAGACCGCATTCCACTCCTCTTGCGGTTTCAACTATAACATAGCTTTTTTCGGGTATTTTAAGTTCCCCCGGGGAAAAATAATATATTTTCCCCACGCTTTTAAATCTTACCCCTATTATCTCGACCATTTATATCTCCTTTATAAACCAAAAATCTTTCCGCATAAAGCGGACAAAAACAAATTAAGATTTACATTTGAATCAATTGCCCTTGCCGCCTCCGAAAAAAGAGTATGCAGCTTTAAAGCCTTTGAAACTGAAAGCACTTCCGACATCTTTTCCGCCCCATCAGAATAAGGCCACATCCTTGACGGCACATCAAATTTCAGCGAAAGGCTGTCCATAACCACCTTGTCCAGCAATACCATTACTTCTTTTACCATAGCCCTGTCTTTTTCAGACTCAAGCTCAGCAAAAGCCTTTAAAGTCTTATATTCGCTAAAAGAATTTATACTATCAGTAATATCTCTTGCTATTTTTACAATTCTTTGTGTTTTCGCATCCTCAATATAAGCAAGCTGCATTCCTATGTTTCCGGGAAAAGCCGACAAAGCTTCATTAACTTTTTCATTATCATGCCCTTTTTGGGCAATGACAATTCGACACTCATCATCTGAACAAGCAGACATGCCAAAACAAACCGTCCTTGAAAGTATTGTAGGCAAAAAAGCCTCCTTACTTTTGACGGTAAATATAAAATGCACGAAAGGAGGAGGCTCTTCAATTATTTTCAAAAGTGCATTTTGAGCCTCGTTCCGCATGCCTTCACAATCAGCAAAAATATAAACTTTTTTATCGCCGTTGTTTGGAAGCACAAAGGCATCCGCCGAAATCTCCCTGACCGTATCCACAGAAAAGGTTTGCGACGCTCCGCTTTTTTGTGCCCAAATTATATCGGGGTGCGCCAAGGGATTTACACTTTTCCCCGTCGCCACTATTTTTGATGCCAGCCACGACGCAAGTGTTTTTTTGCCAAGTCCCTTTTCTCCGTAAAACAAAACGGCATGAGGAACACGCCCGGATTTAAGCATGGATTCCAGCACGCCGACAACATTTAAGTTCCCGTATATTTTAATTTCCATTATACTTTAAGTATATCTTATACCTTTTCGAAACGTTCGATATTGGTTACAAAAATTGTGGCGCCGCCGATTGAAACCTCCACAGGAATTGAAGTATATGTTCCCACGCCATAAGAAGTTGCGGATGGAACAAATTGTTTTCTTTTATGGCTCTTCTTGGCAATCACGTCTATAATTTCATCAACCTTTTCATCCTCTGCGCAGATAAGAAAAGTTGTGTTTCCCGCCATTAGAAAGCCGCCGGTAGAAGCAAGCTTAGTTGCCGAAAATCCCGCTTTTGTAAGAGCAGACGAAACGGAGTGGCTGTCGTCGTTATTGACAATTGCATAGATAAGCTTCATAAATATTCCTCCTGATTTCAACCGAATTACCGTATTTTTTTAATTACATTTATTTTACCACATTCATCGTTGAAATGCTATACTTTTTTAAAATATTCATGCAGGAGGCGTCTATTCTTTCGCCGGGTGCGACAATTGGTATTCCGGGAGGGCATTTTACTTTGGCAAGTGAGCATATCCTGCCAAGGCTTTTTTCAAGCGGAACCTCTTCGCTTTCGCAAAGTGCCGCCTGTCTGGGGGACAATACTTTTTCCGGCCGCGGTATAAAAAATCCTTCGTTTTTAATTTTTTCGTTTTTAGGATTTATTTCCGAAAGCACATTTAAAATCTTTTCAAATTCCGGTTTTGAATTAAGCGGAGAAAAAAGCAAAACCGTATAAAAATCATCAAAATATTCCGGCTCTATGCCGCAAAATCTAAGCCGTTCCGAAAGTGCATATCCGTCAATGCCGATTGGTATCCCCGAAAGCGAAAAATGAAGCGGTTCGGTTTCCAAAATCTCATATTTGCCGACAAGCAATCCTTTAAGGCGTGATATTCTCAAGGTCACATCCAAAAGCTGCTCCTTTGCGGAAGTTTCAAGGTATTCGTTGCAAAGGTCAAGCGAGCAAAGAGTAAGATATGACGGGCTTGTCGAGGCAAAAAGAGCCATTTTATCCTTTGCATCAGCAGCAAACTTTTCATTTTTTATATGCAAATATGCCCCGCCCGTAAGCACTGGCAAAGTTTTATGGGCGCTGTCGCAGCACATATCCGCTCCAAGGTCCATAGGGTGCAGGCTCTTTTCAAGAAATTTCAAATGCGCCCCATGGGCATTATCAACAAGAAGGGGGATACTATATTTTTTGCACACTGCCGAAATTGCAGACACATCCGCCATTCTGCCATAATAGTCCGGTGAGGTTATATATACGCATGACGGATTTTTTGAAGAAGCAATTGCCTTTTCAACATCCTCCGCCGAATAAGAAAAAGAAACTATCCCATTATTTCTGCCTTCCGGAAAAATCCAAACGACATCCAAATCAAGCAATATGCAGGAATTTATAAATGCCTTATGGGCATTCCGCGGAGCTATGACCTGCGAACCCGGTTTTGCGGCAAGGGCAAGCATTGTTTGAATGCAAAGTGTTGAACCCTGAGTAGAATAAAGCGTGCGTACCGTACCAAAAAGCTTTGCGGCATTTTTTTCGCTTTCGTTTATAATTCCCTCAGCCTCATAAAGGCTGTCCGCACCCTTTATTTCGGTTATGTCATAAGGAAAAACCGTTGACAGCGGATGGCAGAAAAGCTTCCCCTTATGCCCCGGCATATGCAGGCGCAAAACATCCCTTTCCGAATAATTTTGCAAAAAATTATAAATCGGCGTATTCATTCTTCATCCCCCGTTTTTATAAAGTAATATTTTATCCTTTCAAGGATATTTCTTCTTGCCCTTGCCAGCGTTCGTGAAACCGTCGAAACATTTACCCCGCAAATTTCAGCAATTTCAGGCATAGTACGTTCATCATAATAGTATAGCAGAACAAATTGCTTTTGTCTTTGGGTAAGGTCGTTTAAAATCACGTCACGCATGGCTCTTTTTGCAATTTTACGCATTTTATCGTCGCCGGAATTGTTTTTGGAAAGTTTAAAAAGCTCTTTGTCGATAGTTTTTTCATCCCAAAAAATTCTTTTCATGCTCAAAAGAAATCACTCCAAAGCGTACCATCCTTTAAAGAACGGGCAATCGACAAAATGTCATGCCTTTCCTCATAAAGCAGTCTTCGCCGAAGCTTTAAAGATTCAAGCTTATCCGGATCCTGTTCCCTTGATATTTCCCCATTCAGAAAAAGAATTCTTTCGGTAAGCTTTTTTGCGGACTCAATATAACTTTCATAAAGCAAATCCATTTTAACCTCCGTTAATTTTAAAAATAACCTCCCGTCGGCTTTGCAAGCTATAAGTCCTTTAAGTGAAATTCCTTAGCCAAATTATAGAACATATGTTCTAAAAAGTCAATAGGATTTTAAATTTTTTTAAAACTTGGAGTAATTTTTGTCCAAATAAAAAACGGCGGCAAATTTGCCGCCGAAATTCAAAAGTTTTACTGGTTGCCCTTTTCTTTTTCGTAATACTCTTCAAGGCAAAGACCGCTTTCCTTGATTTTCTGGGCATAATAAGGCCCCACAAAACGGTAATGCCAAGGTTCGTATTCTATGCCGGTTATACTCTCCTTGCCCTTTGGATACCTTAAAATAAAACCATATTTCGCCGCATTTTCTGAAAGCCATTTGAATTCGGGAGTCTTTTCAAAATCTTCGGTAAGAGAATAATTTCCGGCATCCAAAATATCTGCGCATATGCCGGCATTATGTTCGCTCTGTCCGGGAATTGCCACCGCCTGAGAAGCCATTTTCAGCGCTTCATCATGCGAATAGCCCTGCTCCTCATATTTTTTCGTATCGTTGTCAAGAAGAGTCTGCTGATATTCCACGCTGCGGTATGCCGAAACAATATTTAAATTCACGCCGTCCTTTTTTGCATCGGCAAGCATATTTATCATATAATCCGCACAACGGGAATCCATTTCAAATTTCCCCTGAACAGCCTTTCTTTCAAAAGTATAGTTGTCAGGCAGCGGATGAGTTTGGTTGATTAGAAAAAATGCCCATTCATTTTTATCCACCTCAGCATTTCCCCCATCAGACGAAGATGAAGCAGTGCTTTCAGGTTCTCCTCCGACCACTATTGCCGAGCTTCCATTTGCAACCGAAGTATTTATCGACACCTGGCTTTGCTGCGAAGTCTGCGGTGCAGAGGAAGTTGTTGTGGTTTCCGCGGTTTTATTTTTCCTCATTGTACCCGGCATTGTCACCAAAAACACAATTCCCAAAAGCAATACGCTTATAAGCAATATATATTTTACTGATTTCATTCTTATGCCTCCAAAACAAGCTTTTAACATTATAACATTTTGAAGGCCAAAATACAAGTAAAAGAAACTTATGCCCTATCCCAAAATCTCTTTAAGCGATTCCTGCTCATTTCCGCAAAGGCGCCATAATGATATATTCCCGCCGCCGTTTTGCTTTACGCACTCTGCCCATATCCTTATTGTTTCGCCATCAGCATACCAAACCTCATGAAGTTTTTCGTTTTCATCATAATAGCTGAAATACAAAGCTCCGCTGGCTTCGTCACGCGATGGTTTCTTGCCGTTTTTCAAGGCAATTTCCGCAGCAGCGCTTTCTGTAAGAGCGGTGCATCCTCCCTCATGCTGCCAATCAAATCCTCCGGTTGAAAAGGCAAAAGTCTTTTTCCCTGAAACAGCGCTCATCTTTTGGCAAAGCCCTTTTATAAACTCCTTGTCCGCCTTTGGTCCGGGAGTGGTTCCGGAATCGTAAAGATTATAGCACATCATCACATATTCCGGCCCTTCCGGAAAGCTAATCTCTCCAAGCGGGGCGGATGGTTCAAGTACGACCCTCAATTCAAATCCGTTTTGGGACGTATATGCATAGAGGATTTCAATAAACTTTGCAAATTTGTTCCAAAGGGCGGTATCCTTGCGTATAGCCTCATAATCTATTTCCACGCCGTCATAGCCGCCGCTCTGGGCAATCGAAAGCACTTCTTTTGCGTGTTCTTCCATGGATTTTTCACTCTTAAAAAGCTGTGCAAGCAATTTTGTATCCTTTAAAGACGACGA
>JAJUHO010000214.1 GCA_029267825.1 Oscillospiraceae bacterium
AACCATACCCCAAAAACAAGAAAGCTGACCTGCAATGCCTGCGGCAAAAAAGGTTGGTGCGTTGAAACATACAATGAATAAAAATACTGCCCACGATTTTATCGTGGGCAGTATTTTTTCAAAGCTTTAAAAAGCTTTTTGCGGATTTTCATCTTTAAATCTTTGTGAAACCATGCGAAAATTTATGACATTTTCAAAATTGGTAAAACCGGTAAAGTAAAAGCTGCTATTCTTGTTGCAGTTTTCTTTATCATTATTTTCAACAAAAAAATGTTTCCCAAAAGATGGACCTAATTTTATTATGTTGCATCCTCTTGAAATTTCGGCATATCCTTCTCTGATAACCAGCATACCGCCTAAATCAGGCTTATATACAAAACCTGATGTTTTTATCAAAAAATCACTACTGTCAACGCCAAATTCAAGGGCAAACGGGACCCTGTCACAGCCCTTAATGCTTAAATGCAAATCAACTCCATCCTCGGCTTCTTTAATTTCAGCATCAATATATAGTTCCGGCCCATCAATTTTTTCCCTTTTGTCATGGTCCATTTTCCACCAATCTGTTTCTTGGGGTGGTTCACTAAATGGGCAGTAAAACCATCCTTTTAATTTTGATGAGCATTTTACTCCCGAATTTGTCTTTTCAATTTTTTCAGGAACAAAACAACGATGTTCAAAAAAATTTACATTAAGGCGCACGCTTATCGGCAATTCGCCAGCCTGAAAATGCAGGAAATATGGATTTTTTGCTAAAACAGAATAGCTGAATCTGCCTTTGCAAACCCGAAATATTCCCGAATCTGGATTAAAAAAGCTGTATTCGTCAATAAATTTCGGTGGATTATGACTAACATCTGAACCGGACTCCAAATAATTTATCAGTTCCTCATGACTAAGCAATAAATTTAAACAATCCGGAGCCAAATCCCCACGCTTTATAATATCATCCATAATCTTTGCGGCAGCCGATAAAAATTGATTGTTTTTTTGCAAAAAACCAACATAAAGATAATCAAAATAATAATCCCTTGGATAGAATTTTTTGAATTTATCATAACGCGTCGAATTTTTTGTAAAAATACTTCCATCAGGTTCAAAGTAAAAAAACATCATTTCAAGGTTGCGCCTTGCATAATCAAGATACTTAACATCTCCCGTTTGCTCATAAAGAATAATCATTGCCTCATCGTTAATCCTATTATAATTGCCGGATGAACGCTCAGAATACTCGCCGTATTCATTGCAATCTATGCCCTCATTAAGATATAAATTTGCTTTGCTGCGATATTCTTCTTTGCCAAAAATATTTGCACATGCCATCAATGCCGAAGCAATTGCCCAACGGTGGTTTGGCGTATGAAATCCTCCTTTGGCAATACCCTCAGCCGCGTGCTCAATAATTTTCCTTATTTTTTCAAGAAATTCTTTGTTTCCCGGAATATCAGCATGCTTTTGCAAATAAAAAAACGATGGCAAAAGGCGCTTTACGCAAAATGCCGTATCAGGCGCCGAATAAAAATTGCAGCTTAAATAATCAAACGTTCCATCCTCCCTTTGAAAGCGTGCAATATAATCCAAGGCAATATTTATTCTTTTAAAAAACTCATTATTCAAATAAAATCGGCTGTTTTTAAAATTATAAAGTGAGATTAACGTTGTAACTCCATAAATGGTCGTTTTAGGCTGAACTATATCGTTGTCCTTTACAAATCCTCCGAATTCTTCCAGACGGTTATCCAAAATTTGATTTGTCATAAAATTTTGAGCACGCAATTCGGCATCGGCTATAATTTTTTGAAGATGATTTCCCATTTTAATACCCCATGCTTATTTTTTTCTGCAAGTAATCAACAAGCCCTATAAGTTCCCTCGGCGCATGTATTACATAATCTGGGGTTTCAGACAAGTCCGACGGCATTTTGGGATACCTTGGAGACCAGTCCATAAA
>JAJUHO010000160.1 GCA_029267825.1 Oscillospiraceae bacterium
TAAAAAACATCCGGAAAAAGTGCTGCAATTCGGCGAGGGAAATTTTTTAAGGGCTTTTGTGGATTGGCAGATTGACACAATGAATAAAACCGCCGATTTTGATGGAAGCGTTGTTGTTGTACAGCCCATAGAAAAAGGGCTTGTTGAAGTTTTAAATGAACAGGACGGACTTTTTACACTTGTTTTGCAAGGATTTAAAAGCGGCAAACCGGCAAGGGAATATTCTGTGATAAACAGCATAAGCAGGGGGATTAATCCCTATTCCGACTATGAGGAGTATTTAAGTCTTGCAAAAAAGCCGGAACTCAGGTTTATAATTTCAAACACCACCGAGGCGGGGATTGTTTTTGACGAAAATGACAAGCTTTGCGACAGGCCGCCAAAAAGTTTTCCCGCAAAGCTGACAGTATTTCTGCATGAAAGATTTAAGGCTTTCGGCGGCGATAAAAGCAAAGGGTTTATAATAATCCCCTGTGAGCTTATAGACAGAAACGGCGACGAGCTTAAAAAAGCTGTGTTTAAATATGCCGAGCTTTGGGAACTTGGTGAGGACTTTATAAAATGGTTAAATAACGCAAACACATTCTGCTGCAGCCTTGTGGATAGAATCGTCACCGGATATCCCAAAGATGCCGAAAAAATTTTTGGTGAGCTTGGATATGAAGATAGGCTGCTTGATGCGGCGGAATTTTTCCACCTTTGGGTAATTGAAGCTCCCGATTTTGTAAAGAATGAATTCCCGGCGCAAAAAGCGGGGCTTAATGTAAAATTTGTTGATGATATGACCCCCTATAGGGAAAGAAAGGTGCGGATTCTTAACGGGGCGCATACGGCGCTCACTCCGGTTGCGCTGCAATGCGGGCTTGATACCGTAGGGGGAGCTTTGAACGATGCCCTTGTAAGGGACTTCATAAAAGGGCTTATATACGAAGAAATTATCCCGTCTTTGACCCTTCCCGCAAGCGAGCTTAAAGACTTTGCAGAAAGTGTCCTGGAAAGGTTTGCAAATCCCTTTATAGAGCACAAGCTGGCAAGCATTGCTTTGAATTCCATATCAAAATTTAAAACAAGAGATTTGCCGAGTCTGCTTGACTTTGAAAAAAGCAATGGATATCTGCCAAAAAGGCTTGTGTTTTCGCTTGCCGCGCTGATAATGTTTTACGGCAATGAAAAAATGCCACTAAATGATGATGCGGCAGTTTTGGAATTCTTTAAAATGCTTTGGAGTGAATGTGACAGGGAAAACACTGCTGAAATTACAAAACAAGTGCTTGGACAAAAGGATTTTTGGGGAACGGATTTGAATGCAGTTGCCGGCCTTACCCAAATGGTTTCCGATTATATAGAAAAAATTAGAAAAACAAGCATGAAAGAAGCTTTAAAGGAAGTTTTAGGTGATATAAAGTGAAAAAGGCTCTGCGAATACATAATTCTGACAATGTAGCGGTAGCCCTTTCGGAACTTAAAGAGGGCGAAAGCGTTTTTGTCGATGGAATGGAAATAAACATAAAGGAAAATATTCCGCGAGGACATAAATTTGCCGCTTTTGACATAAAAGAGGGTGAGGATGCAATAAAATACGGCTTCCCGATAGGCCATGCCACAAAAAACATAGCTGCGGGAGAATTTGTCCACACACATAATCTGAAAACAAATTTGCAGGGAACAAAGGAATATTCATTTTGCAAAAAATATTTTAAAAATGATTTTGAAAACAGGAATCTCACTTTTAAAGGCTACAAAAGAAAAAACGGCGAGGTCGGAATAAGAAACGAGCTTTGGATAATTCCTACGGTAGGATGTGTAAACCAGACCGCAGAAACAATCATGCAGGTCTTTAAAAAAAGGCACGCCGATTTGCAGATTGACAACACCCTTGTTTTAAAGCACAGCTTTGGCTGCTCCCAGCTTGGGGATGACCTTGAAATGACTAAAAAAATCCTTGCCGGCGCGGCAAAGCATCCTAATGCCGGAGGAGTTCTTGTGCTTGGACTTGGCTGCGAAAACAACACTATTGAGGGATTTAAAAATGCACTTGGTGATTATGATTTTGAAAGGATAAAATTCCTTTCGGCCCAGGAAACTTCTGATGAGATTGAAAAAGGCGCAGAGCTGCTTGAAGAGCTTTATTTTAAAATGAAAGATGATGCAAGAGAGGATTTCCCTATCTCAAAGCTTAAAGTAGGGCTTAAATGCGGCGGCTCCGATGGATTTTCGGGAATTACCGCAAATCCTTTGCTTGGCAGGTTTGCGGATTTCCTCACCTCACAAGGAGGAAGCGTTGTGCTGACAGAAGTACCGGAAATGTTCGGCGCCGAAACAATGCTAATGGAAAGGGCAAAAGATGAAGAAGTCTTTTCAAAAATCACAGGGCTTATAAATGGTTTTAAAGAATACTTTATGTCTTACGGCCAGCCGGTATATGAAAATCCATCTCCCGGCAACAAAGCGGGAGGCATAACCACGCTTGAAGAAAAATCCCTCGGTTGCACGCAAAAAGCGGGTACGGCCGAGGTGATTGATGTTTTGGATTATGGTGAAATTGTCAAAAAGAACGGGCTAAATCTTTTAAAGGCACCGGGAAATGACCTTGTTGCTTCTTCCGCGCTTGCCGGCGCAGGATGTCAGCTCATCCTGTTTACAACCGGCAGAGGGACTCCTTTCGGAACCTATGTGCCCACGGTAAAAGTATCAACAAATACGGAGCTTTTCCGCTTAAAGCCGCATTGGATTGACTTTGACGCAGGAAAGCTTTTGGATGGCGCCGATATGTCCGATGTTTTAGAGGATTTTATAAGTACCATTATTAAAATTGCAAACGGGCAAAAAACAAGAAATGAAGAAAATGATTTTAGGGAAATAGCTATATTCAAAACGGGAGTAACTCTTTAAAAGGCGTCGTTCCCTATTCATCAAAAAGCTGATATCTTAAGCTCTATTATGGCCCATTATTAAGCTTTGTTTAAAATAAAAAATCCCCCGCATTTTGAAACTATTTCATTATGCGGGGAAATTTTTTATATTCTTTTCAATATTTCATTTTCAAAAAATGCTTTTGCATCCTTAGGGTCAAGCTGGTATACCTTGTCTTCATCGTCAAATTTTACGGAAACAGCATTGGAACAGTGGCCAAGGCAAAAAGCCGCCTTTACTTCAACTTTGTCAGAACAATTATTGTCATTTATTATTTCTTGCAGGCTGCTTATCAAATCATAAGAGCCTTTTAAATGGCAGGCGCTGCCAACACATACATTTACGGATACCATATGCTCCTCCTTATTTTCCATAATGGAAATTATTTGCTATCACCGTTTCCATAATGAACATGCAAAAGCTCATGCTTGTTCTTTTTAAGCACTCCGTTGTAGAGCGACATAACCATCGGATTTTCCTCAGAACGCTTTATCTGCGAGAGGCGGTCTGCATCATAAAGTCCTTCCGCCCTCTTTATTTTCTTATCAGTCTGTCCAAAAGGCTGTCCGGCTCCGCCTACGCATCCGCCCTTGCAAGCCATGACTTCTATGAGGTCATAATAAACCTCTTTCTTTTCAATTTTTCCAATAAGTTCTTGGGCGTTTTTAAGTCCATGCACAACGGCAATTTTTATTTCCCTGCCGTCAACATCAATTGATGCTTCCTTAACGTAATCCATGCCCCTCACGCCGCAGAATTCAAGTTCTTTCAGCGTCTTGCTGTCTTTTTGGGGAATACATCTTCTTATAACGGCTTCAGCCACGCCGCCGGTTGCTCCAAATATCACTCCGGCGCCGCTGCCCATGCCAAAAGGCATTCCGGGCGTTTCGTTTTCAAGCTCGTCA
>JAJUHO010000128.1 GCA_029267825.1 Oscillospiraceae bacterium
CAGTTTGTTCCGACGGAATATAATAACCTTTTTATTGACAATGACGGATTTATTTACGCAACTACTTCTTTTTTTGAGGAGTATGATTTGCTTTCCGACAAGGCGAAGCCAATAAGAAAGCTTAATTCGCTTGGTACGGATATTTTGATTAAAAACGGTGAATATCCGCCGATAGGCGACCTTGATTGGGGAAAAGCAGGTGGAATTTCAGGGGCGTCAAAGCTTGTCGACATAACCGTTCTGGACAGAGAGACTTATTATGCTGTTGATATGACAAGAGGAAGGATATTCGGATACGATTCTCAAGGAAACCTTCTTTATGCATTCGGCGGTCTTGGCAATAAGCTTGGATATTTTCAATATCCCACAGCAATTGAACACGACGGCGAAAATTTGCTGGTGCTGGATTCAAAGAATGACGGAATCACAATATTTGAGCCTACGAATTACGGAAAGCTTATAAACAGTGCGCTTGATGAGTATAAAAAAGGAAATTACGATGCATCTGCCGATTACTGGCGTAAGGTTTTAGCGCTTAATGGCAATTATGACCAAGCGTATATAGGCATAGGCCGTTCGTTGCTCCGTCAAGGTGAATATAAACAGGCAATGCATTACTTTAAGGTTAAAAATGATGAAAAAAATTATGCCAAAGCATTTAAACTTTATCGTAAAGAATGGATGGAAAAAAATATTGGCTGGATATTTGGAATCATTATTGCCTTAATAGTAATTTCCAAGTCAGTGAAAATTGCAAAAAGGATTATTTGGGAGGCGAGAAGGGCATGAGAGTAATCGATAGGATAGAAAATGAAAAAGTAAGGCATGTTCTTCAAACGCTGAAATATTCTTTGTATGTTATCACGCATCCGCTTGACGGTTTTTGGGATTTGACCCACGAAAAAAGAGGTTCCGTTGCTGCGGCAAACATAATTATAGCCCTTGCGGTGCTTACAAACATATGGAAATTGCGTTTCACAAGCTTTCAGTTCATGAAAGTTTCATGGGAAAATGTAAATGTCTTTCAGTATATTTTAGGAATGCTTTTGCCGATAATTATAGGCTGTGTAGCAAATTGGAGCTTATCGACTTTGTTTGATGGCAAGGGTACATTTAAGGACATTTACATGGCCTGCGGTTATGCGCTTACTCCGTATGTGCTCATACAGCTTCCTATGATATTCATAAGCAATATAATTGCCTATGATGAGGGTGCCTTTTACACATACATAACTGCATTTTCAGTGATATGGTGCGGAATGTTGTTTATGAGTGCCATGATGATGGTTCATGATTTCTCTTTGAGCAAGGCTTTGCTTGTAATGGCGGCAACACTTGTTGGAGTGATGGTCATTGTATTTTTGCTGCTTTTGCTGTTCAGCCTTGTAAGCGATGCGGTAGCTTATTTCGTTTCGTTGTATAAGGAAATCGTATTTCGACTTTACTGATGGGATGAATGCTTATGAAAAAAATAAAATCAGCGGGAATGCTTTTTTTGGCGGCGGTACTATTTTCCGGCTGTGGCGGTAGCAATGAGGTTGCTAAGGCAATAGAGGTTTATTCTTATTCCGCCGGAGAAAGCTCGTATTCGATAGAAAATGACCGCCTTAAAATGGAAATGGACCCTTCGACGACGTATTTTACCATTACCGATAAATCAAGCGGAGCCGTTTGGCATTCAAATCCGGAGGGTGCCGCAGATGATGCCGCAGCCGATGAGCAAAGCAAAAATCTTTTACAGTCTACACTGTCAATAGAATATGTTCAAGCTGACTCAGGAGTTGAGGCCACGCTTAATAATTTTGAGTACAGCATACAAAAAAGCACTTATACAATAGAGAAGGGCAATGATTATATTAAGGTAAATTATACTATAGGAGACACTAAAAAAGTATTTACAATTCCTCCGGCATTGCCTGAAAGCCGGATGAAAAAGTTTACTGACAAAATGGATAGCAGTGGCCAAAAGGCAATAAAGGATGGCTATAAAAAATACGATATAAACAATTTGAGCTCGTCGGATAATAAAGATGAATTGCTTAAACTTTATCCCGAACTTGAAAAAGAATGCGTATATGTTCTTAGGGATGGCTTGCAGGACCATATAAAGCAGAAATTGCAGAATATTTTTGAAAAAGCAGGCTATACGCAGAAGGATTTTGAAGAAGATAGTGCACGGTATTCGGGACAAAGTGATGAAGACAGCCCTGTTTTCAATATTTCTGTTGTTTACAAGCTTGATGGTGAAGATTTGGTCGTTGACCTTCCGGTTGAAAACATGGAGTGGAAGGATTCAAGCCCCTTGACCGAAATAGACGTGTTGCCTTATTTTGGCGCAGGCGGAAAAGAAGATAACGGCTTTTTGCTTGTACCGGACGGCATGGGCGGGATTATAAACTTTAATAACGGCAAGCAAAAACAAAATGCTTACTATGCAGATGTTTACGGCTGGGATTATGCCATGAAAAGAAATGCGCTCATTGATGAAAGCAGGGCGGCGTTCCCTGTTTTTGGAGTGGCGAATAACGGGAATTCTTTCCTTTGTATTTTGGAGGACAACGCTTCCGTTGCAACCATTAAAGCTGATGTAAGCGGAAAAGGACATAGCTATAACTATGCTGGCGCAAGCTATCGTGTTGTCCATGGAGATGCAATTGAAATATCTTCAAGGTCGGATAAAACCGTTATGGCATTTGAAGAAGAAAAGCCTTCCGGCTCGCTTAAACAAAGGTATTGCTTTATTGATTCAGATGATTATTCAAAAATGGCGCAGAGGTATAGGCAATATTTAACTTCAAAATATACTGGGCTTAAAAAGCGCAGTGAAACCAGTGTGCCGGTGGGAATAGAAATAATCGGAGCGATTGATAAGGTAAAGCAAGTTCTCGGATTCCCCGCTTCTTTGCCTGAGCCTCTTACAACGTACAAAGAAGCTTTGGAAATGCTTAAAGATTTGAATTCCAGCGGATTTGGCAATATGTATGTAAAGTATAGCGGCTGGATGAACGGCGGGGTTACGCATACTGCTCTCACTAAGGCAAGTCCAGTGTCAAAGCTTGGCAGCGGTGGGGATTTGAAAAAACTTGCCGAATATGCCTCTCAAATAAATGTGCCATTTTATTTAGAGGGTTCGGTTGAATATGCTTATAAAAACAAGCTTTTTGACGGATTTTCCATTAACAGGGATGCCGCTAAGTATACCAGCAGGGAAGTTGTAAAGCTTACTGATTTTTCAGCGGTATGGTATGGTGAAAAAACTGATGCGAAACCTTATTATTTGGTAAAGCCGCAGGTTTGCGAGCAATACATGATGAATTTAAGCAAAGCGGCTGGAAAATACAAAGCTTTTGGGGTGGCTTTTTCTGATGTTGGGTATGGGCTTGCGGCGGATTATAATCCTAAGAACCATGTCACAAGGCAGGAAAGTATGGAAATGCAAAGGCAGGCCATGGCAAAGATTAAGGAGTCAGGCAAAGGAATCATGGTGAGTGCCGGAAATGATTATTCGCTTGAATACGCCGATTACATAACCGGAATGGATTTGACCGGCGGACGTTTTAACATTATTGACTATCAGGTTCCTTTTTACGCTATGGCAATTCATGGGCTTGTAGATTATTCTGGAGATTATATTAACCTGTCGCAGGATTATACCGAAACGGTGCTTAAAAGTGCCGAAACCGGTGCAGGACTTTCATTTGCATTTATGAAGGAATCTGCTTCGGCTCTGCAGGAAACAAATTATACCCGTTATTTCGGGGCTGATTACGATGAATGGAAAGAACTTGCTACTGAAATTTATACGAGGTATGAAAAGGAACTTGGAACTTGCTTTGGACAGTATATTGAAAAGCATGAAAAGCTTGCCGACGGGGTTTTTGCCACAACATATGAGGATGGCACAAAGGTTTATGTAAATTACAACGAAGTGCCTTATGACAAATCCGGGGTAAAAATTCCTGCGCGGGACTATGTGGTGGAAAGGGGGTAAACGGCAATGGGGAAAAAGAAAAAGCATGCTGATTTAAAAACCAAAAAAGCTATCAGCGGATATTTGTTCATACTGCCTTTTATTATAGGATTTTTGGCATTTATGGTAAGCCCGCTTATTGAATCCCTAAGGATGAGCCTTAGCAACGTAAAGATTGTTTCCGGCAGCGGCGGGTTTATTATGGAGTTTATTGGAATTGACAACTTTAAAAGAGCTTTTTTGGTAGACCCTGAATTTAACCGAATGCTGACAGAAGAAATAACGAAAATGCTTACTGATGTTCCGGCAATATTGATTTTTAGCTTTATAATAGCTATCCTTTTAAACCAAAGTTTTAAAGGGAGAGGATTTGTAAGGGCAATATTCTTCCTTCCGGTAATACTTTCATCAGGGGTGCTTGTCGGACTTGAATACAACAATTCACTTTTGTCCGGCATGCAGGAAGTAATAAAAAAATCCTCCGCCGTTGACCTGACCGAAGTTTTGAAACAGATTCTTTTGTCAAGCGGCTTTGGTGAAAGGACTCTAAAAGTTGTATTTAATATTATAAACCATGTTTATGACATTGCCATTGCTTCCGGAATTCAAATTATAGTCTTTCTTTCAGGGTTGCAGACGATTTCGTCAAGCATGTATGAAGCAGCAAAGATTGAAGGCTGCACTGTTTGGGAAAGCTTCTGGAAAATTACCTTGCCAATGGTAAGTCCGCTGATTTTGGTAAATTTGATTTATACGATTATAGACTTTTTCATAAAATCCGACAGCGATGTTATGGATAAAATCAGCACGACCATGATATCAAAAATGGATTACGGTTTTGCTTCGGCAATGGCATGGGTTTATTTTGGCGCAGTAATTTTAATGATAGCGGTGTTTGGCGGAATTGTTTCAAGGTTGGTGTTCTATGATGAGTAAGACAAAGCAGAGAAAAAAACAATGGGCAACTTTTTGGGAGAGAAATAAAAAGTCCGGCGGATACCTAATTAAAAACATTATTGCCGAAAAATCATATAAATTGGTTCGCGCCGTTCTCTTATTCGGTTTGTGCTTTTTGATTTTGCAGCCGCTTTTAAACAAGCTTTCGCTGAGCTTTATGGAAGAAAGGGATTTGTACGACCC
>JAJUHO010000059.1 GCA_029267825.1 Oscillospiraceae bacterium
AGACCTTAAATGCAAAAAATGCCCAATTCTAATTTCTAACCTCTAATTTCTAACTTCTAAAAGGCGGCGTCTTTTGCCTACTTTTCTTCGCTGGTGAAGAAAAGTAGGCAGGGGGAATAAAAAATTTTATTATCTTTAAAAATTAAGAGGGGGGACAGCGTCCCCCCTCTTAGATGTTAGAAATTAGATATTAGATGTTAGATATAAGCAAGTTAAGAAAAGACCTGCAATGTAAAAATACTTCTAATATTAAAATTTTAAAAACTAATCGGCTTTAAGAAGATTTCAAAATAAAACCTGTCATCATTAAAGCGATATTTTTCAATCAGTTCCGGACCGCAAATGCAAGAACCAACCCCGCTGATTTTATGGTCAAGACAAACCACATTAAACGGACTTTCGCAAAGCTCAAAATTATGCTTTTTAGAAGAAAGCTCCTCCTGTGTGTAAGGCGATGCGGAAAAACTGAATTTTTGCGATTCGTTAAAGGCAATAAGCCCAAAATCCCCCGCAGAAAACATAGCATAAGTGCACTCGCCATGACTTCCGTTCTCCTGTGGACGGATGTAATCCTCATGCATTGCCTTGACAGTTGAAAGGAACATATCCACATAGCTCGAACGCCTCTTGTCAGGATAGTTGTCGCCGGGGCCAAGCCCGAAATATTCGACATTCTCCATCTCCTTCGGCAGGAACATCCTTAACCCAAACCTCGGCAAATACGGGAACTTCTTGTCTTTTTCAACATTAAAGCCTCCCTTTATCGTTCCATCCGGAGAAATTGTCCATACTGCGTCAATGTCAAGGAAATTCTGCCTGAACAGAGCCGATATTTTTACCTTTGAACTTATAACCGCGCATTCGCCATCAAAGGAAACCACGGTTTCGTATGCCCTTGAAGAAGCTCTGTCATAACCTGCATTCTGCCATTCATGAAGCATTCTGAAATCATTGTCTGTCGGAGCGCGCCATACATTGTATTCCATTGCCTTTTTAATTATTTCGGTATTTTTGAACGAAAGCCCTTCAAATGTACCCGTCCACTTGTTGTAAGTGTATTTGAAGCCGGAGCAGGAAAGGGTAAGGAACTTGTCGTTCTCTCTTACGGAAAATTTGCCGAAGTTCTCCCCAGATACGGCAAGTATTTCTCTAAGCCTGCCGTTAAAACTTTGCTCTGCCGGAATTTTCACCTGCTCAAAGCCAAGGGAATACCCCTTGTCCGCATAAAAAGTATCTTTTTTAAGCAAAAAGTCAAATTTAAGGAAACATTCTCCACCCGCCGGCGTCGGAGGAGATATTTTAACAACTCCCTTGCCATGCGCGGGAATATCCAAATCCTTAATTTTTCCGGAGCATACCAGCCGCCCATCGCATTTTGCCTCATAATAAATATAAAGCAGCTCATTTGCATTCGTAAAATCCAGCATATTTTCAAAAACGAACTCGCCTTTTTGCAAATCAAAATCAACCAGCCTCAACGGACGCAGCACGTTTTTGTATTCAATCAAGCCGGAATGCGGCCTCCTGTCGGGATAAACAAGCCCATCCACGCAGAAATTCCCGTCATGCGGAAATTCGCCGAAATCGCCGCCGTAAAAATATTTTTCCTTTCCGTCTATGGTTTTGCCCATGTATACGGCATGGTCGCACCATTCCCAAACAAAGCCGCCGGCAGCCTTTTCGTATTTTCTGAAACGCTCCATGTAGTCTTCTATGTCGCCGGGACCGTTGCCCATAGCATGCACAAATTCGCAAAGCACATAAGGCTTTGTATTTTCGGGATTTTCGCAATATGCCTCAAGCTGTTCTACGCTGTCATACATTTTGCTGTAAACATCAAGCATTGAGGTATCGTTTATATGTGAACCGGTCTGATGTACCGACCCCTCGTAGTGCAGCAGCCTTGACGGGTCGTATTCTTTAACCCATCTGCCTGCATTTTCAAAGTTTATTCCCCATCCGGATTCGTTGCCCAGTGACCACATGATTACGCAAGGGTGGTTTTTGTCCCTTATAACACAGCGCTGAACCCTGTCAAGAATTGTCCCCGCATACCTGCTGTCCTGCGCAAGCAACCCGAAAGTGCCTTGCGGCCCGTCGTTGCCGCCCCCGTAAAGGCAGGCGGTGCCATGACATTCTATGTCAGACTCATCGATAACATAAAATCCGTATTTGTCGCACAATTCAAGAAAAACCGGCGCATTCGGATAATGGCTTGTACGGATTGCGTTTATGTTGTGCCTTTTCATTATTTCAAGGTCATTTTTCATGTGATTTATATCCACCGCAGGTCCGGTAAAGGGAGAACTGTCGTGGCGGTTTGCGCCTTTAAGCATGATTTTCTGCCCATTAAAGAGCAACACCCCGTTTTCGGTCTTTACTTCTCTAAACCCTATCTTTGCGGGGATAAATTCTCCGGCGCATGAAAGCAGCAGAGTGTAGAGGAATGGCTGCTCGGCGCTCCAAAGCTTTATTTTTTCAGCCTCAAAGCTTATTTTACCGTCATCCGACGTTCCCGAAAGGACTTGTTTGCCCCACGGGTCTAAAAGCGAGAACTGGACTTCAAGGTTTCCCCATAAAAATTCAAGCTCAATATCCACCCTTGCCTTTGAGTAATTGTCAAAAAGCTTTTGCTTGATGAAGAAATCCCTCAAATGCTCCTGCGGGCGGGAAAGTATATACACGTCCCTGAAAATTCCGGATGTTCTGAATTTATCCTGATCCTCAAAATAGCTTCCGTCACACCATTTAAGCACAAGTACGCAGAGCCTGTTTTCGCCGCTCCTTACAAAAGCGGAAATGTCAAATTCGCTTGTGCTGTGTGAAACTTGGCTGTATCCGGCAAAATTTCCGTTTACCCAAACATAAAAGCAGGAATCAACACCCTCAAAATTAAGGTAAAACTTTTTGTTTTCCACTTCGGCGGGCAAAAAGAAACTCCTTGCATACGCCCCGCACGGATTTTCATACGGCACATATGGCGGGTCATAAGGGAACGGATACCTTGTGTTGGTGTACTGGTGCTTGTCATAGCCATGGTTTTGCCATACCGACGGCACGGGGATTTTCCCGAAAGAGGAGAGGTCGAACCCTTCCTCAAAAAAACGTTCGGATGCCTCATGCACGCTTTCATAATACTTGAACGCCCACTCGCCGTTAAGCAGCGAAAATCTTTCGGATTTTTCCCTCTCCCCTTCAAGAGCTGCCTCGCTCGAATGGTATGGGATATAATAAGCCCTGTTGGGCATTGTGTTCACATGAAGTATCTCCGGGTATTCAAAAAATTTTTCAACTATCATTTTTTATCTCCCAATAATTTTTTTATAAAATCAATATCCTTTTTTGCAGTCGACGGGGATATTTCCTCCCTCAAAACGCATATGTCGGGCTTGTTTTTCAAAAGCCACGAAAAAATCATATCAAATTTCATAACGCCCTCCCCAAGCAGGCACGGGCGCAGGTTTCCCCCCTCCAAAACGGCATCTTTTATATGCAGGGCGCAAATTTTTGCCCCAAACGCCTCAAAGCATTCTCCCCAAAGCTTTTCCTGTTCCCCTATGTTTTTGGGGGAGAGCAGGTTTACCGGGTCAAAGATTACAAACAGCCTGTCACTGCCCACTTCACGAAGCAGCCTGTATGTCAGTTCGGGAGTGTTCAGCGTATGCCTGCCTACCGGCTCTATGCCTATTGCGGCACCGGTTTTTTCCGCATCCTCTGCCATCCTCAAAACACTGTCAAGCAGCAGCGAGTATGCGTTTTCCCTTTCACTTTCGTCATGGGAAAAATGAGTGGTTTCGCTTCCTACTGCTCCGGCACCGACAAGTCGGCTAACTTTCAGAGCCTTTGAAAATATTTTAAGCTGGGCAAGTCTTTCCTCCTTGTCCGGCAAGGCAGGCTCTATATAGCAGCCAAGAACCGGTATTTCTATATTTTTCTCCTCAAAAGCGGACTTTATCTCATAGCAAAGCCCGTCCGAAACGTCAAAATAACTCCCCACGCCCTCTATTGCCTTTGGAATTGCAAGCTGGGCAGCCGAGAGACCGCTTTCAGCCAAAATTTCCGCCAGCTTTTTAGGGCTATGTTTCCCAAAATCATGTGCTCTTGCTCCTATTCGCATAAAAAATCCTCCGATTTTTTTAATCTCTAACTTCTAATTAGCCGTTAAAGGTTAGAAATTAGAAATGTATTTTTGCTTTTTCAGCGGGGAGCGCTGCCCCCGATTTCCATATCAAGCAGTTTCGGTTTGCTTGCCCCCCGGTAACTTTTAGAAGTTAGAAATTAGAGGTTAGAAATTAGAGTTTGGTGTTTTTACATTGCAGGTCTTTTTCTTTTGCTTGCCTTAATGGGTTTGCGAACGGAGAATTTTT
Source organism: Oscillospiraceae bacterium (assembly GCA_029267825.1). Taxonomy (GTDB): domain Bacteria; phylum Bacillota; class Clostridia; order Oscillospirales; family Ruminococcaceae; genus JAIHAL01. The sequence continues at coordinate 4,368 of JAJUHO010000059.1, forward strand.
ACTTATTAAGTTTAGGCACTATTTCTAATCTCTATCCTCTAACTTACAACATCTAAAAAATGATTATGTGGAAAGATATGATTATATCCCTTTTTCCCAAAAATACGCATCAGTCTTAAAACAGATTATTTACAAAGCCTTTATATGCAGCTATACTAAAAACAAAAGCAAAACGAATTTAAAATCCGGCGTTTTGCAAGATACAGGAGGCTTTCGCTATGGACAAGAGAAGAATGGAAAATTTAAAAAGAGGCCTTGTCGGAATGCTCACCCCATCTGGGGTTTACCTCAGTTGGCGATTTTTAGATTCCGACCCTAACGACGTTTCATTTATAATATACCGCAGCGGAGAGAAAATTGCAAGCATTAAAAATTCATCAAATTTCCTTGACGAAAATGGGAAAAGCGACAATACCTATGAAATTGCAAGCGTAATAAACGGAAAAGAGAGCGAAAGGGAAGGCACATTTCTGCCCCTTTTTGCGCAAAACGGTGACGCAAACGGAAATTTCATAGAATATGAGCTTTGCCGCCCGTCGCCAAAGCCGGCAATAAAATTCCGCAACCCGCGCAAGGACCTTTTTGAAGCGACCGGAAAATATTTTTATATGCCCGTTCCCCTGGCTAAAATGAATGAAATGCAAGCCTGCGTCAAGGATTTTAAGGCGGGAAAAATCACAAAAGAGGATTACGATAAAAAAGTGCGCGAATTTAAAAAATTCCTTGATTCCTTGGGCCTTGACGAAAAATCGCAGGGAAAGAAATCTTTAAGGGAACTCGGCTATGATGAATCCGGCAGGGTGCCGTTTATGAGGGATGAAAACGGCGCTTTGATGTATGATATGGGGGAATATTCCCCAAATGACATGACTGTCGGCGACCTTGACGGCGACGGCGAATATGAGCTTGTGGTCAAATGGGAGCCTTCAAATTCCTCCGACCCGATGTTTTCGTGCCGGACCACATCACCCTGCATAATTGACGCCTACGACATCACAAAGGATGGCATAAGGCTTATGTGGAGAATTGATATGGGCTTCAACATAAGGGCAAGCGCCCATGAAACCCAGCTCCTGCTCTATGATTTCGACGGTGACGGCAAGGCGGAGCTTGTTCTTCGTACAGCTGACGGCACCACCTCCGGAACGGTTGAAAACGGGGAATATGTTCCAAAGTGGTTTGTGGGAGATAAAAACGCATCAAACATCGAAAAATGGATAAAAGAAGGCAAAGCCGAACTTGTGGAAAAATACACTCCGAAAATCCTCAACGGATTTTCGGTTTGCTGGGAAGACCCCCTGTATTGCGGCCCCGACGGAGAAGCAGGAGTTGACAGCTTTATCACCAGCGGGAAATATTCGGGAAATCCGCTTGACCAAACATGGTGCAAGGTATACCGCTTCGGGCTTTGCTGCGGCGCCGGAGATGAATACATAACCGCCTTTGACGGCGAAACCGGAAAAATCCTTGACAGCGTGCCCTATCCGTTTGCGATAAGGGATGAAATGTGGGGAATAAATCCCACCTGCCGCCGCGGAGCGCCATGCACAGGCATGATAAAAGAACTTGACGCATTAAAATCCGCAAAAGACCCCTCTTATGTGGCGCAAAGCTTTTGGACAGACCCAGAAAATGAAATCGGCAGCAATTATATAATGTTCGGAGATTCCACCGGAAATCGTGCAAGCCGTTTTCTTGGCGCGGTAGCTTTTCTTGACGGCAAAAATCCTTGCGCCGTAATATGCCGCGGCTACTACGCAAGAACCACCCTTGCAGCATACAGGCTTGATGTGAATGGGAAAAAGCTTATTCTCGACAGCACATTTGATTCCTCCGAATACAAAAACCATTCCGATTACGAATGCAGGGGCAACCATAACCTTGCCGTCGGAGATGCCGACGGCGACGGGCGGGATGAAATCCACTACGGTTCAATAGCCTTTTGGAAGGAACATCCGGACGATAAAAAGATAAGGTGCAAATACATAGTCGGCATGGCGCTTCCCGCAGGAGACCCGCCGCAAAAAAACATCCCACTTGACCCCAAGGCAGGAATAAATCCCGACGGAAGCATAAAGGACGGATACAAATTCACTTATTTTTGGCATGGCGACGCAATACATCTTCTTCCCAAAGACAAAAGCAACTCCCTTGTGCTTTTTACCCCGCATGAAGACAACGGAGACTCCGAAAGGGGCTGGGCGCCGTCCATGCACGCCCACGACGCGGCCACAGGGGAAGTTCTTGCCGCCTCGTTCCGCTTTGGGGACCAGGGCAGGGCGGTTGCCGGAAATGTAAATCCCCTTGCCCCTGACAGGATAGTTTACACAGGCAATATTTCCATCGACTCCAAAACAGGGGAACAGGTTCAGATAGGGGCCGGCGTAAACGGGCTTATTTACTGGACCGGTTCGCTTGTGCGCCAAATAATAAACGGCGGAATATCCCAAATAAATGCACGCGGGGAAGTCGAATCCGTTATGGAGTTTGACGGATGCTCCACAATAAACGGCACAAAGAAAAACCCCTGCCTGCAAGCCGACCTTTTTGGCGACTGGCGGGAAGAGGTTATCATGAAATCTTCCGACAGCACAATAAGAATTTACACAACAAATATGCCGGCAGACTATAAAATCCGCACGCTTATGCACGATGCGCATTACAGGCTTGGAGTGGCAAACGAAAACATATGCTACAACCAGCCTCCGCATACGGGATTTTTCATGGGATACGAGCAATCGGACGGTGAAATAACCGCCATTCCCGGTACTTCAAAATCCGGCGCAAAAAGCATAATCCCACCGGGAAAAGCCATTTTTTAAAAACCAGATATTAATTCCCGCAAAAGCCTTGTATAATAAAAAATTATTTTTCACGTAAATTCTTAAAAAACTCCGAAAGCAAAGATGAGCATTCGTCCTTCATTATGCCCGCATAGATTTCAGGTCTGTGGTTGTATGGAAGCGAAAAAAGCTCGACAACCGAATATACCGACCCTGCCTTTTTGTCATATGCGCCAAAAAAGAGCCTGTCCAAGCGCGAATTTATAATTGCGCCGGCGCACATAGGACAGGGTTCAAGGGTAACGTAAAGGTCGCATCCTGACAACCTCCACCCGCCAAGATTTTTGGCCGCATTTTCTATTGCTATTATTTCGGCATGGGCAACAGGATTTTTATCGCTCTCACGCCTGTTAAACCCTTCTCCGACAATTTCCCCGTCGCGCCTTCTGACAACGACCGCGCCGACGGGGATTTCGCCTGCCTGTGCGGCAAGCCTTGCAAGTTCTATTGCTTTTTTCATGTAAACATTTTCCATATGCTTCAATCCAAAAAGTTTATGCTCATTAAAGAACATACAAATATGCAAAGCATCCATATTGCCAAAGGCACCGAGGAAATTGAATAAACCAGCTTTTCTGCGGTTGGGATGTATGTCTTTTGCATTTGCAAAGTGAGCAGATTTCTTTTAAAATTCATGTATACTATTATAATTATAATTCCTATTAAAACCATAGCAAGATTAAGCCATGTCAAAACATACTCATCTATTTCATTTGGCAGATAGACCTTTATGCAGTAAATGCCATAGACAGCCATGTAAAACGCAATCTGCATAATTATTCCGGTTTTAACCGAACCTGTACGCAAAACAAAATACGAAACCACAAATGCCACCACAAGGTTAAAGAAAAACAAAGCAATGCTTTTTGCCATAAGGGCGGAAATTATGCTTGAAGCCAAAATGGCAAAGCTGTCCCCGAACTGCCTTAGCGGCTGCATTATTGCCCCTCTAAAAAGAATTTCGTTCAATGCGGGAATAAAGATTGCTTGCAGAACAAAAGCCGCAATTCTTAAAAAAATATTTTCAGGCAGCATGAAGAATTCATCCCACATATTTATTTTAAAAAGAGTAAGTGTTTTTTCGTAAATTCCAAGACAGAACACGCTTACCGGCACATTTATAAAAACAAGATGAATTCCGAGCCAATGCATATCCTTATTTGTAACGGTTGTGGGAAGCGCCACCATGCGCGGCATTTTCATTGCACGCATTATCATGAAAAACGGCACCAGCCTTGAAAGCGCTTTTATAAAAAAATCCGCAAACAAAATATAGCCGTCCGAGGCATTTGTCCCGCCGAAAACATCATACCTTGCCGAAACGCCAAAAAGGGAAGTTATTCTAACAAGCAAAGCAGGCCCGAAAATCTCGATGGCAATAGCGGCAAGCAAAGCAAGCCCTATAATATTCATGTTTTTAATCAGCGCCAAACGCTCCGCAACAGCAGGGCTTTGCGCCAAAAATCCGCGTCCGTTTATGTATGCATGCTCCCTTTTGTCGGCAACATAGTTGTAGGTATATTTGTTTTCCGGGTTGCTGCGCCAGCTTTTGTAGGCTTCGTTGTAATGCTCATCCTGATGCTTGAACTTTGACGAAGCGGCAATGTTTATTATGTGCTCTTCATCGTCAAAAAATTCGTCCTCAAATCCGTCCTTAAACATTTTTGCCACCCCTTTTTTCATAAGGATTTCCAAGGAAATTATATCATATCCCCCATGTGCAAAAAACATAATTTGAATTTGCTATTTGTTAATAAATTTCCTGCAAACAAGCTTTTAGACAAAAAACGACATTAAATGCCAAGAAAATCAAAATCCGGAGTATATTCCTCTTTTGCCGAAGATTTTTCCTGCAAATACCCCTCAAAACCAAGCTCTGCGGCTTTTTGGGCAACAACCGAGTATTCAAAGCTTGAAATCCTGCGGTTAAGCTCTTTAAACTTTTCATCATGGCGATAAGGAGTATACTGGCTCATCAGCGAAAGCAAAATATCTTTTTTAGGGAAATTGCAGCATAACCAATCAAGAATTTTCAAAGATTCCGCCCTGTTCCCCGGCAGAACAAGATGCCTTACCACTATGCCTCTTTTTAAGAGACCGGTTTCATCAAAAACCACCCCGCCAAGCTGGGAATACATTTCATTTAATGCCGCAGACGCCATTTCAAAATAATCTTCAGCGCCGGAATATTTCAATGAAATTTCCGGACTGATATATTTTAAATCCGGAAGATAAACGTCAACAAGCCCGTTTAGGGATTTTATAGTTTCCACCTTTTCATATCCTCCCGTGTTCCAGACAACGGGGATTTTTAACAACGGCTTTACCTCTTTAAGAGCCTTTATAATAAACGGAGCATATTGAGTCGGGCTGACAAGATTTATGTTATGCGCGCCTTTTTCTTTCAACTCCATAAAAATTTCGCAAAGCCTCTGCACGGATATTTCCTTTCCCAAGTTTTCCGTGCTTATTTTGTAATTCTGACAATAGCGGCATTTTAGCGGACAGCCTGAAAAGAATATCGTTCCGGAACCGTTTTTGCCGCTTATGCACGGTTCTTCCCAAAAATGCAGCATTGCGCGCGCCGCCCTTATCCTTGCTCCCGCACCGCAAAGGCCAGCCTCCTTTGTCCTGTCGGCGCCGCATTCACGAGGGCAAAGCCTGCAATTTTGGATTTTTATTTCTTCCTCCAAGCCTCTCATCCTTTTTTATTTTAATAAAAACTAAAGCCGCACAATAAAAGATTTTTTTAAAAAATAACCGTTGAAAATTAAAAAAGCATATGATATAATTATTTCACAAAAATGCGGATTTAGCTCATCTGGTAGAGCGCCACCTTCCCAAGGTGGATGTGGCGAGTTCGAGTCTCGTAATCCGCTCCAAAAAATCCCGTCTGTTAATTACAGGCGGGATTTTTTTGTTGCAAGTCTTTTTAAAGATTTTGTTTGCAGATATCCTGACTTCGGATTTTTAAATAACCCTTACCTTTATAACTCCCTCAATGGAATTGAGCATAGAAACGACCTTTTCGGAAATAGTTCCGGAAACATCAATCATTGTGTAGGCATACTCTTTCTTTGACTTGTTGAGCATGTTTTCAATGTTGATTTTTTCGCTGCCAAGCGCCGCAGTTATCTGGCTTATAAGCGTTGGAATATTTTTGTGTATAATGCAAACCTTTGTGCCGGAAGCGGACATTTCAGCATCCGGAAGGTTCACTGAATTTTTGATATTTCCATTTTCAATGTAATCAATAAGCTGAACCGCCGCCATGTAAGCGCAGTTGTCCTCAGATTCGGGGGTGGAAGCTCCAAGGTGCGGGATAGCAACGACATTTTTTGCCCCTATCAAAGTATCGTTCGGGAAATCAGTAACATAAGCGGCCACTTTTCCGCTTTCAATAGCAGCAAGCATATCCGCATCGTTTACAAGCTCTCCCCTTGCAAAATTAAGAATCCTAACGCCGCTTTTCATAGAAGCAAAAGCCTCTGCGCAAAGCATTTCCTTTGTATCGGCATTATATGGAACGTGCACGGTAATGTAATCGCAGTTTTCATAAATTTCTTTAAGAGTCTTTGAGTAAATTACCGCAGGAGAAAGCCCCCATGCCGCCTTGATGGAAAGGAACGGGTCATAGCCCATAACCTTCATTCCAAGTGAAACAGCAGCGTTGGCAACAAGCACGCCGATTGCGCCAAGACCTATCACGCCAAGGGTTTTGCCCATAATTTCCGGGCCTGCAAAATCGCCCTTGCCCTTTTCGACAAGCTTTGGAACCTCGTCGCCCTTGCCTTTAAGCGTCTTTACCCAATCCATTGCCGCAGGAACTTTTCTTGAAGAAAGCAAAAGTCCCGCAATCACAAGTTCCTTTACGGCGTTTGCATTTGCGCCTGGGGTGTTGAACACGCAAATTCCCGCCTCTGTGCACTTATCTACGGGGATGTTGTTTACTCCCGCGCCAGCCCTTGCGATTGCAAGCAGGTTATTTCCAAACTGCATTTCGTGCATGGATGCCGAGCGCACAAGTATTGCGTCAGGATTTTCAACGCTGTCCGATACGACATATTTTGACTTGTCAAAATTATCGGTGCCTATTGCGGCAATTTTATTTAAAGTTTGAATTTTTATCATTGCTCATTCTCCTTTTCAAACTTTTTCATAAATTCAACAAGCTTTTCTACGCCCTCAATCGGCATTGCATTGTAGATAGACGCCCTCATGCCTCCCACTGAGCGGTGGCCTTTAAGGTTGATAAATCCTGCTTTCTTTGCCTCAGAAACGAATTTTGCGTCAATCTCCTCGTTTCCGGTTACAAAAGGCACGTTCATAAGCGAACGGTCCTTGCCCATTACAGTCGGCTTAAAAAGCTTTGAATTGTCAAGGAAATCATAAAGCAGCGCAGCCTTCTTTTCGTTGTGAACCTTCATGGCTTCAAGCCCGCCCATTTCCTTTACCCATTCAAGCACAAGCTTGAGGATGTAAATGCCGTAAGTCGGCGGAGTGTTGTACATCGAACCATTTTCGGCATGAATCTGATAATTGAACATAGTAGGGCAGCTTTCCCTTGCTCCGCCTATCAAATCCTCGCGGATGATGACAACTGTAAGCCCTGCGGGGCCCATGTTCTTTTGTGCGCCGGCATATATAAGCCCGTAC
>JAJUHO010000107.1 GCA_029267825.1 Oscillospiraceae bacterium
ACAACCCAAAATTATGATACTCTTTTTGCAAAATATCAAGACGGTGCGGTTCTTTTCTCGCCATGGCCATGGCTTGGTCAAGCCGCTTACAACACCGTTGACAACAAGGCGGCAGGAAAAGGCTTTATGTTTGCTCCGGTCAAGGATATGAAGATATTCTCATATGGCTGTGCTCCGGCAAACAAGTATGTTATTGCCGTTGGCAACGAAGCACAGGATCCGGACAGAATGGTTGACTTTATTGACTGGCTCTATTCTCCTGAGGGAATTTCACTCTCTTGCGGCCAGACTGCAAGCACCTGCGGAATAAAGGGTCTCTTCTGGGATTTCAACTCCGAAGGCAAGCCTGAACTTCTTGATTTCGGCAGAAAGGCATTCTCAGGCGACGCAACCCTTACAATGCCTGATGAATACGGCGGAGGAAACTATAAAGAGGGAATTTCCCAGCTCAACTTCAATGCGGTTGTAACAACGGATATCAATCCTGACAATAACGCTCCATATAACACCTCGCTTTGGGAAACCACCCTTGCAGCAAATACGACTGCTCTTGACAAGTCATGGCAGGAAAAGATGGGTGCAAAGACAACTCTTGAATATCTTGAAAAGAACAATATGGTTGCAGTTGCTCCCGGAAATACCTATGTTCCTGAAGCCGCTCCGACGGATATAGACAATCTGCGCAACCAAATCAGAGAAGAAATCAAGTCTGCTTCTTGGAAGATGGTATTTGCTAAGGATGAAGCTGAATTCAATTCTATCCTCAAAGAAATGCAGGAAACCGTAAAGGGCCTTGGTTATGATCAGGTTCTTGAATTTGACAAGAAGATTGCCGCAAACCTCAAGAAGGCTCGCGACGACGCTAAGGCGGCAGAGGCGGCAGCAAAGTAAAAAAGCCTGTTTTATACTTCTCCTCTCATTATATAAGAATTCCCCTGTTCCGAATTTTTCGGGCAGGGGAATTTTGCTTTATTCAATGCTTGAAACTCCGGCTTCTTTTCTGTAATCTCCGGGGCTTTTGCCGGTGTTTCTCTTGAATTTCTTATAAAAACTGTCTATGTCCTTAAAGCCTATTTTTTCAGCTATTTCATAAACTTTCAAATTGGTTAGCAGGAGTTTTTTTGCTTCCTCAACCCTTAATTTTTCAATGTAGAGGTTGAAGGCCTCTCCCGTTGCGTTTTTAAAGGCTTTTCCGAGATATGTGCTGTTGTAGCCAAATGTCTTTGCAAGCGTTTCAAGCTTTAAAGATTCGTGGTAGTGGCGGTTTACATAATTTATCACTTTGTTTATTGAACTTTGTGCGGAGGATGATGAGATTTCTTCGGCAACCTGCAAAAATTCGGCCTTTAAATATTGCAGTATTTTATAAAGCAAAGGAATTTCACAAATTTTTGAGATAATCTCATCATCTGACGGGAAGCGGATATTTAAATGCCTGTGGTTTTCATTTACTTTTGTTTTTATTCTGATGTAGATATTGCTTAAAAAGCTCCTTATGCTTTCAGGAGAAAGGTTTATAAACCTTAAATCGTCATAGAGCCTGCCCATGGCAAGGCCTATTTCATCTGTATTTGCAGCCTCTATATAGCCTAAAAGCTCGTCGGCATACTTGTTTATATCTGGCTTTGAGTTGGGTTCTTTTATTCCGGAAGCAAGCTTTAATATTTCATGGCTTACATACTGTTGGCTTTCTTCGCAGAAAAAGCGTTTTTTGTCAATGCTGATGGCGTCTTCATAAGAAAGCGGGATATCCTTTGGATTTTCAACAATTCTTCCCACGGCCATGAAAATTGCGGGAGTCTTTTCATCACGCGTATATTTCCCCAAATCCTTAATGACCGTTGGAAGTTTTTTTATAGCTTCGCTTCCTTTTATCAAGAACACTCCGCGCTCATGCAAAAATACCGCATCAACTGCAGAACTGTCACATAAAAGCCGTTTAAGCACAAGGCATATGTCATCCATTTCGTGCTCAGTATTGTTTTTTGTTTCAATTATAGCTACTTGATAGGCATCTGACGAAAGTGAAAAGCCAAAAGAATCCTCATCATTTGCATTGTCGGAAGAAATTCCTCTTATTATGTCCGCTAAAAAGGTATTTTTGGCGCGCGCAAGATAGGCTGATTGGCGGTGTTTGCTTTCAAGCTTTTTGCGTACGGTTGTTACGGCAAGAATAAGCTCGTCTTCATCTATTGGCTTTAAAAGATAGGAATCAACGCCCGATGAAATAGCGCTTTGGGCAAAAGAAAAGTCCGAATATCCGCTGAGTATTATTATGCTTCCGGAAAAGCCGTTGCCTCTTAATTGCTTTGCCGCTTCAATTCCGCTAAACTTTGGCATTTTAACATCAAGCATAATCAAATCCGGATTAAGTTCCGATGTCTTTTGCACTACTTCAATTCCGTTTGAAGCCTCGCCGCAAATTTCAAATCCGCAGGCATTCCAGTCTATTATAGTTTTAAGGCCTTCTCTTACTGCTGCTTCGTCATCGGCTATCAAAACCTTCCAATTCATTTCTTATCCTCCAAATCGAACGGCAAAGAGAGTTTTACGGTTGTGCCTTTGTCAATGGTGCTTGTTATGCTTATGCCGTAATCTTCGCCATAAAAAATCTTTATCCGCTGGTTGACATTTCTAAGGCCTATGCTTCCGATGGTGTTTTCAGGTTCAGGCGTATTTATCCAAGCAAGCAGTTCGCCTAACTTTTTTTCTGATATTCCGCAGCCGTTGTCGCTTGTTGAGATTTTTATTTTGCCGTTTTCCTTTTCAATTTTTATGCTGATAAACCCTCCTGAATCCATATCTTCAAGCCCGTGGGAAATTGCGTTTTCAACAATCGGCTGTATCAGCAGCGGCAGTATCATGTATTCTTCGCAGTTTATTTCCGGAGCCACCTTTATTTCATAATGTATTTTGTCACCAAAGCGGAATTTTTGGATTTCAAGGTAATTTTGTATATATTCCAGCTCGGAGGCAAGGCTTGTCGGCTTGCCCTGCACTTCAAGCGAATGGCGCATAGCCTTTCCCAAAAGCTTTATTGCGTTGGCGGCATCCTTATCTCCGGCGCTGTGAGCCTTCATCCTTATGCTTTCAAGGGTGTTGTACAAAAAATGCGGGTTTATTTGGCTGGAAAGCAGTTCAAATTTGATTTTTTGCTGGTGGTTTATCAACTGTTCCTGTTTTAGCTTTTGGTTGAAAATTTGTGCGTCAAGCTCTTTTATTTCCCTTATCATTGTCTGCAAATCGCAAAAAAGCTCAAAGACCTCGTCGTTTCCGTTGAATTTTTCTATGATGTTGTAATCTCCTTTGCTTACCTGGTGCATTTGGGTTCTAAGCAGGTTTATCCTGCGGCTGAAAGCGTTTGAAAAAAGCAAAATCATTATAAGCGGAACCAAAAGCGAAAAGGACATTATGCAGATGCATATGGCATTGAATTTTTGAAGGTCGGGCAAGGCGTTATAATCCAGTGTGACTATATGTATTTTGTCCGGCTGTCGGGCGGGAAGTGCAGGACGCATTGTTGAAACCTTGTAAAGCACCTCTTTCCCGTCATAAACGCCTATTCCAGAAAACGAAATATATTTGTTTATTGAGCTTTCAGGCAAGTCAAACCCAAGGCGTTTAAGGTCATTTTTTGCGTTGTTCGTGAAAAAAACCGGATATCCGCTGACGCAGGCCTCTGTTTTTAGCTGGCTGTTGTTGATGAGAAGCTTTAAATAATTGTCGCTCACGCAAATTTTTAAAACTGCATTTACATTTGAATTTTGCAGCGGAATTTTTCTTACCAGTGTAAGTGCGCCGGAAGAATGTTTGAAATCATCTACGTATTCGCTTGTAATCCAAAAAGATTCATAAACGCTGTCAATTGCCTTTTTGTACCAAGATGTGTTTTTAATTTCATCAGTGGCAACCTTAAAGTTCTCATAATTTTGCATGGTTTCATTTGTGGTATATAAATTTATTGACGCTATTTCGGAATAATAATGCTGATAGTTGGTCAACTTTGTGTATGAGCGGCAGGCAGAAAAAAATTCATTTTCAGAGGAGTATTTCGCAGAAATTATCCTTTTTAAATCATCATCCTTGTAAATTTCATCGGAGATGTTTGAAAGCGAACTTGTAACGTTGAATATTATGTTGCTGACTCTTACGTTTTCGGCGGCAAGCTGGGTTTGATGCTGCTGCATTACAAGTTTTCGCGTAACAAACAAGAGATAAATCCCTATTGCAAAAACAGGAATAATTCCCGCAAAAAAGTAAATTAAAAAAAGCTGTTTTCTTATTTTCAGCTTGTTAAAATAGGATATCAGCCGCAATGACCGATTCAATTAAAACTCCTCCGATTAAACGTTTTATATTTTTAACATAAAAACCTATATAAATTATATGTTGCATTTATATAAAAATCAAGAATATACAACCTTAATTTTTATGGATTTTTTGTTGCCTCAGTTTTATTCCGCTTCGCTTATAAAGGCTATGCTGTTCCCCAAAATTGACTTTATTTGTTCAAGAACCGGATTTATTGCTTCAAGCGCTTTTTCCTTGTTTTCGGCGCAGGCTGTTACTCTTATGAGAACGCCGTCTTCCTTGGCATAGGTTGCAACGGTGGGGTTTGCAAGGTCGAGCAAATGTGAAATTTTGTCGGCAACGGCGGATTCTCCGGAGTCCTGCGCGCCGATTTCATTCCGGCTTTTGATTTTTATATTTACTGAAAAAATTGTATTTCTGCTTATTGAGTTAAGATAAGCCTCACGCGCCTTTGCAAACATTGCCTCCATTTCATTCGGAGGACCGGGAAGCAGTATTGCGGTTTTGCCTCCCTTTTCTATTATGCAGCCGGGAGCCGTTCCGTTGTCGTTGTAAAGCACAATGGCGCCCTTTGGAACATAAGCTTGCTTGCGGTTGCTTTCGCTTATCTTTTCAAGTCCGTAGTTTAAAATTCTTTTTTCAAGCATATCATATGCTTTCTGGTCAAAAACAAGCTCAAGCCCAAAATATTCTGTAACTATTTCCTTTGTAAGGTCATCCTTTGTTGGGCCAAGCCCTCCCGTCAGAACGACCATATCCGCGCGTGAAAATGCAATTTGAAGAACGGATTTAAGCCTTTGGGCATTATCTCCTACGACAGTTTGGTAGTGTACCGAAATTCCAAGCTTTGCAAGCTCTTTTGCAAGAAACTGCGCATTGGTGTTCACAATATCTCCAAGCAGCAGTTCGGTTCCGACACAAAGTATTTCGGCAGTCATATTTTCATTCCTTTCGCAATTGTTTAATAAAATTATAAATCATTAAATCCGATTTGTCAAAATTTTGTCGGTATATTTTCGCCCTTTGATCAATCGCTTTTCAAAAAGCTGTCACAAATGGGGCATATACTTGTCTTTAAAAGAAAACCTCCGGCAAAGCCGGGTTTACATAGATTGGCCCGTCCTAAAAAGGCGGGCTTTTGTTATTATATGCAAAAATCTCAGCATTTTAAACATGCTGAGATTTTTTCTTTATTTCTCGCCTTCGGCAATCGGACTGTAGTTTATCCTTACTTTTATATCCTGATTATAGTTGCCGAAATTCCTGCCGAAAATTGTAAGTCCTCCGACATGCTCGGCATCCTCCGGGACTTCAAACTTGAATTTTATAGTACTCTTGTAGTCAAGATTGAATTCCTTTATAGTTACATCCGATACTTTAAGCCCGTCTATAAAAGTCCCGTGGCTGTTGATGACTATAAGCTTGAGCAGCCCGTACTGGTTCCAGTTCGGATACCACCAGCTTGGGGTAAAGATTCCCTTTACGTCGCCAAAATCGCCGGGGCTTGTCCATTTTCCTATTTTAACTTCGTTGAGGTAAAAGAATATGTCTGATGGCCAGTTGCTGTTTACTCCCGGAGCTTCGGAGCTGAGTTCCGCGGAAATGGTTATCTGGTCAATTTTATTGTATGCCGGTATGAAGTTTGGGATTATGTATTCAACATATCCTTTTGTAAACCAGAGTATATCGCAGTTTACGCGTTCCGGATGAGCAAAATAGCGTGCATCGTCAACTTCGCCGATAAGCTTTGATGAGCTTGCAAGCCCGCAGGTCGGGAATATGTTGTAGTCGCAGTAATGCCCTACTTTTATTTCCGTTTCGCATACGTTTTTGGATTCTTCTTCAAGCCCAAGTTCAATGAGGATTTTATCAAGCTGGACAACGCATTTTTTTTCGTTGCCATGTCCTGATGATTCGTTTGCAATAGCAATAATCCCGCAACTTTCAAGCTTTTTAATATGGCTTGTGAGCGCACCGTTGGTAATGTTTAGGCTCGTTGCCAGTTCATTCATGTTCATTTCCTTGTTTTGCAAAAGAAGCTTAATGATTTCAACTCTGACTTCAGATCCAAGGGCCTTAAAGATTTCCAGTCCGTCGTCAAGATTTTTGATATGGAGCATTTGCGACACCGTCCTTAATTAAGTATATCAAAAGAGGGAAATC
>JAJUHO010000072.1 GCA_029267825.1 Oscillospiraceae bacterium
ATCATCAAGCATGCTGCTGTCAGTAAGCGTACCGGGAGTGACGATTTTTATCACATCACGGAGAACAAGCCCTTTGCTTTCGGCAGGATCGGTCAGCTGTTCACAAATTGCCACCTTATAGCCCAAATCGATAAGCCGCTTGATATAAATTTCGCTTGCATGGTGAGGAACGCCGCACATGGGTGCGCGCTCCTCAAGTCCGCAATCCTTTCCAGTAAGGGTAAGTTCAAGAAGCTTTGATACTACAAGGGCATCCTCAAAAAACATTTCATAAAAATCGCCGACACGGAAAAACAATATATAATCCTTGTATTTTTCTTTTGCTGAAATATACTGCTGCATCATCGGCGAAAGCTTACCGAATTCTATTTGCATAATTTCCCTTTTCCTAAATTAGTTGCAACCGCTGCATGAAGAACAGCTTCCTGAACATGAATGCGGCATTTCCGTAGGACATGTTGCAGGGTCCTCTCCGTTTGCAGACATCGTAATAACCATATTTATTTGTGAAAGCAAATCGTCCATATCATTTTTTGCTTTTGTAAATGCAGCCATACTTTCATTTGCCATAATATTGCCATACAAGGATTTTATTTCATTGTCAAGCCTTGAAAGCTTTTCGTTGTCTTTCTCAGCTTTTGACATTTCCTGATTAAGCTCAAGCCTTTTTAAATTAAATTCGCCTATAAGCTCCTGCAATGCTTCGTCTGAATCATTTGCTTTTTTTGCATTATGATAAGCCTTGTATCTTTCATCCTGCTGTATTGCTTTTCCAAGTTCTCTTGCCATTTCAATGGTTCCCATAAAAATAATCTCCTTAATTTTTAGTTTTCTATTTGTCCAACCAAAGCCCAGTTATATGCTCCGGTTATTTTAACTTTCACAAATTTGCCTATGTTTTCTTTTTCAGCTTTAAATTCAACTATAATGTTTTCATCGCTGTGTCCTGTAAGATAACCCTCGCCTTTTTTGCCTTCGGCCTCTGCAAGCACAAAAAGGGTTCTTCCTATAAAAGTCTTATAACGCTTTGAAGCTATTTCCCTTTGAAGCTCAAGCAACTTTTTCATTCTTGCCGCTTTTGCTTCATAGGGAATTAAGTCTTTTATTTCAGCAGCCTTTGTCCCGCTGCGTTTTGAATAAATAAAAGTATAAAGATTATCGAACTCAACATATTTAATAAGATTTAAAGTTTCTTCAAAATCCTCATCTGTTTCATTTGGAAAACCAACTATCACATCAGAAGAAAATGAAAAATCAGGCTTTTTTGAACGCGCATAATCAATGATTTTAAGATAATCTTCTTTTGTATATTTTCTGTTCATTTCGGATAAAATCCTGTTACTGCCCGATTGGAACGGCAAATGAAGATGCTTTCCCACTTTTTCGCATTCAAGTATGGCATCAATAAGCTCAAACCCGGCATCTTTGGGGTGAGAAGACATAAATCTCAACTTAAAATCGCCCTTAATTTCATTGAGCTTTCTCAAAAGCTCTGGAAATGTAATTTTTTCATTAAGCCCTTTGCCATAAGAATTTACATTTTGCCCTAATAAGGTTATTTCTTTGCAGCCATTTTGAACCAGTTCCTCAACCTCGTTTATAATTGACGAAACAGACCTGCTGCGTTCTCTTCCCCTTACATACGGGACAATGCAATATGAACAAAAATTATCGCATCCATACATAACCGGAACAAAAGCTTTTATTTTGCTATTCCTTATTATATTTGGAAATTCATTTGTCCCAACATCTTTTTCTTCGATGTTATAGACTTTTTCATGCTTTGCAAGTACCGAATATAAAATCTCAGGCAATGACGAAAGCATAAAAGTTCCAAAAACCATATCGATATGCTTATAAGAATTTTTAATTTTTTCCACGACATGCTCTTGTTGCGCCATGCATCCACAAATTCCTATGACAAGCTCCGGATTTTTTTCTTTAAGAGGCTTAAGCTCACCAAGATTTCCGAAAACCCTTGTTTCAGCGCTTTCCCTAACAGCACAAGTGTTGTAAATTATCAAATCGGCCCTGCTCAATTCATCTGTAAAGCCATAACCCATTACACTTAAAAGTCCCATTATTTTTTCGCCATCGCTTACATTTTGTTGGCAGCCAAAACTATGCACATGAGCAAGTGGTGGTGAAAAAGGATACTTTTCCTGCAAAAGTTTTTTAACTTTTTCTATAAAAACATCTTGAGTCAAATTTAAAGATTCATTCCTTTAATTAAAATATAAAATATACTATTTTATTATATCACAGCGCATCAATATTTACAACCCTTTGAAATAACAGAAATAGGAAGCAAATAGTTTAAAAAGCATTGTCTATATTTATGACAGCATTAAATCTATTATCGGTTTCATAAAGTTTTTCAGAAATCTCACTTACGGCATTTTCGCGTTCTTTTTCGCTTAAATAGCATGGAACAGCCATATCGAAAATTAAATTTATCTTGTTTTCTCCGTCAACAATCCTAAAATCATGTATTGAAAATTCAGAATTATACTCTTTAACAAATGAAGAAACCAGTTTTTTTAATTCTTCTGTTTTTTCACAATTTACCGACACAGGATCCATATGCACCACTATGTTTATACCAAAATCCTTTAAAATCTTTTGTTCAAGCGAGTCTATGACCTCATGTATTTTAACAATATCCACATCACTTGGAACCTCGGCGTGAACGGATGCCATAATTCTGCCGGGCCCATATTCATGAACAACAAGGTCATGGATTCCTATAATTCCTTCGCCGGAAAGTATTGTATCTGTGATTTGGTCAACCACTTCTTTGCTGGGTGAATTGCCCAAAAGAAGACTTACCGTATCCCTTGCCACTTTAAATCCAGTAAAAATTACAAGTCCGGAAACTATTGTACCCATAATTCCATCGACAGGGAAATCGGTAAAATTTCCTATTATTATTGAAATTATTACCGTACCGGTAGCATAAACGTCATTTAGTGAATCAAAAGCTGCAGCTTTCAAGACCGATGAATTGATTTGTTTTCCAAGATATCTGTTGTATGAAAACATCCAAAGCTTTACAAGTACAGACATGCATAAAAATACAAAAAGAAGAAGTTTAAATTCAATTTTTGACGGATGGATTATTTTATCCACAGAATTTTTCAAAAATTCAAATCCCACAAGCATTATTATAAACGAAACTACAAGAGATGAAATATATTCTATCCTTCCATGTCCGAAAGGATGTTCCTTATCAGGTCGGCGATTGCTCATTTTTGAACCGAAAACAGTTATTGCAGAAGATGCCGTATCAGAAAGGTTGTTTATAGAGTCCGAAATGACTGCCATACTTTTCATTGCTATGCCTATTGAAAGCTTTAAAATAAAAAGAAAAACATTGCAAATAATCCCAAGAACTCCGCCAAGAATTCCATAAGCCTCTCTTACGTTTTTATCGTTTGTTTTCTCGTAATTAGGCACGAATTTTTTAACCAAAAACTTGATCATTTTTCTCCCTCTTTTAGCAAAACTAATTCTTTATAATATATACCACAGTAAATAATTTGTCAAGAAAAAAAGACTTTAAAGACTGAGATTTTTCTGCTATAATAAATATCAGTTTATAATAATTTTTTAGAGGTTTTGTATGGAGTATAATGTAAATTTAAATAAATGGGGACGTGTTTTTGCTGTCCCCGGAAGTGTTGTTGAAGATTACATAAAGCTTGCAAGCGGTTCGGCAATAAAGGTTTTGCTGTATGTGCTTTACAACGGCAACCATTCTATATCTTCACAAAAAATTGCTTCTGATTTAAATATTACCGAAGAAGCAGTTGAAGATGCATTCTGCTTTTGGGAAAGCGTAGGGATAATTGAAAAAAATGTCCCGGACAATCCTATAAAAGAAACAGGAAGTGAAAATGTTTCCTCCACTGCTTCTGCTGCTGTTCAGCCAATTTTAAGACCAAAATCCTCCGGTTCAATAACGCCGAAGGAAATTGCCGAAAGGGTCGAAAGTTCACAGGAAATAGCATTTCTTTTTTCTTGCGCCGAAAATTTATTCGGCAGAATTTTAACACACACCGAACAAAGGTCGCTTATTTGGATGCATGATTATTTGGGACTTCCCGCCGATGTTATTTTAATGCTCTTTGAATACTGCAAAATAATAGGCAAGCTTAATGTAAGCTATATGGAATCCGTGGCCTTTTCATGGCAGCAAAAAGAGATTTTTACACATGAAGCTGCCGAAAAAGAAATAAAAGCATTAAAAGAGCGCAATTCCCTTTCCTTAAAAGTAATGTCAGCATTTGGAATAAATCGAAAGCTTTCTTCAAAAGAGGAAAAATACATATCCGAATGGGCACAAAAAAATTATGACATAGATCTTATATCTTATGCTTATGACAAAACAATTGATGCCATAAATAAGCTTTCCTTTCCATATATAAACAAAATTCTTGCTGGATGGTACGGCAAGGGCTTAATTACAAGGGAACAAATTGACAAGGAAAATGAAAATTATTCAAATTCAAAGCAAAATTCCCCTGAAAAAGAACATTCTTATGATTTGGATAAATTTGAATCGCTTGCAATCAATTATAAAAAATAATTTAAAAGGAGCGGCAAAATGAGCTACGACAAGGCTGTTTTCGAAAAAGCGGAAAGAGAAATTGCAAGCCGGCGGATAAGCGCGGAAACATCCGCACAAATGCGGCTTGAAGAAATAGAACAAAAAATCCCCGAGATTTCGGAAATAAATCGTGAGCTTGCAAATACCAGCATAGAGCTTTCCACTCTTATACTTGAAAGAAAAGGGGATTTTGAAAAGAACTTTGAAGAGCTTAAATCCCGCAACCTTCAAGGACAAGAAATGATAAAAAAATTATTAACGGCAAACGGATATCCCGAAGATTATCTTCAGGTAAAATATTTTTGCCCCAAATGCCAGGATAGAGGCTATATAAGCGGTCAAAGGTGCGAATGTTTCAAAAAACTTTTATGGAAATATGCTACAGAACAGCTTAATGCAAACTCCCAGATGATGCTTTGCAGTTTTGAAACATTTAATCTTGACTATTACTCAAAAGCTCCGGACGGAAGCGGGCTTAGTGATTATGAAAAAATGAAAACAGTTTATAATCATTGCAAAAATTATGCTAAAGATTTTTCTCTTAAATCAAGAAGCATCTTTATGCTTGGACTTACAGGACTTGGAAAAACCCATTTATCCTTTGCCATTGCAAAAGAAGTAATCGAAAAAGGCTATAATGTTGCTTATGATTCTGTTGTAAACTATTTAAGAGCCATTGAAAAAGAACATTTTGGACGTTCTGACAGCGACAAGGATACTTTGCAGATTCTTTTGAACACCGATTTGCTTATCCTTGATGATTTAGGCGCCGAGTACGAATCCGGCTTTTATGTTTCGACAATATACAACATAATAAATACACGATTAAATAAAGGGTTGCCTACAATAATAAATTCAAACCTTACCCCTGTTGAGCTCCAAAAGCGATATGATGACAGAATTGTTTCAAGGCTTCTTGCTATGTACGACTATTTGCGTTTCGTTGGAAATGATATCCGCCAAATTAAAAAAATGAACGGTGAAATATAATAGCAATTATTTTTATGGCTTTTTGCTTTCTATCAAAACAAATGACAAGGGCAGTATTCAATATGCGATTTGAATACTGCCCTTGCTTTTATTTTTTTGTCGTTTTAATGATTGTTTTTATAAAATCAACGTACCTTTATTATCAATTTCAAGTTCTTTTACTGTCCATGAAAAAAGTCCCATTTTATCAAGAGAAAATCTCATCTTACCGCAAAAGAATTTATTTTTTTCATCCACAATTGACATTATTGCAGGGCCTGCACCGCTTATATAAGACGCATATGCCCCAAGAGAATAAGCAACGTCAAAAACCTCCCTCGCATGAGGAATAAGTGGCATTCGATAAGGCTGATGAAGCTTGTCATGAACCGCCGTGCGGAGATTTTCATATTTTCCTGTCAAAAGGCTTGCCGAAAACAACGCCGCCCTTGAAAGATTATAAACCGCATCTTTATGTGAAACTTCTTTTGGCAGACATTCCCTTGCTTTTTCAGTTTTAAGCTCAAAATCAGGTATTATTACAACAAATTTAAGCGAAGTATGCACCTCCTGCTTTACCCAATGCACAATTTTTCCATCAAATACTGCTGTAACAATCCCTCCAAGCAAAGCAGGGGCTGTGTTGTCCGGGTGGCCTTCTATTTGTGCTGAAAGATTTACAAGGTCATCAAGCGTCAAAGGATTTCCCATAAGTGTATTTGCTCCCACAAGCCCAGCTATTATGCAGGCAGAACTGCTTCCAAGTCCGCGAGCCATGGGTATATTGTTTTCCTGTTCAATCTTAAAGCCCTTTACTTCTTTTCCACAAATATCATAAAGTGTTTTTGCAGTTTCATAGACAAGGTTTGTTTCATCAAGCGGTATTTCTGTGCCGTCAAGTGAGATGATTTCCGTTTTATCGCTTTCTTCAATATTGACATAATTGTAAAAATTCAACGCAAGGCCCAAAGCATCAAACCCGGCACCCAAATTTGCACTTGTGGCAGGTATCCTTATTTTTATCATAGCTTTCTCCGTTAAAAATCAAATACGCGGATTTTACCGAGAACCTTAATTCCCTTTTCACACAAATCCGAAAGTTTTTTATCAATTTCACATTCTTTCATCTTCGGAGTAATAAAAGCAAGTTCGTTCTTATCACGATTTTTTCTTGAAAGATGCTTTACATCGCCAAATGTTGCATTGATTTCTTCAAGCGCTTTATCCCTATCGACACAATTTATGCGAACATACATTGAAGTTTCTGCTTGCTTGAAATCCTCAATAAAATCAACATCCTTGCCGTCTTCCCATGTTTGTGAGCTGCTTGTGCCATTTGCCTTTGCGGCATCTATTATATCCGCCACAACGGCACTTGCAGTAGGCATTTTACCTGCTCCCCTGCCGTAAAAAAGAACTTTATCAATGGCATCTCCCTTTACCATAATTCCATTGAAAACATCATCAACAGCGGAAAGCTGGCTTGATTTTTCTATAAACGCCGGACGAACCATAGGAAGTATTTTCCCATTTGAAAACTTTTTGGCACTTCCTATAAGTTTTATTACTCCTCCCCAATTTTCAGCATACTCAACATCTTCAAGTGTAATGGAGGATATTCCTTCCGTATGGACTTTATCGGGATAAACATGCCTTCCGAAAGCAAGCGATGCAAGTATGCAGATTTTCCTGCATGCATCATGTCCTTCCACATCCGCTGTCGGGTCCTTTTCCGCATAACCAAGGCTTTGCGCCATTGCAAGTGCATCATAAAAACTCATTTGGTCGTTTATCATTTTAGTCAATATAAAATTAGTAGTTCCGTTTAAAATTCCCGCAATTTCAGAAATTTCGTTGGCAGCAAGACATTGGTGGAGAGGACGTATTATAGGGATTCCCCCGCCGACACTTGCTTCAAAATAAAAATTGCAGTTATTTTCTCTTGCTGCTGTAAGAAGTTCATATCCTTTTGCCGCAACAAGTTCTTTATTTGAAGTAACTACAGATTTGCCTTTTTCAAGGCAGGAACGGACAAATTCATATGCAGGATGAAGTCCGCCCATAACTTCGGCAACTATTTCAACCTCATCGTCATTTAATATAAAGTTGATATCTTTTACAAATTTATCAGCATAAGGACTAAAAGGAAAATCCCTTATGTCAAGGATATACTTTATATCAAGTTTTTTTCCTGCTTTATCCTCTATCCTTTCCTTATTCTTATAAAACAGTTCCACTGTTCCGGAGCCAACTACTCCATAACCTAATACTGCTATTTTTGACATAACAAAATCTCCTTAACTGCTTTATTCTCCACTAATAATTTTTATATCCACAACGCCTTGTATCTCGGACAAAATGGATTTTAGCATATACGGTTCACCCGCACCTTTAAGCCTTAACGAAAGCGTAACTGCTGCTACGCCATCTATCGGTATATTTTGATTCACCGTAAGTATGTTTGCGTCAAGTGCATGAAGTGCAGCCAAAACACTTGAAAGCACCCCGGGTTCATCCCTTAAAACAGCATAAAGCGATATTATTTTTTGCATAAGCTTTTCTTCATATGAAAATATGCTGTCTTTATATTTATAGTAAGCGCTGCGTGAAATCCCTACTGCTTTGCAGGCCGCAGCAGAGCTTTTTTGCTCTCCACGTGCTATAAGTCTTTTTACTTCCAGCACCTTTGTGAAAACTTCTGGCAGCACATCTGCGCTTACAACCATAAGTCGGGACATTTCCGGCGATTTAGCAGGCACTAAGTCCACCTCCAAAGAACAAGTGTAATCAGCATACATACAATTTTATCATGCTGCAAAAATAAAGTCAAGCCCTCAAAAATAAAGTCGATTTTTGTCAAAAATAAATTTGCAAATTTTGTGATTTGCTTACAGACTTTTATTTAAAAATATGATATAATTAAAATACAAAATTAAAATGGAAAGGAGCAAAAATATGCTTAATAAGGAAATTGCAAAATTATTAAACGAACAAATCAATAAAGAGTTTTTTTCAGCATATCTCTACCTTGACATGGCAAATTATTATGCAGACAAAAATTTAAGTGGATTTGAAAATTGGTTTTTTGTTCAATCCCAAGAAGAAAGAGATCACGCACTGCTTTTTCGCAAATATCTTTTAAATAATTCAGAACCAATAGAATTTTTTGAAATTTCAGCCCCAGGCCTTGAATATACAGACTTTAAAATGCCTCTTGTAAAAGCACTTGAACATGAACAGGAGGTAACGGCTTCAATAAACAACATATACGCACATGCTTACAAAATAAATGATTTTAGAACCATGCAATTTCTTGACTGGTTTATAAAAGAACAAGGTGAAGAAGAAAAAAATGCCGATGAAAACATAAAAAAATTTGAACTTTTCGGCGGAGATCCAAAAAGCCTTTATATGCTTGATAACGAGCTTAAAGCGCGTATATATGCTCCCCCGTCACTCGTTTTATAAAACACAACAAATAAAAAAACGCACGGATTTTTGAAACTGTCCATAAGGGATTATTTGAAAAAATAATTTTTGAGTGACGTCTTCAAACGGTGCCAAACGAAATAAGACCACATGGTAGGTTTTTACCCGCCTTTTGGTCTTTTTCTGTTTATATCATGACACAATCCACACATAAGAAACATGGACTATTATCATATAAGTATAGTCACCAAACATCCAAAACTCTGATAAAATAAGAAATCAGAAGAAAGGTGTTTGAGAATGAAAAAGTACAGTAAAGAATTTAAAGAAGAAGCATTGAAGTTATCGGATGAAATCGGAGTAAAAAAGGCAGCGTCACAGCTTGGGATCCAGTATTACACCATTTCCGACTGGAGGAAAAAACGCAAAACTGCAGAGGCGGCATTAAAGCCGGTTCTCACCGATGATGAACTGCGAATACGTAACAGAGAGCTTGAACGCGAGATTGCCGAA
>JAJUHO010000049.1 GCA_029267825.1 Oscillospiraceae bacterium
CAAGGATAAATACGAAATAATTTGCATAGGCATAACCAAAAAGGGCAGATGGTACTACTATCCCGGCGACCCGGGGCTTATAGCTTCCGGCGAATGGGAAAAAAGCGGCGACTGCACGCCGGCAGTGCTCAGCCCGGACCCAATACACAAAGGCTTTATAAAGCTTGAGCCTGAGGGGGCGTCAATCCAAAAGGTTGATGTAATTTTCCCTGTGCTCCATGGCAAAAACGGAGAGGACGGCACTATTCAGGGGCTTTTTGAGCTCTCCGGCATACCCTATGTAGGCTGCGGGGTGCTTGCATCCGCAAACTGCATGGACAAAGTCCTTACGCATACGGTGCTTGACTCCGCCGGAATAAGGACCGCAAGGTATAGAGTTATAACAGCCTCGGAGCTTGGCAGGCTTGACGAAAAATGCAGGGAATTTGCCGATGAGCTTGGCTTCCCCCTCTTTGTAAAGCCTGCAAACAGCGGTTCTTCAATAGGCATAAACAAGGCTTACGATATGGATGGGCTGCAAAATGCCGTCAAGTATGCTTTTGCCCATGACAAAAAGGTTCTTGTGGAGGAGTATATTGAGGGGAAGGAAATAGAATGTGCTGTTTTCGGCAATGATTCCCCAATAGCTTCAATTGTGGGCGAAATTGCCCCCGCAAATGATTTTTACGACTATGAGGCAAAATACATACTCGGCTCGACAAACCTTTATATCCCAGCAAGGATTGACGAAAAGACTTCGGACCGGGTGCGTGAGATTGCTGTAAAGGCGTTTAAGGCCATGGGATGTTCCGGACTTTCAAGAGTGGATTTCTTTGTAAAAAAAGACGGGGAAATTGTGCTCAACGAAATAAATACTCTTCCCGGATTTACCCCGATAAGCATGTACCCAAAGCTTATGGGAGCAATAGGCGTGCCATATGGAGAGCTTCTTGACAAGCTCATAGGGCTTGCTTTTGAAAGGGCTGACGTTTCCGTCGAGTGAAAAACTTAGTTTGGAGGTTTAGCGGTGAACAGTGATGCGATAGGCGTATTTGATTCAGGAATTGGCGGACTTACCGTCGTAAAGGAGCTTAAAGAGCTTTTGCCAAACGAAAACATAATTTATTTCGGCGATACGGCAAGAGTTCCCTACGGCACAAGGAGTAAGGAAACCATAATAAAATATGCAAATCAGGATATAAATTTCTTGAAAAGCCACAAAGTTAAAATGATTATTGCCGCTTGCGGCACTGTCAGCTCGGTGCTTGGGTCAAATGTGCCGGTAAAGGAAATCCCTTTTACGGGAGTGCTTCTGCCTGCGGTGCAGACTGCATGCGGGATAACAAGAAAAGGCAGAATCGGCGTGATAGCCACTCCCGCAACAATCAAGAGCGGCAGCTACGGCAGGGCAATAAGGACAATAAAACCGGATATTTTCGTTGCCGGAAGCGCCTGTCCGCTTTTTGTTCCTTTGGTTGAAAACGGATTTTTCGGAAAGGACAACGAGGTTGCAAGGCTTGTTGCAAAGCAGTATCTTGCGCCGATAATTGCCGAAAATGTGGATACGCTGATACTTGGCTGCACGCATTACCCACTGCTTGAGGACATTATAGCCGAGATAATGGGCAATGAAGTTGCCCTTGTTTCTGCGGGAAAAGAGGCGGCAAAGCACGCAAGCGCAATCCTTACCGAAAAGGAGCTTTTAAACGACGGCCCCAAAAAAGGCATTTGCGAATTTTATGTCACAGACAGCGCTGAAATGTTTGCCGAAAACGCAAAAATCTTTCTTGGATACCCCATTGACGGGGAAGTGCACAAAGTAGACATAGATGCTCTTCAATAATAAGCGGAACCTTTGGTTCCTTGAAATAAGGGGAAAAAAGCTTGAAAAGGAAAAAGGATGTTTTGATAAAAATAACCAGCATTCAAACCGTTGACAAGGAAAGCAGCAAAACGGAGCTGATTACCTCCGGCAGCCTTGAACAAATTGAGGAGGACGGTTACAGGATAACCTATGACGAATCCAAAGCAACGGGATTTGAAGGCTCAAAAACAATCGTCACCGTAAAAGGCGACAAGTGGGCAAGCATTGACAGGGTGGGCAATTCCAACTCAAACCTTATCATTGAAAAAGATACAAAGCACCACTGCCATTACGGAACGCCTTTCGGGGATTTTGTAGTCGGGATTTACGCCCACGCAATAATAAACGAGCTTACTCCCGATGGCGGAAACCTTTATTTGAAATATACGGTAGATATAAATTCCAGCTACATATCCGACAATGAGATATTGCTGGTCATATAAAAAGAGGGGAAGTTGAAAATGTCCAATTTGATAAAACAGGCATCGGAAGAAATGCGTGAAATAATCCTTAACGCGATGGGAAGGCTTGTGGCGGACGGCAAACTGCCTGCCGAGCCTATTCCGGCATTCAACATAGAAATCCCGGCGGACACATCGCATGGGGATTTCGCCACAAATGCCGCAATGCTTTGCGCAAAGCCCTTTAAAATGCCGCCGCGCAAAATTGCCGACATGATATGCGAAAACCTGATTCTTGACGGAAGCTCTTTTGAACGTGCGGAAGCTGCTGGCCCTGGTTTTATAAATTTCTTTTTGGGCAGAAGATGGTTTTCAAATACCGTTGCAAACGTTCTTGAAGAAGGAAAAGATTACGGAAAGACCGGTACCGGCGCCGGCAAAAAGATAATGGTTGAGTTTGTTTCGGCAAATCCGACCGGGCCAATGCACATAGGCAACGCAAGGGGCGGCGCAATCGGCGACTGCCTTGCAAGCGTGCTTTCTTGGGCAGGCTGGGATGTTACGCGCGAATTTTATATAAACGATGCGGGAAACCAAATTGAAAAATTTGCAACTTCGCTTGAAGTCAGGTATTTGCAGCTTTACAAAGAAGGCGTGGAGCTGCCTGAGGATGCTTATCAAGGCGCGGATATAGTTGAGCATGCTAAAAATTTTGCCGAAATTCATGGGGACAAGTATGTAAACTCCACTAATCAGGAGCGCAGGGACGCTTTGGTTGCTTATGCCCTGCCGATAAATATTGCCGCCCTTGAAAGGGATTTGCTCAAATACAGGATAAAGTATGATGTTTGGTTTAAGGAAAGCTCGCTGCATGAAAGCGGCAAGGTGATGGAAATTGTCAAAAAGCTTGAGCAAAAAGGGCTTACCTATGAAAAAGACGGTGCGGTTTGGTATAAATCCACCCAGTTCGGTGCAGAAAAAGACGATGTTCTTGTAAGGGCAAACGGAATTCCAACTTATTTTGCGGCGGATATTGCATACCACTACAACAAATTTGCCGACAGGGGCTTTGACAAGGTTATAGACATTTGGGGTGCAGACCACCACGGCCATGTTGCAAGGCTTAAAGGAGCAATGCAGGCGCTTGGCATAGACCCGTCAAGGCTGGATGTTGTGCTTATGCAAATGGTTCGCCTTATGAGGGACGGAGAGCTTGTAAAGGTTTCAAAACGCACAGGAAAATCAATAACCCTTGCAACCTTGCTTGAAGAAGTTCCCATTGACGCGGCACGCTTTTTCTTCAACCTCAGGGAAGCAAATTCACATTTTGACTTTGATTTGGGACTTGCAATAGAGCAGTCCTCACAAAACCCGGTTTACTATGTTCAATATGCGCATGCAAGGATATGCTCAATAATTTCAAACCTTGAATCGGACGGGATAAGGCTTGAAAAGCTTTCCGGCAAGGACTTCGACGTGCTTTCGGCGCCTGAGGAAACAGAGCTTATCCGCCATCTTGCGGCGCTTCCGAGGGAAATAGACGAGGCCGCTAAAAACTATGACCCGTCAAGGATAACAAAATACAGCATAGAACTTGCCACAAAATTTCATAAGTTTTATGCCGCTTGCAGGGTAAAAGATGAAAACAAGACAATCTGCATGGCAAGGCTTTCGCTTTGTGCGGCGGTAAAGGCCGTGCTTGAAAACTGTTCGGAAATACTTAAAATAGATTGTCCGGATTCAATGTAATTTTTGAGAAAGGAAAGGATTATGGGTACTGATTTTGCGCTGCCGCTTTTGCTTGACGGTGCTACAGGTTCAAATCTTATTGAAAGGGGGCTTCCTGCGGGAGTTTGCGTTGAGGAGTGGATTTTGGAAAACCCAGACGTATTGATTGGACTGCAAAAGGAATTTATTCAGGCAGGGTCAAATATCATTTATGCGCCGACTTTTTCTGCAAACCGCAAAAAACTTGAGCATTACGGTTTGGAGGAAAAGACCGTAGAGTTCAACAAAAGGCTTGTGGAGCTTTCAAAGAAGGCATCGGAGGGCAAAGCGCTTGTTGCGGGAGATATTTCCCCGACGGGAGATTTTGTTGAGCCTTTTGGAAGCATGACATTCAGCGAAATGATAGATGTCTACAAAGAACAGGCCGGCGCCTTGAAAGAAGCAGGAGTAGACCTCTTTGTGATTGAAACCATGATGTCGCTGTCTGAAATAAGGGCGGCAGTCATTGCCTGCAAAAAGTTTTCGCTTCCAATATTCGTAACCATTACGGTTGATGAAAACGGTAGGACGCTTACCGGCGCAACGGCTCTTTCATGCCTTATTTCGCTGCAAGAGCTTGGAATATCTGCGTTTGGGCTCAACTGTTCGCACGGGCCGGATAAAATGGTTCAAGTAATAAATGAAATAGCCCCGTTCGCAAAAATTCCCCTTATAACAAAGCCGAACGCCGGACAGCCGGATGAATACGGCAGATACAGCCTTTCGCCCGAGAATATGGCAAATGGCATTGAGGAGCTTTTGAAAAGCGGCGTAAGAATAGCAGGCGGCTGCTGTGGAAGCACTCCAGAACATGTTGCAGCAATAAGGAAAAAGCTTGACGAATTTGATTTTTCATCTGTAAAAATCGAAAAACAGGATACAAGCCTTATGCTTGCAAACGAAACACAGGTATTTTATCTTTCCGCGGACGGACTTGAAGCAAGCGAGCCTGTTTCATGCGGCGTCGATATGGCTGACGAGCTTTTGGAGCTTTCTGATTCAAATCTTGATGTAATCACGATTGAAGTTCTCTCTGCGGACGATGCTTACCAGTTCAGCCAAAACGCCCATATGGCAAGGCTGCCTGTAATGTTTAAGTCGGATGACCCCATTGCGCTTAAATCGGCGCTGCTTACTTATCATGGACGAGCTATGGTGGATGGAAAAAGTTCCATTCCCGAAAATGAATTAAAGGAAATTGCCGCAAAATACGGCGCTATTCTTTATTAAAAGAGGCGGTTGTTATGAAAAAGCTGCAGGCGGTTTTGCTTATTTTGGCTTCAATATTTTTGTTTGCTTCGTGCAATCGTGTCGAAAGTGGCGAAACCCCTCTTACCGAAAGCTATTTAAAAGAGCTTGGATACTTGGAGTACACAAATCAAAATTACCTTTATTTGATAAGGTATCCGGATATTTTTGACGATTCAAAAGAATACGACAACGGAATTGTTTTGACGTCCAACGAGGCAAGCCTTTCAGTTTGGGCGGCAAAAAGCGACGAAACCCTTGAAGACAGCTTTGAAGCAGCAAAACAAACATTTCCAAATTATTTTGACGAGCAGCTTGGGAAAAACAAATACAGCCTTTTTTATGAAAACTCAGAAAATAGCACAGGATATTATTATGTAATGAAATATTTCGGCAATTTTTATGGCTTTAAGCTGACTTTCCCTACCGACAAAAAGGATGAGTATAAAAAGTACATAGAAAACATAAGAAAAAATTTCCTTATCACGGAGCCAAAAAAATAAAAGCATGCCTCAGCATGCTTTTAAAAAGCCAAAATCATCTTATTAAATTTAAGTGTCCGTTAAATAATAAATATCCGTTCAATGAATTCAATTTAAATGTAACTGTCTCTCTATAAAGGGGCAGTTTTTTGTTTTATGCCGCATTTATAATTTTTGCAAACTCGGAAATTTTAGAGTCGGAAACAGTGGAAATATCAGTTTTTCCATCATATCCGCCGAAAGGCCCGCCCTCTTTTTTAGATTGCTTTGCAACTAATTTCACTATGGTTTTTTCAAAAAAATTAAGCCTGTTCATTTTAAATGCCCCGCCAAAGGCATATGCCGCCGCAGCATGTGAAACAAGTTCGGGGGTAAAAGCATTTTCAAGCGCCGCACGTATCTGGTTTTCATCGTCAAACATACAGGAAATGAAAAGCCCAAGCGGTTTTTCTTTGAGCTTTGCAAGATTTTTTTTGCAAAATTCCTTGATTTCCGGCTGACCATTCCCTGCATAAATCGATGTGCCGAGGATTATTTTTTCATACATGTCAATGGATGATGGCTCTGAATTTTTTATGTTTACAAGTTCCACTTCGCCTTCAAGCCTGCCTGCAAGGATTTTGGCACATTCTTCCGTTGTGCCGTGTTTTGTGGCATAAACAATCAAAGTTTTCATAACAGACCACCTTTTTAGATGTTAGAAATTAGAGGTTAGAAGTTAGAATAGGATGTCTTTGCTTTACAAGCATCCGGCCTCCAACTTCTAAATTCTAAAGCCTAAATAATCCCATGCCTATTAAAATTCAATTTTTTCTTCCATGAACTTAATTAAATCTTCAATTTTTATTCTTTGCTGCTCCATGCTGTCCCTGTCGCGAACGGTTACGCAGCCGTCTTCAAGGCTGTCAAAATCAAAGGTTATGCAGAACGGAGTGCCTATTTCATCCTGCCTGCGGTAACGCTTTCCTATTGCGCCCGCTTCGTCATACTCAACGTTGAACTTTTTGGAAAGGGTTGTATAAACTTCATACGCCTTTTCCGAAAGCTTTTTCGTAAGCGGCAAAACACATGCCTTTACCGGAGCAAGCGCCGGATGCAATCTCATAACCGTCCTCACATCCCCGTCCGGAAGGGTTTCCTCATCGTAAGCCTCGCAAAGGAAAGCAAGTGCCACCCTATCCGCACCAAGAGAAGGCTCAATAACATAAGGCACATACTTGCTGTTGTCGTCAGGGTCAAAATATTCAAGCGACTTGCCGCTATGCTTTATATGCTGCCCAAGGTCGTAATCCGTCCTGTCGGCAATGCCCCAAAGTTCTCCCCATCCAAACGGGAAACGATATTCTATATCCGTGGTTGCCTTTGAATAAAAAGCAAGCTCCTCCGGGTCATGGTCGCGCATTTTTATGTTTTCTTCCTTTATCCCAAGTGAAAGCAGCCAGTTTTTGCAGAAATCCTTCCAATAGTAGAACCATTCAAGGTCACTTCCCGGCTTGCAGAAAAATTCAAGCTCCATTTGCTCAAATTCCCTTGTTCTGAAAGTAAAGTTGCCGGGAGTTATTTCGTTTCTGAATGATTTTCCTATCTGTCCTACCCCAAAAGGCACTTTTTTTCTTGAAGTACGCTGGATATTGGCAAAGTTTACAAATATGCCCTGCGCCGTTTCCGGACGGAGATAAATCTCATTTTTGCTATCCTCGGTAACGCCTTGGAAAGTTTTGAACATCAGGTTGAATTTCCTTATGGAAGTAAAATTCTTGCTGCCGCAGTTTGGGCACTTTATCCCGTTCTTTTCTATGAAATCAGCCATTTCGTCATTTGTCCAGCCGTTTGGCGAAACGTTTGCCTGAGCCTCGATAAGTTGGTCTGCCCTATGGCGTGTTTTGCAGTCCTTGCAGTCCATAAGCGGGTCTGAAAATCCGCCGACGTGGCCGGATGCCACCCATGTTTGAGGATTCATGAGTATTGCGCTGTCAAGCCCTACATTGTAAGGACATTCCTGCACAAATTTTTTCCACCAAGCTTTTTTTACATTGTTTTTAAATTCAACCCCAAGCGGGCCGTAATCCCAAGTATTTGCAAGTCCGCCGTAAATTTCGCTTCCAGGATATACATAACCGCGTCCCTTGCAAAGGGCAACGATTTTTTCCATTGTCTTTTCAGTCTGCATAAAGATTTTCCCCTAACGTAAATTTAAAATTCAATTGTTTTTATTATAGTTTAAAACAACTGTACTGTCAATCCAAAAGATTTTGCAAAGGCATTTTTTTCTTTCTTCTCGCATAAAATAGACTCAGATTTCAACGGGAGGGTTTTTAATGCTTGCCGTTTCAATAAGAATGAAATGCCTTAAATTTGCTTGCCTTGTTTTGCTTTTTGCTGTTATAATATCAATGATGGCGCTTGCTTTTTTAAAAATCCGCATAAATTATGAAGCGCGAAACGAATTGTCCGGAGATGACATAAAGGCCTTTTTAAGCGGATACGGCTGGACGGTTTCAGACTCGCCTCCAAAAGCGGAGGAAATAACCATTCCGGAAAATTTCAACGCCATTTATGAGGAATACAATGAAATTCAAAAGCGCTGCGGCTTTAACCTTGAAAAGTACAAGGGGAAACCCGCCACGAAATATACATATGAAATAACAAACCTCCCCAATGCAAAAGCCACCGTGCTCGTCCATAACGGAAAAATAATCGGAGGTGATGTTTCCGGCACCGAATACGGCGGCTTTATGACAGGGCTTTGCGAAAAAGGAGCTTCAAATGGAAAGACTGGATAAATTTATTTCAACCCAAACATCCCTGCCAAGGAGCGAAACAAAAAAGATTATAAAGCAAGGGCGGATAAAGGTAAACGGCAGCCCCGCCTCGGACGGCGGCGAAAAAATCGACCCTGAAAAAGATGAAATCACGCTTGACGGAGAACCGGTAACGTACCGCCGGCACATTTATATAATGCTTAACAAGCCAAAGGGATATGTATGCTCCACTCGCGACGGCATCTCCCCCACAGTGCTTGAACTCGTGCCCCCTGCCCTTTCAAGGAAGGGGCTGTTTCCTGCGGGAAGACTGGACAAGGACACAGAGGGCTTTGTCCTCATTACCGACGACGGTGAACTTGCCCATAAAATGCTCTCCCCCAAAGGCCACGTTCCAAAGCTCTATTTCTGCATATTAAGGGATGAATGGGATGAAAACTATTCCCAAAAATTTGCCGCAGGAATGACTCTTGACGACGGGGAAAAATGCCTTCCCGCACAGTTTTTTCCCGGAAAAGACAAAAAAGAAGCCTTCGTTGTGCTGTCCGAAGGCATGTTCCACCAAGTTAAAAGAATGTTTGAAGCCCTTGGAAACAAGGTGACCTATCTCAAAAGACTTCAAATAGGCGCCCTCCCCCTTGACCAAAATTTAAAGCCCGGAGAGTGCCGTGAAATATTGCACAAAGAAAAAGAAAAGCTTTTGGAGCATTTTGTTTTTAATTGTGACAGCCTTTCAAAAAACCGTTAATCTTTCGTCAAAATAAATAAAGGGGGTTTTGCAAGTTTGGGTATAAAGCAACTTGAAAATGATGTTGAAAATTTGGTATTATAATATCAACGCCAAGTAAAAGCTGCGTTTTGGCAAAGTATTTTAAAATTAGGGAGGTCCTTCTTATGGCAGGATTATCGTTAAGGTCCATTTACAAAAAATATCCGGGCGGCGTTGTTGCCG
Organism: Oscillospiraceae bacterium; assembly: GCA_029267825.1. GTDB lineage: Bacteria > Bacillota > Clostridia > Oscillospirales > Ruminococcaceae > JAIHAL01. Next base: position 9,456 of record JAJUHO010000049.1, read on the forward strand.
TATCAGATTTTAATTTGGAAATTAAGGACAAGGAATTCATTATCCTCGTAGGCCCTTCGGGATGCGGAAAGTCAACAACACTCCGTATGATCGCAGGCCTTGAAGAAATTTCCGAGGGCGAACTTTACATCGGCGACAAGCTGGTAAACGACGTTGCGCCTAAGGACCGTGACATCGCAATGGTGTTCCAGAACTACGCCCTCTATCCTCACATGACCGTATTTGAAAATATGGCGTTTGGTCTTAAGCTCAGAAAGGTTCCTAAGGATGAAATCACAAGAAAGGTTGAAGAAGCTGCAAGGATTCTTGATATCTCCCACCTCCTTGACAGAAAGCCGAAGGCTCTCTCCGGCGGTCAGAGACAGCGTGTTGCTTTGGGACGTGCAATTGTGCGTGAACCTCAGGTATTCTTGCTTGACGAACCTCTTTCAAACCTTGACGCAAAACTCAGGGCACAGATGAGGACCGAGATTTCAAAGCTCCACCAGAGACTTGGAACAACATTTATTTACGTTACCCACGACCAGACGGAAGCTATGACGATGGGCGACAGAATCGTTGTTATGAAGGATGGCTTCATCCAGCAGGTTGACTCTCCTCAAAACCTTTACGAAAATCCAGCAAATCTCTTTGTTGCCGGATTTATGGGCTCTCCGCAGATGAACTTCGTTGATTCCGTTCTCCGCAAGATAAACGGAAAATATGCGGTTGAATTCGGATACAACGAGGCAAAGGGCACAGGCAAGAAGTATTATGTTGAACTTCCTGAAAGCAAGGTTGACGATGAGGTTCTTTCCAAATATGTTGACCAGGAAGTTATCATGGGAATACGTCCCGAGAACATACATGATGAGGAAATGTTCCTCTCAACCGCAACCACAGGAATTATTGAGGCAACGGTTGAAATCACCGAGCTCATGGGCGCTGAAACATACCTCTACCTCAACTGCGAGGGAATTCAGCTCACCGCAAGAGTTTCACCACGTTCTACTGCAAGACCTCAGGATGTTATCAAGGTTGCGCTTGACGCAAACAAGGTTCACCTCTTTGACAAGGAAACAGAAAAGGCTATTGTTAACTGATTTATTAAGGAGCTGCTGCGGCAGCTCCTTTTTATGCTTTAAGAAAAAATTTTGAAATCATAAGCAAGGCCACTCCCGGAATTCCTAAAATTAAAGACACAGCGGTGTTGAAAAAATTAAGCGCAAGGCCAAGGCCTATGTACCCGCCGAAAAAATGCGCCGCCAAAAGTCCGGCACCTCCGGTTGCCATTCCTATTGCCGCATTTTTAAAGGGTTTTTTGGTTTTTCCATAGTAATAAAGCATTGCTATGCCGCATACCGCAAGAATTACCCAAAGCAAAATTTCTCCCAAACTCAATCACTCCTTGCAAAATTTCCTTCGTATTTAAGCCCGTTTTCCTTTGCAATCCGCAAAAGATAGCTGTACTTTGCCCGCAGGGAAAGCTCCTCATAAATAAGCGCATCTATAAGGTCAGAATCACTTGTAAGGTTGTATTTGGCTTCCGTTTCCTTTATTTGTTCCAGAACCTCCTCCATTTCGGAGGCTATTTTATTTGAAAGTTCTTTTTGGCTTTCCTTTTCATTTTCATTTGTTCGGATAAACGCCCCTAAAACACCTTCCATGAAATCCCCTCCTGAGACATTAGTAAATTTATGATTAAATTATGGTCAATTATTCCTTGTTTATTCATGTGTACAAGGTTTATTTCTCATTTTTGCGAATATAATATATATGCGACTTAAAATCAATTTTGAGAGGGAGAACAAAATGAACGGCTTTACTGCACTTTCTGAACACTACTGCCCATATATCGGCAAAAACATCGTACTTAAAAAGGAAGTTTTTGAAAACGGAAATTTGCAAAACAACAACAGTGAAAAATATACCTGCCTCAACAGCCATGAATGCCTTTGCGGCGAAAAATGCAAAAATGGACTTTTTAATATGGAAATAAACCTTAAATAATTTTCTCCGGCAAGTCTAAAAAAGGCTGCCGGAGATTTTTTTATGCCCGTCGACATCGGCAAAGCGTTTTATCAGACAGGCATTACATTAAAAGGTATCCAAGCGCAAGCAGAAGCTTCATATCCGCACCGTTGCGCGCAAGTATTATAAGCAGAAAAATTATTATAAGCTTTTCCTCGTCAAGCTTTAAATCCGGAAAAATTCCGTCAAGGAGTCCGGAAAGCAACCCTTTTGAACCATCCCCGCCCATCGGATTTTGAAACGGGAGGTTAAAAAACGGCTGCCTTTGAAAAGGCCCTCCCATGCCCATTTCGGGATTTGGGGCATGCGGCATTCCGGAACTGCGGCTGCTTTGTTGATGCGGCGTCTGCCTGACTTGCTGCTGCGAACCTGAAACGCGGTTTTGAGCAGCCGTCTGCGCATGGCTTTGCTGCGGGGAGGAAGGCTTTTCTTCACTTTGCATGCCCTGCCTGTTTTGCATATTGATATATCCTTGGGTACGGTTGTACATTTCCTGCATGCGCCTTATTGCATCCCTGCGCATTAAATCCATTTCCGAGTCCGTATAGCCGGCCATTCCCCCACCCCCTTAGTTTTAAAACAAATCAATGGATTTAAGAAGCCCGCTTTCCTTTGCCGCCGTAAAAAGAGCAAGAAGCCTTAAAATTTTTACCGCCTTGTCTATTCTTTCCTGCCTTTCCGGCTTTAAATGCGGCTTTAAGGCAAGCAGAAGACCTGCGTCCTTATCGTTTGCCGAAACGGACTTAAAAAGCTCCCCAAGCTGCAAAAGCATTACCGGGTCAAATCCTCCTGCTTGGCTTTTTCCGCCCATTCCGGAAAAGAGCGCGGACAAGTCCGGCGGGGGTGCAGTTTGAGAAGGCTCTCCCCCGCCGCTTTCCGAATCGCCCTGAGATCCGGAAAGCATTTGCGCTAATTGCTTTATTTGGTTCATGCTCTCCTCATCAGAAAGTACGGACTGTATTTTTGACATCAGGTCATCCATTGGCCTTCACCGCCGATTTTTTAAAAATTATTCCCCGCCGGCAAGCTTTTTGTAAAGCGCTTTTGCCTGCGGCGCTGACATAAGCTGTTCAAGAAGCTTTGGGTTGTTTAGCACCTGCTGAAATTTTTCCGCATCCGATTTGCTCATATTTTTAATTGCCGAGTCAAATTTTCCACTTTCAAGCTGCCTTTTCAGCTCATCCGGCTTCACGCCAAGCTTTGCTCCTACAATTCCCAAAAGCATGTCAAGGTTCTTTGAATTGTTGATATCCATAAAAAATTCTCCTTGCGAAAAAATTGTTTTCATTAACATACTATGCTATAATAGACTTAAATAGACATACATCAACCGCCAAAATATTTAGCTTTTGAAAGGATAATTTACATTGAGGATAATAGTCGTTTCCGATACTCATGGAAATTCAAACGCACTAAAAAAAATATTTGAGAAAAATCTTTCCGCCGATATGTTCATCCACCTTGGAGACGGCGAAAGGGAGTTTTTGGAATTGTCCCGCCTTTATCCGCAAAAGGCAATGCGCAATGTCGCGGGGAACTGCGATTTTGCGCCAATTTCGCCAGAGGTCGCTCTAATAGGTGCGGGGGAACATAAAATAATTGCATCCCACGGCCACAGGTATGGCGTGAAATACGGAATAGAACACATCAAAATGCTTGCCCTGAAAAATGGCGCGGATATAGTGCTGTTCGGGCATTCTCATGTAAGAATGAACCATTATGAAGACGGGATATATTTTTTCAACCCGGGAAGCGCATCCTCGCCGCGCGACGGAAAAAGACCGTCATATGGATTTATTGACATAACTTCACACGGAATTGTGGCGAACCACGTGGATTTATAAAAAATTCCCCGCACAATATACTATGCGGGGAATAAAACTTATGTGAAAGGACTGTCGGAATGGGACCTTATTATTATATCGTTGCAAAAATTGACGGTGATTATGCCGTTTTAAAACGCACGGACATTCAAAGCGACGATACAGTTCTCGTTGCAAGAGCCTTGCTGCCTATCGAAACTGATGAAGGCTCAAAACTTGTTTGGGAAAATTTTCA
>JAJUHO010000113.1 GCA_029267825.1 Oscillospiraceae bacterium
TTGCCGGAAAGAGTTGCCCTCTGCATCACCCCGAAGCGGTGCTGTTCGTCCGCTATTACAAGGCCTAAATTTTTAAATTCGACCGAATCCTGTATAAGAGCTTGCGTTCCGACCACAACGGAAAAATCCCCGCTTGCAAGCTGTTTTTTCAGGATTTCTTTGTTTTTGGGGGAAATACTTCCGGTCAAAAGGCATATGTTGACTCCCAAAGGCTCCAAAAAAGAGCGCAGGGTTCCAAAATGCTGGGCCGCAAGGATTTCCGTCGGCGCCATAAGCGCGCTCTGGCAGCCGTTTTTGTGCGCAAAATAGCATGCGGCGGCAGCTACCGCAGTCTTTCCGGAGCCGACATCGCCTTGCAGCAGTCTGTTCATGGGGATGTCCCCGCACATATCCGAAAGGACCTCGTCTATTGCCCTTTTTTGTGCCGTAGTAAGTTCGAAAGGCAGGGACTTAAAAAACTCCCCAATTTCAAGGGGCTGCATTTTAAAGCCTGTACGGGACCGGTTTCTGCGTTTTAAAAACAGCATTCCTATCTGCAAAATAAAAAGCTCGTCAAAGGAAAGACGCTTTTTTGCAAGAAAAAGCGCTCTTTCGTCCTCGGGGAAATGTATGTTCTCAAAGGCATAGGAAAGAGTGCAAAGCAAATTTTCGCTTTGCACTTCCTTTGGAAGATAATCATACATCCCGTCAAGGCACGAAAGGGCGCTTTTTATGTTTAGTCTGACAATGCCCTCCGAAAGCCCCGCCGTAAGCGGATAAACCGGCACAAGCTTTTCCCTTTGCTCCGCCGGTATGAAGGTTGGAGAAAGGATTTCCTTTGAAAAAAGCCCGCCGGAAATTTTTCCGTAAAAAATATAGCTTTTCCCCTCTGAAAGAGAGTCATAGGCGTAACGGTTATTGAAAAAAACAATCTTAAAATCGTCGTCCCCGTCATTTGCAAGGATTTTATACAGCTTTATCCCATTTGCGCCCGATTCGGGAAATTTCTTTTTTACCACTCCCGCCGCGGCAACATGAGAGCCATTTTGCGCCTGCGAAATCTTTATCGGGCTTGAATAATCCACATATCCCCTTGGAATATGCCAAAGCAGGTCGTATACGGTATAAACCCCAAGCTTTGCATAAAGTGCGGCGCGCTTTTCCCCGACGCCTTTTAAGTATTTTACCGGAGAAAACAAATCCGCCATAAGGCGAAGAGCCTCCTATTCAACAGATATAATGTAGTAATAAACCGGCTGGCCGCCGTTTATAAGGTTTATTTCCACCTTGTCACCAAGCTTTGCACGGAAAAGCTTTTCTGTATTTGCAGCGGTTTCCTCGGTCACATCGGCGCCATAAATAAGTGTTACAAATTCTGCGCCGTTTTTCATAAGCTTTCTTGTCAGCTTATATGCCGCTTTTGTGACATCGTTTGATGAAAACGCAAGCCGTCCGTTTTCAAGGGCAAGTATTTCTCCCTTTTTAATGCTTTTCCCCTCATAGTCGGAATCTCTTGCAGCAAAGGTTATCTGTCCGGTCTGGACACGCTCTATTGCCTTTGCCATGGCAACCCTGTTTTGGTTGAAATCGGCATCCGGGTCAAAGTTTAACATTGCGGCAATTCCCTGCGGAACAAATCTTGTTTGCATTACGCAGACCTGTCTGTCAGTCACAAGCTTTGAGGCCTGTTCCGCCGCAAGGATTATATTTTTATTGTTCGGCAGCACAAAAACAATTTCTGCCGGAGTTGCAAGGATAGCGCTCAATATATCGTCGGTGGAAGGGTTCATGGTTTGCCCGCCGCGAACTATGCAGTCCGCGCCAAGGTCCTTGAACATATCCTCGACTCCCTTTCCGGCGGCAACAGCCACAAATCCAAATTTCTTTGATGGTGCCGCAGGGGTAAATTCGCCGACCGACTGCATAAGCCTTGCCTCACGCACCTTGTTTTCATGCTGTATGCGCATGTTTTCTATTTTCAGGTTTGTAAGCATTCCGAAAAGCAGACCCTCTTCAAGCGCTTTTCCGGGATGGTCGGTATGCACGTGCACCTTTATTATATCGTTGTCATCAACCACAACAACGCAATCCCCGATAGTTTCAAGATATGCCCTCAGCGCAAGGGAATCCTTGCAGTCCTCTTTTTTCTGAACTAAAAATTCCGTGCAGTATGTAAAGGTTATCTCTTCGTCATCCACACCGCCTGCCGCGGAACCCACAATTGCCGGCTCCTTTTGCTCGACAATCGGCTCTTCGGCCTTGCCGCCCTTAAACACTTCAAGCATTGCCCTGAAAATTACGACAAGTCCCTTGCCACCGGCATCAACCACTCCTGCTTTTTTAAGCACGGGAAGCATTTCCGGCGTTTTTTCAAGCGCTCTTTCGGCTTCAAGGCAAACTTGTTCCCAAAATACGGCAGCGTCTTCCTCGGTGGCAATTTCCGCCGCCTTGACCGATGCAAGCCTTACCACGGTGAGTATTGTTCCCTCAGCCGGCTTCATAACCGCTTTATATGCCGCCTCGGAGCCAAGTTCAAGCGCTTTTGCCAAATCGGCACAGGTAGCAATCTTCTTTCCGGCAAGCGCTTTTGCAAATCCCCTGAAAATAAGTGAAAGGATAACGCCCGAATTCCCTCTTGCGCCGCGCAGAAGCGCGGATGCCGCCACCTCCGCGACCTGATGTACCGGTGCTGAGGCGTCAAGGAGCCTTAGCTCCTTCAAAGCGTTTCCCATAGTCATTGACATATTGGTTCCCGTGTCCCCGTCAGGAACCGGATAGACGTTAAGCTCGTCTACCTCCCTTTTTTTATTCCCAATCACAACTGCCCCGGATATCAAAGCGTCGCGGAGCATACTCCCTTTTACCACTAAAAATTCATTCCTTTCAAAGGCGCTTTAATATTTTATGCCGTCGACAAAAACGTTTATTTTGGAAACCTGCAAACCTGTTTCTTCTTCCACCGCATAGCGCACCTTGTTAGCTATGCTTGACACCACCGCAGAGATGTTGGTGCCGTACATAACGGTTATGTGCAAGTCTATGCAAAGCCTTTCCTTTGAAAAGCGAACGTGTACGCCCTTGTCAATACGGTTGTCTTTGTTGAAAAAAGAAAGAAGATTTTGCTTTGCGCCGCTGGAATTCATCCCCACAACGCCGAAGCAGTTTGTTGCGGCATGCCCCACAACAGCGGCAAGGTAAGCGTGGGAAATGGTTATAGTCCCCAGATGGTTTTCTATCTTTACCAAGGCAATTCACATCCTTCTGCAAAGCATTTTATTTTTAATTATACCACCGTGCTATGTTTTTTTCAACAAAAAAATAAAAGCCGGACCATTAAAAGTCCGGCTTTTGGTTTTAGTTTGTAACCGATGTTTCATTATGAGTTTCAGATGATGTTGCTGCATCAGTAGAAGCCGTTTGCGCGGGTGAGGTTTCAGAAGAGGATGTTTCTGCGGGGGATGTTTCGGAAGATGAGGATTCTTCTTTTGTTTCTTTTGCGTCCTTGTCAAAGGTCAAATCCATTTGAATATACGAATTAAGCTTCTTTTCCAAGGCATCAAGTGCTTTTGACGAAAACGGTATATCTTTGTAAAGCTCCATTTTTTCCTTTATAAGCTCCGGAGGAATTTCCTCAGCCTCATATGCTTGTGTGGTGTGGGTGTAAATCCATTCGGGAGTATAGATTTTATCGTTTGATAGTATAGCATATTTACTGATGAAATGCTCACGAATTGCACTCTCATTATGAGTTAAAAGTACATCAAGGTCTTTTTCGGACCATGAATCAACAACACTAATACTTCCTGCCTTATCAGCTTCAATTTGCTTATGAACAAATGATTTTAGTTGTTCATCCGTAATATTAAAATGTTTGCAAAAAGAATAAATATTAACCGTATTTTCAATATCATCCCTATCATTATCGCTATTTTCTATGTCTTTTCTCCATTGTTCAAAATTATCAACACCCGCAATCAGAATCAAATCATATGGTATTGCAGTAAGCACAAAGTTTGATGGTGAATGATAAGACATACGTTCATCCCCACCAGAATCATCTGGTAATTTCTCAAACGGCGGTGGCATTTGCTCTTGAATAACAGTTGCAGTTTCTTTAATATTATTAATATTATATTTTCTGCCATCAGCCTGGTTATTACAAGCACATAAAATTGAGCCTGACAATATAATACTTAAAACAATTTTAGTAATATTTTTCATATAAATCACCTTTCTCACCTTTAATCCCAAACAACATTTGGAAACAAATCAACAGGATTGATAGTATTTGTTGAATCTAATTGACTTCCATCATATGTACCTGCCGTATTCACATCAAAATGCAAATGATAAGGGTAATCATTACCGCCTGTATTCCCAACATATCCCAATAAATTGTTTTTATATACATATGATCCCACCGTCGTTTGCAAGTTGTTTTGCAAATGACAATAACGAACCATTTTCCCATCATCTGTTGCTAAAGCGACCATATAACCTGCATCACCATAATAAGAAGAATGTTTAATTGTTCCTGTATTAACAGGATAAACAGGGTAATTATTTTGTATTTCCAAATATTTTTTATGCACAATGTCAATTCCTTTGTGAAATTCTCTTTGTCCATTTAAAGTTCTCCAACCGTATGGCGAAGATATCTTTTTTGCCATTTTCGGCTCTCTAAACATATAACTCCATCCGCTTGAATTTATCGGCGCATTAGGGCTGTTCCAAACTGTATTTCCGTTTTTCTTAACTCTAAGCACGCTGTCGTCGCCAAGTTCAAGGCGATATGTGCCGGAGCCGTAAACATGAGTTCCCGCATTCCACAAAGCAGTCATTGCACCGTTTTTTATGCCGTAAACCACAAAATTCCCGTCAGTCTGCATCATTGCCCTGTATGATGTATAATTTCCGCCATAAGTATTTGTATGCCAAAGTGCTTTTTGTGTGTCACTTTGGTAAATTACAAAATTCCCGTCTGTTTGCATCATTGCAAAATATTTTCCGTTTAATGATGTAATTCGCATTCCACCAGACAAATATTCTCCCATGCTTAAATAATAGTTGCCTGCCTCAGCTTTTACCGCAACAGGATATGACAAGGCCGCAAGAAATAAAACCAAAAAAGCAAAAACATAGACCATACGCTTTTTAACCAAAACCTGCATTTTTATTTCTCCTTTATTTTTATATTTTATTTGCCGCAATCGGCCGCCTTGCAGCAAAATAATCCAAAACAAATTCATCAAATAAAAATACACATTTTAAAAATTTAGCCAATCTTTCCTCTGTTCCCATATTATAGCACAATTCTTTGAAATGTCAATAGACATATCCATTCTGTAACCTAATTGAAACCATTTTGTAATAATTTGCGTCGCAATAAAAGCCGGACAACTAAAAGTCCGGCTTTTGGTTTTAGTTTGTAACCGATGTTTCATTATGAGTTTCAGTTGATGTTGCCGCATCAGTAGAAGTCGTTTGCGCGGGTGAGGTTTCGGAAGATGAAGTTTCTTCTTTTGTTCCCTTTGCGTCTTTGTCAAAGGTCAAATCCATTTGAACATATGAATTAAGCTTCTTTTCCAAGGCATCAAGCGCTTTTGATGAAAACGGTATGTCTTTGTAAAGCTCCATTTTTTCCTTTATAAGCTCCGGAGGAATTTCCTCGGCTTCATATGCTTGAATGGTATGGGTGTAAATCCACTGCGGGCTGTAAATTTTTCCGTTGTTTACAATCGAATATTTAGAAGCAAAATGCTCCATGATTTTAGATTCATCGCGGGAAAGGAGGATTTCAATGCCTTCTTGCGTATATGCTCCGGGTATGTTTGATTCTTTGTAAAATTCCATTTCCTTTTCTAATACAGCGCGTATTTTTTCATCGTTTACATTAAACTTCATAATAAATGAATATAAATTAGGAGTGTCTAGCAAACTTGTAGGGGTTTCATCGACATTTGGCAATTCTTTAAGCCATTTATCAAAATTGTCAGCCCCAACTTCTTGTATAAATTCATTTGAAATTGAAGTCAGCACTTCATTGCATAGCGCAAAATACTGCTCACGCTCATCTCCTCCGGATTCTTCTGACTGCTTGTCAAA
>JAJUHO010000086.1 GCA_029267825.1 Oscillospiraceae bacterium
AAGCAAATCTGCCGGACTTCTCACATCCTGCCAGCTTCATTGTAAAAAACAACATAAATCTATATTTAAATAACATTATTCTATTCAACATGCACATCAAAACTGTTATTATTAAATTGTTCCGAAAGGGGAATAACTATTAAAGAAGTTATTTAAGGAGGAGAAGTTATAATGAAGATGAAAAAAATTGCGGCGGCTTTGATGGGACTTTCCATTGCGGCATCTTTTACGGCTTGCGCGGGAGCTTCCACAAGCTCGTCTGAAAGCAGCAGCGAAACCTCAAAGGCGGAAACTACGCAGGGCAGCAGTGCTGCCGCTTCCGGCGATACGCTGACAGTAGCTATCTGGGATACAAACCAAGAGCCCGGCCTTACAAAAATCATCAACGAATTTACACAAAAGACAGGAATAAAGGCGCAAATCCAAGTTACTCCATGGGACCAATACTGGACCATGCTTGAAGCTGGCGCTTCCGGCGGAAGCCTTCCTGATGTGTTCTGGATGCACTCCAACGAAATAAACAAATATGCAAAATATGAAATGCTCCTTGATTTGACAGACAGGATTAAATCAAGCGACAAGGTGGAAATGGATAAATTCCCGCAAGATATCGTAAACATCTACAACTACGATGGAAAGCAATTTGCCGTTCCAAAGGATATTGACACTATTGCCCTTTGGTACAACAAAAAGATGTTTGACGAGGCAGGACTTAAATATCCGGATGAAAGCTGGACATGGGATGACTTTAAAAATGCCTGCGCAAAGCTTACAAAGTCTGACGGAAGCCAGTACGGATACGCTTTGAAGCCTTCAAACAACCAGGACGGATGGTACAACATGGTTTATTCCATGGGCGGAGAAATTATCTCCGAAGACAAAAAATCATCCGGATTTGACAAAGAGGGAACAATTAAGGCTATTGATTTCATGACAGGCATTATCAAGGCAGGCTATACACCAAGCTATGAAGTAGTTAACGAAAACGACCCGACTGTTCTTTTTGAATCCGGAAAGGTTGCAATGATTACACAGGGTTCTTGGATGCTTGCTGAACTTTGCAACAACGATTATGTCAAGGCAAATGCAGACATTGCTCCGCTTCCGAAGGATGCTTCAACCGGAAGAAGAGTTTCAATCTACAACGGCCTTGGATGGGCGGCAGCAGCTAACACAAAAAATCCTGATGCGGCATGGCAGCTTATCGAATACCTCGGCTCAAAGGAAGCACAGCAGAAGCAATCCGACCTCGGAATCGTTATTTCCGCTTACGAGGGAACTACCGACAACTGGATAAAGGCTTATCCCGGATTTAACTTGCAGGCTTACCTTGATATGATGAAGGATTTGCAGATAAGACCGTATTCAAAATCCACCGTCGTATGGGAAAACATGATTTCCGAAAAGCTTATTAAGGCTTGGACCGGAGAACAGGATGCGAAAACCGTCTGCGCAGACATTGCAAAGGAAATGAACGCTTTGCTGGCAGAAGAAGAATAATCCGCAAGAATTCAAGGACAGGCGGTGTCGTCTGTCCTTGAATTTCTGAAAAAAGAGAGGGGATGAAGAGGATGAAAAGGAGAGAAAAGACAAAATTCAATTTAAAGGATTTCTTTTGGGGCTGGCTGTTTTTGCTTCCTACCGTTGTGGGGCTTTTGATACTTAACATTATTCCCATATTCCAAACCATATACCAAAGCTTTTTTAAAACCGGTGCTTTCGGAAAGGGAAATATTTTTGTGGGGCTTCAAAACTACAAAAAGCTTTTTTCCGATGCAAGCGTATGGCAGGCCCTTTTCAACACCTTTAAGTATGCTATAATAGAAGTACCTTTTTCAATTGCAATCGCACTTGTTTTTGCGGTTCTGCTAAACAAAAAAATACGCGGCAGGACGGTTTACCGCACGATTTACTTCTTGCCTATGGTCGCGGCTCCCGCGGCAATAGCAATGGTTTGGAGATGGCTTTACAATTCCGAATTCGGACTGCTTAACCATTTGCTTAATTCAATAGGTTTAAAATCCGTGGAGTGGATTTCCAATCCCTCGATTGCATTTATTTCAATTGCAATAGTCGGCATATGGTCCGTAGTGGGCTATAATATGGTGCTTTTTTTGGCGGGACTTCAGGAAATCCCGCATGACTACTATGAGGCCGCCGAAATCGACGGGGCAAACGCTTTCAGGCAGTTTTTTGCAATCACTCTGCCATGCCTTTCCCCTACTATGTTTTTTGTGACAGTTACAAGGGTAATCGGCGCTTTGCAGGTTTTTGACGTTATCTACATGATGATGGACAGGGTAAATCCCGCGTTGTACAAAACCCAATCGTTGGTTTATCTTTTCTATAAATATTCATTTGTTGAATCAAACAAAGGCTACGGCTCGGCAATAGTTGTGCTTTTGCTTGCGGTTATCATGATAATTACCGCCGTTCAGGTTTATTTGCAGAAAAAATGGTCGGACGCTTGAAAGGAGTGCGATGGGAAATGAATATTAAAACCAAAAAACTTTTAAACAGCGCACTTATCCAAATTGTCCTTTTGATAGGCGCAGTGGTTATGATTGTGCCATTTTTGTGGATGCTTCTTACGTCCTTTAAAACAATTTCGGAATCTACGCAAGTGAATCCGTTTGTGATATTTCCCTCCAAGTGGAGGCTTGACGCTTTTAAATCGGTCATGAGCAAAATGAACTTTTTAAGGCTCTATTGGAACACCCTTGTCCTTATCATCGGAAGGATATTTTTTGCCGTGGTTACCGCCACAATGGCAGGGTATGCTCTGGGACGGCTTAAATTCCCCGGCAGAAACCTTGCGTTTGGGTTGGTTCTTTTTCAAATGATGGTTCCGGCGCAAATTTTCATCATACCACAGTACCTTATGGTGAGCAAAATGGGGATGCTTAATACTTCGTTTGCGCTTATTTTCCCCGGACTTGTCACCGCTTTCGGAACATTCCTTTTAAGACAGGCATATATAAGCTTGCCAAAGGATTTGGAAGAGGCTGCTGTTTTAGACGGATGCGGCGTTTTTGCAAGATTTCTCTTTGTCATGCTTCCGCTGACACGTTCATCAATGGTGGCGCTTGGAATTTTTACCGCCCTTTTTGCCTTTAAGGATTTGATGTGGCCGCTTGTGGTAAACACAGAACAGACCACGATGCCGCTTTCGGCGGCGCTGGCAAAAATTCAAGGGCAGTTTACTTCGGATTATCCGGAGCTTATGGCTGCTTCAATGCTTGCCTGCGTGCCGATGATTATAATTTACATCCTGTTCCAAAAGCAGTTTATTGAGGGCATTGCAACCTCCGGCAGCAAAATGTGACATATTAAGCAAAAGAAAGGAAAGTACCCATGCCAATCATTTACAAAGAAAGCACAAAGGAATTTCATCTTTTCAATGGCGAAATAAGCTATGTTATCGAAATACTTGAAAACGGCCAGCTTGGGAATTTGTATTTCGGCAAAAAAATAAACGAGGAAGAATCGCTTAAATATCTGAGGGTGAATGTTCCATGCTCCCATGCGGCGTTTTGCCTTCCGGTTCCGGCAACGCTGAGCCTTCAACACACAAGACAGGAATATCCCTTATATGGCACGGGGGATTTCAGATACGGCGCCTTCTCAATAAAGCAGGAAAACGGAAGCAGGATAAGCGATTTTAAATACGTTTCGCATAAAATCTATGCGGGCAAGAAGAAAATTGAGCCTCTTCCCGCCACCTATGTCGATAATGACAGCGAAGCGTCCAGCCTTGAAATAACCTTGTCCGACTCTGTGACAGGCACCGATTTGGTTTTGACCTACACGATATACGAAAATTATCCCGCAATTACCCGCCACGCAAGGTTTGAACACAAGGGAAAAGAAAAAATCACCCTTGAAAAGGCTATGAGCCTTTGCATTGATTTGCCGGATGCGGATTATCAAATGCTCCACCTTTCCGGCGCTTGGGGAAGGGAAAGGCATATAAAAGAAAGACGTCTTGAACAGGGCGTTCAGGCAATCCACAGCATGAGGGGCATAAGTAGTGCCGAACACAATCCCTTTATTGCACTGAAAAGAGAGGAAACCACCGAAAACCAAGGCGAGGTTTACGGATTCAGCTTTGTTTACAGCGGAAACTTTCTTGCGCAGGTCGAGGTCTGCTCAAACGATACCTCAAGGGTTTTAATGGGCATACATCCCGATAATTTCGAATGGGTGCTGCAAAGCGGCGAAAGCTTTCAAACCCCCGAAGTCGTGATGGTTTATTCCGACAAAGGGCTTAACAAGATGAGCCAGACATACCACAAGCTTTACTCCGAAAGGCTTGCAAGAGGGCCGTGGAGGGGAAAAGAACGTCCTGTGCTTATAAACAACTGGGAAGCAACGTACATGGACTTTAATGAGGAAAAAATACTTCAAATCGCCAAAACCGCAAAGGAAGCCGGAATAGAGCTTTTTGTCCTTGACGACGGCTGGTTCGGAACAAGGGATGACGACACGCAGGGCCTTGGCGACTGGTTCGTCAATACTAAAAAGCTTCCGGGCGGAATATCCGGCCTTTCAAGAAAAATAGAGGAAATGGGCATGAAATTCGGGCTTTGGATTGAGCCTGAAATGACAAACAAAAACAGTGAGCTTTACAGAAAGCATCCGGACTGGATAATCTCGACACCGGAAAGATTTGAAAGCCACAGCAGATTCCAGCATATGCTTGACTTTTCAAGAAAAGAAGTCGTAGACTATATCCATGAAATGATAGCAAAGGTAATCAGGGAAGCTAAAATATCCTATATAAAATGGGATATGAACCGTTATATGACCGAATGCTATTCAAGAGCGGCAAAACCCGAAGAACAGGGCAAGGTTATGCACAAGTACATCCTTGGGGTATATGACCTATATACAAGGCTTATAAACGAATTCCCGGATATGCTCTTTGAATCCTGCGCAAGCGGCGGGGCAAGGTTTGACCCCGGAATGCTTTATTTTGCTCCGCAGGCATGGTGCAGCGACAATACGGATGCTTATGAAAGGGTTAAAATCCAGTACGGAACAAGCCTTGCATATCCGGTTTCAAGCGTAGGAGCACATGTTTCCGCCGTGCCGAACCATCAGGTGGGCAGGGTGACTCCGCTTTCCACAAGAGGAAATGTGGCGTATTTTGGAGCATTCGGCTATGAGCTTGATTTAAATGCGCTTTCAAAAGAAGAACTTGAAGAAGTAAAAGAGCAGGTTGCATACTACAAAAAATACCGCTCGCTTTTCCAGTACGGAACTTTTTACCGCATAAAAAATCCTTTCAAATGTGGCGACGGGGCATGGATGGTTGTTTCAGATGACAAAACCAAAGCAATAGCAGCATATTACATGGGCCTTAACACTGCAAACAAGGGCGTTTTGCGCTATAAGCTTGAAGGGCTTGACCCGGATATGCGCTATAAGGTTACAGTTTTGGGCGAAAGCGAATTTTATCGCGGCGACCAGCTCATGAATGCCGGCCTTGTCATAAACAGAAACAAATACTTTAAGCATGCCGGCGATTTCGTTTCACTTATATTCAATATAGAAAAGGCTTAAATTCCAATGGACTTTAATTTTTTCAAAAAATTTTCATTAAAACAAGCCATCCTTTATTTTACAGGGATAATTGTTATGCCTTTGGGCGTTGTTTTTACAATAAACGCCCATCTTGGTGCCGGAGGATATGACGCGCTTAACTTTGCCCTTGGCGAAAAGCTTGGTATAAATACTTCCATTGCAATTTACTCGACCGCTCTGCTGGCGGTGTTTATCACCGCCGGCATAAGGCGGGGGTTTCCCAGATTTTCAACATTTATCTCATCGTTTTTGCTTGGGCTTTCCACTGATTTCTGGAAGTGGGTTTGTGCAGGGGTGCAGGGGGATTTTATTTTAAAATCCATACCAATACTCCTTGCGGGGCTTGTCTTTATATCCATCGGGGTGGCGGCGTACATGCTTTCCGGACTTCCTACAAATCCTACCGACGACATGATTGTCGCTTTTAAAGAACGCGGAGTTTCAATAAGAAAGGCAAAAATAGGTTTTGATATCGTCTGCACCCTGCTTGCCTTTTTAATGGGCGGAGAAATAGGCGTCGGAACTATAATTTGCACCTTCCTTCTTGGCCCCGGAATAAACTTTTTTTACTCCTTAATTGCAAAAACAATCAAAGAGCCAGTCGGCAATTAAAATGTCAAGGCGTCTGCTTTATGTGAAGGATTTATGGATTTTATCTCTATCCAAAAATTTTCACCGCATAGCTTGCAGCCGTCTTGATTTTTATTTTTTCTTATGCTAATATATTAGTATACTTAAAAATGGGGGCGTTTTTATGCAGATGACTTTAAGGTGGTTCGGAAAAGAGTTCGATAGCGTGCCGTTGTGGAAAATCCGGCAAGTTCCCGGAGTAAAGGGTGTTGTGAGCACTTTGTACGGAATTCCTGCGGGAGAAGTTTGGAAAAGAGAGCAAATTCATGCGCTTAAAGAAGAAATTGAGGAGCATGGCCTTAAACTTCTTGGGATAGAAAGCGTAAACGTGCATGATTCCATTAAGGCGGCAACAAAAGAAAGGGACAGGCATATAGAAAATTATATAAAAACCCTTGAAGCTCTCGGCCAAGAGGGTGTGGACCTTGTCTGCTATAATTTCATGCCGGTATTTGACTGGACACGCTCGGACCTTGCAAAAATGAGGGAGGACGGCTCAACCGTGCTTTCTTATGACCAAGACGAAATAGACAAAATAAATCCCGATGAAATTTTTGAAAACATCGACAAAAAATCCAATGGCTTTGTACTGCCCGGCTGGGAGCCTGAAAGAATGGCAAAAATAAAGGAGCTGTTTGAGCTTTACAAGGACATAGACAGCGAAAGGCTTTTTAAAAACCTTGTTTATTTTCTCGATGCAATTATGCCGGTCTGCGAAAAGTACGGCATAAAAATGGCAATTCATCCGGATGACCCGGCATGGCCTGTTTTTGGGCTCCCAAGAATAATGACCTGCAAGGAAAATCTTTTGCGCCTTGTAAATGAAGTAAAAAGCCCGTACAACGGAATTACGCTTTGCACAGGCTCGCTTGGCTCAAATCCGGA
The DNA here is from genome assembly GCA_029267825.1 of Oscillospiraceae bacterium. Taxonomy (GTDB): domain Bacteria; phylum Bacillota; class Clostridia; order Oscillospirales; family Ruminococcaceae; genus JAIHAL01. Next base: position 7,102 of record JAJUHO010000086.1, read on the forward strand.
AAACGACCTTGAAGACATAATAAAATCCCTTAAAGGCAGGATACATTTTGCACACATACGCAATTTAAGGCACCATTCAAAGGGGAAATTTGAAGAGGCGGCGCATCTTTCGTCCGATGGTTCGTTTGACATGTTGAAGATTGTCAAGGCGTTTTATGACAGCGGTTTTGACGGAGTTGTCCGTCCGGACCACGGCAGGGCAATATGGGATGAGGTTTCTTTGCCCGGCTACGGCCTTTATGACCGCGCGCTGGGAGCGGTTTATTTGAACGGTCTTTGGGAGGCTGTTTCAAAGCTTTGCGGGGAGGGGCGATAAATGTCAAAAGAGGATATTTATTCGGCGCTGTACAGAAACATCATGCTGCTTAATTTAAAGCCGGGGCAAATGCTTAATGTCAATTCGCTTGCACAGGAACTTGGAGTAAGCCGCTCGCCGGTAAGGGATGCGCTTATAGAGCTTTCAAAAGAAGGGCTTGTGGATATTTTTCCGCAAAAAGGCACCTATGTTTCAAGAATAGACCTTGAAAGAGTGGAAGAAGAAAGATTTTTAAGGGAAAGCATAGAGGAAAAGGTAATCCCGCTTTTTATAAAATACTGTGAGGATATGGACTTTTTAAGGCTTGAAGGCAAAATAACCTTGCAGAAGGAGCATTTTAGGGCCGGAGATTATGCGGGATTTCTTGAATTTGACGACAGGTTCCATGAAATCTTTTTTGAGCGCACGCAAAAGCTTATGTGCTGGGAGGTAATCCGTGCGTCGTCCGGCCATTACCGCAGGATAAGGCTGCTTACGTCGCAGGATGCTGAAATTGCCGCCGGAGTTATATCCGAGCATGAGGAAATCCTGCTTGCGGCAAAGAAAAGGGATGCGCAAAAATGCCTTGAACTGTACAGGGCACATTCGTCAAAGCTGCCGCTGCAAAAGGAAAAGTTGATGGAAAAATATCCGGATTATTTTAAACAGCCGTTTTTGAAGAGAGGAAGTCTTATATGAAGCTTTGTGTTTCATCTTTAAATGACCCGTGGTGGAAAGAAAAAGGCTACGAAATGCCTGCCTTTGACGTGGCGGAAATGAGAAGAAAAACCGCTGC
>JAJUHO010000200.1 GCA_029267825.1 Oscillospiraceae bacterium
GCGATTTTTGTTTTTCGGAAGATATGACCATATTTAATTTCTTTTTTTCCGTTATACCTATTGCAAGTTTTGCGGCATATTATGATGACTTCAAAAATATTAATAGATTAAGTGCGGACAAAATGCAAAAATCTTTCCTTAATTCTTTTGAAGTGGTCTTTTCATCCCTAATTTCAGGCAATGATATTTTGCTTAAAAATTAAAACTAAATTTAAGCTTTAAAAATTTTGCTGCATTTTTTTGCAGTAAAATTTTTAACATAAATTAACCGAACGGTTAGTCAAAAGGAGGAAACATTTATGAACATTAAAAAAACTGCGGTGGATCTTTTGGTAGGATATCTTTCCGATAAACCAATGGAAAAACTGCCGCTCATGTTCAGCATTGCCGAGAAAATAGACAAAGAACATTTATATGAGCCGCAAATAACAGCAATGAAAAAAGCTTTGCTTGAAGAGGACGGAAATTGGAGACGCCTTACTGAAGATTTATTTAACGAAGTGGATTTGAAAGTACTGCAAAAACTTGTAAGCTGTTTTGTGGTAAACGCAAACCTTGAAGGCTGGCCCCGTGCCAGAGCAGCGGAAGAAAAATACGACTGCAATATTCCTTGGGCAATCCTTATGGACCCAACAAGCGCTTGCAACCTTTCCTGCACAGGATGCTGGGCGGCACAATATGGAAACAAAAATAACCTTTCATATGAAATTATGGATTCAATATGCCGTCAAGGCAAAGAACTTGGCGTTTACTTTTACATATTTTCCGGCGGCGAGCCGCTGGTGCGCAAAGACGACATAATAAAGCTTTGCGGGGCGCATCAGGATTGCTATTTCTTTGCCTTTACAAACGGGACTCTTGTGGATGAAAAATTCTGCAAAGAACTTTTGCATGTGGGAAATTTTGCACTTGCATTCTCAATTGAGGGCGACGAAGAAGCAACGGACATGAGAAGAGGCAAGGGCACTTATCAAAAAGTAATTAAAGCAATGCAACTTATGAAAGAACACAGGCTGCTTTTTGGATACTCAACATGCTACCATAAGTACAACACCGAAAGCGTAGGCTCCGATGAATTTGTTGATGACATGATTAGGCGCGGCTGTCGTTTTTCGTGGAACTTCACTTATATGCCGGTCGGAAAAGATGCAAAGCTTGACCTTTTGGCAACTCCCGAACAAAGAGCCTATATGTACAACCGCGTGCGTGAAATAAGAGCGACAAAACCGATATTTGCAATGGACTTTTGGAATGACGGTGAATTTACCGAGGGCTGCATTGCAGGAGGAAGACGCTATCTTCATATAAATGCGGCGGGAGATGTCGAGCCTTGTGCATTCATACATTACTCAAATGTTAATATTCACGATGTAAGCCTTATTGAGGCTCTTAAATCACCGCTTTTTATGGCATACAGAAGAGGCCAGCCTTTTAACAGCAACCATTTGCGCCCTTGTCCTCTGCTTGACAATCCGCAGGCTCTTGCAAGAATGGTAAAGGAATCCGGCGCAAAATCAACTGATATGCAGGCCCCGGAAGATGTTGACGAACTTTGTTCAAAAACTATTCCGGCCGCCGAAAAATGGGCCCCAACGGCCGAACATTTATGGGCTGAAAACCCTAAAAGCCAAAAAATACTTGAAAAACACGCATGCTCTTGATTGACTTTTCATAAAAATTGGGTACAATTTAAGGAGATGGATTTTTTAAAAAAATGAAGGGATGATTTGTTTGACACCGCACTGCGAAAAACTTAACGATTTGCTTGCCGGACTTGAAACAGATATGACAAAAGGACTTTCCAAAGAAGAGGCGCAAAAGCGATTATCACAATACGGCGAAAACAAACTAAAAGAAAAAAAGAAAAAAAGCTTTGCCGCACGATTTCTTGAACAGTTTAAAGATGTAATGATAATCATTTTAATTGCCGCGGCACTGGTTTCATTTGCGACTGCAATTTATGAGGGAGAAGGCTTTTTTGAGCCTGTGCTCATACTTTTAATAGTCGTGCTGAACGCTTTTATCGGTGTTATACAGGAAAACAAGGCCGAAAAGGCCCTTGATGCATTAAAAAATCTTTCCGCCCCAAACGCCAAAGTCATTAGGGGCGGCGAAGCCGGAATAATTGAAGCTTCAAAGCTTGTTCCGGGAGATATAATCCTGCTTGAAGCAGGGGATTTTGTTCCTGCCGATGCAAGGCTTATCGAATCGGCAAGCCTTAAAGTAGAGGAATCCGCCCTTACCGGAGAGTCGGTTCCCGCGGAAAAGGATGCTTTTGCCGAAATTGCTGAAAACGTTCCTATCGGCGACAGGCACAATATGGTATACTCAGGCTGTTCGGTTGCATACGGCCGCGCAAAAGCCGTCATAACCGCAACAGGAATGAACACCGAAATAGGAAAAATAGCAAATCTGCTCTCGGAAGAACAAAAAGAGCAGA
>JAJUHO010000224.1 GCA_029267825.1 Oscillospiraceae bacterium
ATACAATATCGGCGCCGGTTCAAAGGATAGCGGCAATGGCAAAATAGACGACCCGTGGAGACGTGCAGAGTCTTTTGAAACCGCACCGGGACAATATGATTGGACTAAGGATGAGGGAGCGGTTTGGTTTTTAAAAAAGGCCGCCTCTCTTGGCGCAGATGAAATTGTATTGTTCTGCAACAGCCCATTGGAGCGGCTTACGGTAAATAACAAAGCCCATAGTGAGGCAAAAAATACCGAAAATTTGCTTCCTGAAAATTATAAAGCTTTTGCGGATTATGTCTTTGATGTTGCGGAGCATTTTGTTTCTGACGGACTTCCGGTAAAATTCATTTCTCCTATAAACGAACCGCAGTGGGATTGGCTTGGCGGACAGGAAGGCTGCCATTATTCTCCTGAGGAAGTGAAAAATATTTACAAGGTTTTCCTTGACGAGCTTGAAAATCGCCCCGCACTTTCGGGAGTTGAGCTTTCAGGGCCCGAGGGCGGGGAATGGAAAAACGATACCCTTAAATATGTCATTTCAATTTTAAGGGATGAAAGGCTCAGCCTGCATTTTGGAGCAATTGACAATCACTCATATTGGTCAAAAGCGGAAGACAAAAAAACCTTTAAGCAATGGATGGATATAAATTTTCCAGATGTCAAGCTGAGAATGAGCGAATGGTGTGAAATGGTGAACGGTAAAGACCTTACCATGGATTCAGCTCTTAACCTTGCAAACGAAGTGATTGATGATTTGACTATCCTTGATGTTGTTTCGTGGCAGTATTGGATTTTAGTTTCGCGCTATGATTATCGTGACGGGCTGATTTATGTGGATACGTCCTCAAAAACGTTAACCCCAACCAAACGTCTTTGGAGCCTTGGCAATTTTTCAAAATTTATAAGGCCGGGGTATAAGCGTGTAGATGCAACACTTCCGGCAAGGATGGAAAATGTAAAGTGTTGTGCTTTTACAGGAGAAAATGACTCCAAACTTGTGCTTGTGCTTTCAAATACAGGGGAAGCAGAAAAAATAAGCTTTAATTTGCCGGATTGGACAAATGAGGCGCAAATGTCCGTTTACATAACGGCTTCCCAAAAAGATTTGCAGCAGACTTATTCCGGCAAGTCAAATTCAACATTTGATATTCCAGAAAAATCCGTTGCAACTGTGGTATTTTCAAAAAATTAAATCAGCTTAGAGGATTAAAAGTTTATGGCGGCAAAAAAATTGGTTGTTTTCATAGATTCAGGAGATACCCTTGTTGATGAAAGCACAGAAGTTAGAAATAAAGACGGTATAGTTGAAAAGGCGGATTTGATTCCCGGCGCAGGAGAAACAATAAGAACTTTGACAGAACAAGGATACACCGTTGTTCTTGTTGCGGATGGAGAAGAAAAATCATTTGAGAACATATTTTGTCAGCATGGGATATACGATTGCTTTTTATCCGTTATATGCTCCGAAAAAATCGGCGAGCGCAAGCCAAGCCGCAAAATGTTTGAAGCGGCAATGAAAGCGGCAGGCCTTTCCGAAAGTGACAAGCAGCGTATAATTATGGTCGGCAACAATTTGGGTAGAGACATAAAAGGAGCGAATGAAATGGGAATAACAAGCGTCTTTATGGACTGGTCTCCAAGGTATCCCAAAATGCCGTCGGACTTGTCTGAAACCCCAGATTATGTAATACATGCGCCGAGGGAACTTATAGGGCTTGTTGATTACTTGCAGAAAAAAATAAGCATGGGGTATTAAAATGGG
>JAJUHO010000199.1 GCA_029267825.1 Oscillospiraceae bacterium
AGGCCGTGAAATTACATTGCTTTTTAATTTGATTTCACTTGCCGGACGAAATTCATCATACAGCATGTTTTGTTCAGAAGAAGCAAATAAGATTTTTTCTCCGTCGGTTATAAAAATATCCGCAAAACCGCCCTCCTGCAAAATGCGTTTCTGTATTTGGGCATAATCAAGGTCAAGCTTTAAAACGCTCCAATCTTTTTTACTAAAGTAATTAAGCTTGCGGACAATGCTGATTTTTCTTGATGGTTCAAGCTTTAAAAGCCGATTTTTAGGATTAAAACAATAAATTGCCATAACATCGCTTTGCGAATTTAAAAATTCCTCATACCATCCTTCATCCTTGGCCGAATCGATGCTAAAAAAATGCCCGCCCTTTATCATGCTCTCGTTGCCGGTATAAATATGTACGCTGAAAACAGACTGCGCCGTATAATAAAATTTTATTACATTATCATGCATAAGAGCAACATATTGCCGGTAGTAATCATATGGGCTTTCATACTTATATTTTAAAAAATCATCAAGGACGGAATCTGTATATAGATAATTTGAAACCGCAATGGCGTCGTTTATTTTTTTGTCAAAATCATAAACAAGTCTTTCAATCATGTTTTCCATTTGAATTTTTTGCTGTTGTTCAGCGCTTTGCTTTATAAAAAAGTACACTCCCGCATTTGTAAGTAGAACCGGAACAAAGACGCAAAAAATAAATATGATAAAAAGCTTTGTCCTTATTTTAAAATTATCCAAAAAACTTATCATTTTAATCATTCCTTAACAAAATCCCGCCTAAAAAATAAACCCGTTTTAAAAACAGGCCGTCAAACAAAATTATTATTAAAATATATTTTACATCATTTTTGTATAAAATGCTTATCACTTTTTGCTAAAAAATTATTAAATATTGCTCTCAAAAAAGCCAAAAAAATCCCGCCGGCAAAATTTCCGGCGGGTTTTTTATTATTTACATGTTGACAACAATTCTGTTTTCGTCTTTAAGCTTTTTGGCGGGAATAAAGTTGCTTTCCAACTTTTCGCCGTTAAGGATTACCTCTCTTGCACCACTCTGGGCATGATTTGGATTTTTAAACTCAATAAAGAGCTTTTTGCCTCTGAAAGTCTTTTCAATGCTGAATTCTTCCCAGCTTGACGGAACCGATGGAGAAATTACAAGTCCATCCGCATTCGGACGCATTCCAAGTATTCCCTCAACACATCCCACCATAACCGTTGATGCCGTTCCCGTCAGCCAGTGCACATGCGCGCGCCCCTCAAACGGGCTGTCGACGCTTTCAACAAACTGTCCATGAGCATAAGGCTCTATTACACGAATTTCAGCCTTGTCATTCATTGCAGCGGGAGAAGTTTCCATAAAGTACTCAAACGCCCTGTCGCCATGTCCAAGCAAAGCCTCCGCAAGAATTGCCCAACCCTGCGGCTGCGAGAAAATTCCTCCGTTTTCCTTTGTGGAAGGATTGAAAATGTGCATAAGCGCACCATCAAAGTAATGGTCAACATAGCATGGAGTCAAAAGTCTTATGCCATATTTTGTGTTGAGCAGCCTGTAAACGCTGTCCATTGCCTTTTCCGCCTGCTCCTTTGGTGCAAATCCGGAGATAACCGCCCAACTCTGCGGATTAAGCCACATATTTGCCTCAGGGTCTTTCCTTGAACCAACAATTACGCCGTCTTCTCTGATTCCACGGATAAAGCGGTCCTCATCCCAGCACTTTTCAAGAGATTTTGAAAGCTTTTCGCAAATTTCGTCAAGATACTTTATATAATCTGCATCATTCTTTTGCACTGCAAATTCCCTTAAAATTTTAATTGCATAATAAAGCTGGAATGCAACAAACGTGCTCTCGCCTTTCTTGCCCATTCGCAGGCAGTCGTTCCAGTCGGCATGAAGTCCGGCAGGCATATTATGGTCGCCAAGGCGCTCCATTGAAAACTGTATCGCCCTCTTCAAATGCTCATATACGGTGCCTTCTCCTCCGTTTGCAAAAACGATTACTTCATCAATAAAGTCCTTATTTCCGCTCTCTGCTATGTATTTATAAACCGTCGGGAAGAGCCACAAGGCATCGTCGGCACGGTATGACGGATGTCCTGTTTCACGAACATATTCAGGGTCATCCGGAGTATTTTCATGCCCTGCTTTATGGTCAAATTTTACAAGTGGAAGCCCTCCGCCGTTATCCACCTGTGCCGAAAGCATAAAGCGTATTTTATCCGCTGCCATTTCAGGGTCAAGATGGATAATTCCCTGTATATCCTGAACAGTATCGCGATAGCCATAACCGTTTCTAAGCCCGCAATAAACAAACGATGCAGCCCTTGACCAAATGAACGTGATGAAGCACTGGTATGCGTTCCATACATTGAGCATATTGTTGAATTCTTCACTTGGAGTCTTAACCACAAATCTGTCAAGCTTTGAATGCCACCATCTTTTTAATTCGTCAAGCTCTTTTTCAACCGTTCCGGCGGCCTTATATGTTTCAAGCACCGCATCAGCCTCGGCACCGGTTTTCTGTCCAAGCACATAAGTAAGGGTAATGCTTTCTCCCGGCTTTAAAACAATATCGGACTGCAAA
>JAJUHO010000084.1 GCA_029267825.1 Oscillospiraceae bacterium
GCTTGGGACAACTGGGCGGCACAAGGCGGAACAACTTTGATTGAGGAAATAAACAATCTCTACAAGCAGGACAAAAAATAAATATAAGTCTGAAAGGGAAGTCCTAACGGCTTCCCTTTTCGGCGGTTTAAGATGAAAGGAAATTGCTATGGAAAAAAAGCTTAGGAATATCTACAAATGCTTTCCCGGGGGAAAGCATAAAGCGCTTACAATGAGCTATGACGACGGCCGTATTGAAGATGAAAAGCTTATATCAATTTTTAACGAGTATGGTATAAAAGGCACTTTTCATTTAAATTCGGGACTTTATGAAAACAGATTTCCGCTTGATGAAATTTCAAAAATTTATGCGGGGCACGAGGTGGCATGTCATACCTTTACTCATCCCACCATTGAGCGCTGCCCTATTGAACAGGTTGCAAAGCAGATTTTGCTTGACAGGGAAACCCTTGAAAAGGCTGTTGGCTATCCGGTGAGGGGACTTTCTTACCCGAACGGTTCTTACAGCCGGCAGATAAAATCCTTGCTGCCTCTGCTTGGAATAAGATATTCAAGGGTTGTGGGAAGCTCTGAAAACTTTTCGCTTCCTAATGACCCGTATGAATGGAAAGCTACCTGCCATCACGGGCATAAGCTTATAGAACTTGGCGAACAGTTTTGCGGACTTTATAAAAGGCAGTATCTTTACCTTATGTATGTCTGGGGACATAGCTATGAATTTTCAAGGGATGACAATTGGAGCCTGATTGAAAATTTTTGCAAGCTTGCCGGCGGAAGGGAAGATACTTGGTACGCTACAAATATTGAAATAATGGATTATCTTGATGCCTGCGACAGCCTTTGCTGTTCCGCCGACGGAACTTTTGTCTTCAACCCGTCATTCCAAAGCGTGTGGCTTGAGGTTGATGGTAAAATAATTGAGGCAAAAGGCGGAGCAAAGACCGAAATTTAATTTTTGGAGAAAATTATGGAAACGAAAATAGAATTTCATAAGCTCAAAGGACGCTCGCAGAATGGTTATGCCTCATGGGGAGCACCATGGGAAAAAGGCATAGTCGGAAAGGAATCCGGCTTTAAACTTTTTGATGAAAACGGCTGCGAAATTCCGGTGCAGTCAAAAATAGGAGCATATTGGCCTGACGGCAGCGTAAAATGGTCATTTCATTCTGCTGATTGTTCAAAAGCAAGGGGAAAAATGTTTCTTAAAGCCGTTAGAGAAAAGGAAAGCCATGTGCCTATGGCATCGGAAACGGATTTTTCAATAAATGTGGATAATGGGGTTTTTAACGCAAAAATCCCCAAAAGCGGCGAACTTTTAATTGATGGAATAGAAAAAGACGGAAAAAAACTACTTGATAAAGCAAAATTATCATTTATCCTTGAAGAAAGAGAAGAAAAGGATGGAATGCTTTTAAGGCGAGAAACTGCTTTCTACGGAGAGTTAAGAGAAGTTTGCGCCGAGGAAAACGGAGATTTGAAATGCACTATCAAGGCACAAGGAATACATAAAAGCAAAGACGGCAGGGAACTTATTCCGTTTGTGGTAAGGCTTGAATTTTTTAAAAATTGCCCTCAAATTAAAATTACACATACATTTTTGTATGACGGCAATGAAAACAATGATTTTTTAAAGGGGATGGGAATAAAATTTTATTTTCCCATTGAGGGGGAACTTTGGAATCGCCATGTGAAATTCGTTCACAAAAATGGGATTTTTCATGAGGCATCAAAGCTGTTGTTAAGCTGGCGGCCAAAGCTTGATTCTGAAATTTACAAAAGACAGCTTTCCGGCGAGGTATTAAAATTTTCTGACCAAAATAAGGATTTTTGGACGGCGCAAAGCGATATGGCCGCATGGGATAGCTGGCGGCTTTTCCAGCAAAGCCCTACAAGCTTTGAGCTGCAAAAAAGGACAGAAAACTCAAATTGCTGCTATATAGATTGCCCCGGCGGGGAAAAATCACTTGGAACGGCTTGCGTTTGCGGCGAAAACGGAGCTTTTTTAATAGGAATGAAAAATTTTTGGCAAAAGTATCCCTCCGGGCTGTGGATTGATGGAATGTGCACGGAAAAAGCTGAAATTTCGGCATGGTTTTGGAGTCCGGACGCAAAGGCAATGGATTTCAGGCATTATGATACAAAAGGCCATGCAAGCGCTTATTATGAGGGCTTTGACGAGGTTGGCGCCAGAGCCCAGGGGATAGCCTGTACGAGTGAAATGTCAATAGCCTTTGCAAAAAAACTTTTGTCTGATGAAGAAATGCTTGAATTTGCAAATTTTGTCCAAAAACCTCCCTTTATTGTCGCATCTCCCGAGTATTACCATAAAACAGGCGTGTTTGGAAGATGGAGTGTTCCTAAAAAAGATTCTCCCGAAAAAATATGGATTGAAAAGCAGCTTGACCTTGCGCTGGATTTTTATATAAAAGAGGTAAAGAGGAGGCGTTGGTACGGACTTTTCAATTATGGGGATTTTATGCATACTTACGATTCCGAGAGGCATTGCTGGCGGTATGACATGGGCGGATATGCATGGCAGAATACAGAACTTGTGCCGACGCTTTGGCTTTGGTATTCTTTTTTGCGCACCGGCAGGGAGGACGTTTTAACACTTGCAGAAGAAATGTCAAGGCATTGTTCTGAAGTGGATGTTTATCATTTCGGCGAATATAAAGGACTTGGTTCAAGACACAACGTAAGGCATTGGGGATGCTCCTGCAAAGAGCCGCGCATAGCAATGGCCGGACATCATAGGTTTTACTATTATCTTACGGGAGACAGCAGAGTGGGGGACATTTTTGATGAAGTGCTTGATGCTGATTTTTCCACACTCAATATAGACCCACTTAGATATTTTTATGATAAGGATAAAATGGTTTACCCTACCCATGCGCGCACAGGGCCGGATTGGGCAGCTTATTGCTCAAATTGGCTGACGGAATGGGAAAGAAGCCTTAATGAATTTTATCTTCAAAAAATTAAAACCGGCATAGATGATTTAAAAAGGGCTCCGCTTAAGCTTGTTTCCGGTTCTGATTTTGAATATGACCCTCAAAGCGGCCATTTAAGGTATATCGGCGAAAATGCCGCAGGCGGAACCCATCTTGCAATATGCATGGGAGGCCCTCAGATATGGTTTGAACTTGCGGATTTGCTTTCCGACCCGGAATGGAAAGAAATGCTTGCTCTTTATGGCAAATTTTATTTTTCTTCAAACGAGGAAAGACAAGCGCTTTCAAATGGGCTTATAGGCAAAAGGGAATTTTCATTTCCATATATGGCGGCGGCAATGGGAGCTTTTGCGGCGGAGTATTACGGCGATGATGTGCTTGCCTCAAAGGTTTGGGAAGCCCTGATAGGCGAGCTAAAAAAACAATGTGGTTTTTATGTTCAGGAATTTGGAGAGATTAAGGAAATACCTTGGATTTCAACAAATTTTGCTGCTCAGTGGTGCCTTAATGCAATATGCGCCTTGGATTTTATAGGGGATTATTTGGAACAAAAATGAATTTAGCCATGAAAAATCCGTTTCACGCTTTGGCATGAAACGGATTTTTTTATGAAAGTCTTGATTTGAAATCTTCGTATTGAAATTGCTTTATAATTTTTATTCCGTCAAGTTCGTTGAAGGAAGCAATTGAGGGCAGGTTTATTCCGTTGAAGGTATTGTTTTTTACCATGGTATAGTGCGCCATATCGCAAAAGACAAGCTTGTCGCCGGGGCGGAGAGGTTCTTTGAATGAATAATCTCCGATAACATCGCCTGCAAGACAGGTTGGCCCGCCAAGTCTGTAAGTATAAGCGTGTTCACCGGGTTTGCCTGCGCCTATTATTTCGGGACGGTAAGGCATTTCAAGCACATCCGGCATATGGCATGCCGCAGAGGTGTCAAGGATTGCTATATCCATTCCGTTTTTTAAGGTGTCAAGTACTGTGCAGACAAGATAACCTGTGTTAAGGGCAATTGCTTCTCCGGGTTCAAGATACACATCAATTCCGTATTTTTCGCGGATGAACATTATGGAGCGCACAAGGGTTTCAATATCGTAGTCCGCTCTTGTTATATGATGCCCGCCCCCGAAGTTCAACCATTTCATTTGCGATATATACTTCCCGAATTTTTCATCCACAACCTTTATCGTGCGTTCAAGAACGTCTGAATTTTGTTCGCACATTGTGTGAAAATGCAGCCCGTCAATGCCTTCCAGCATGTCCGGCTCAAAATTTTCAAGCGTAACGCCAAGCCTTGAATTTTTAAAGCAAGGGTTGTAAATATCCGTTTTTATTTCGGAATATTCGGGATTTATCCTTATCCCGCATTCTATTTTGCGGCCTTGCGAATTTACTTTGCCCTTGAATTTTTTCCATTGCGAAAAGGAATTAAAAACCACATGGTCGCAGATTTTGATAATTTCCTCAAATTCGTCATCCCTGTAAGCCGGAGCGAAAATGTGGGTTTCGCCGCCCATTTCCTCATGTCCGAGCCTTGCCTCAAAGAGCGAGCTTGCGGTAGTCCCGTCAAGGTATTTTCTTATCAGCGGGTAAAGGGAAAACATAGAAAAGCCCTTTTGCGCAAGAAGTATTTTGCAGCCTGTGCGCTCTTTTACGGATTTAAGGGTTTCAAGGTTTTTTACAAGCAGTCTTTCGTCCACAATATAGCATGGGGAGGGGAGCTTTCCAAAATCAATGTCTTTCATAGGCTAATCCACAAGCTCCGGGCTAAAGCTTTCTTTCCATGGAAGTCCGAATTTGTTAAGAGCATCCATGAACGGATCCGGGTCGAATTCTTCAACGTTGTAAACGCCGGGCTTTTTCCATTTTCCAGTGAGAACCATTGCCGCGCCTATCATTGCAGGAACACCTGTTGTATAGGAAATGGCTTGCGAGCCTACTTCTGCATAGCATTCCTCATGCGTGCAAACATTGTAGACATAGTAATTGAGCGTTTTTCCGTCCTTTACTCCTTGGAAAATGCAGCCGATGTTGGTTTTTCCCTTTGTTCTTGGCCCAAGCGACGCAGGGTCCGGAAGAACTGCCTTCAAGAATTGCAGCGGCACAATTTGCTTGCCTTCGTATTCGATAGGCTCTATTGAAGTCATTCCAACATTTTGAAGTACTCTTAAATGCGTGAGGTAATTGTCTGAAAAGGTCATCCAAAAGCGGATTCTTTTCACACCCTTGATATTTAAGGCCAGTGATTCAAGTTCTTCGTGATGGAGCAGATAAATATTTTTTTCTCCTATTTCTGGGAAATTGTAGACTCTTTTTATTTCAAGCGGCTCAGTTTCAACCCATTTGCCGTTTTCAATGTAGCTGCCCTTTGCGGTAACTTCACGGATGTTTATTTCCGGGTTAAAGTTTGTGGCAAAAGGATAACCGTGGTCGCCTGCATTTGCGTCAAGAATGTCTATATAATGAATTTCGTCAAAATAATGCTTCATGGCGTAAGCGGAGAAAACTCCGGTTACTCCCGGGTCAAAGCCGCAGCCGAGAACGGCTGTAATGCCGGCCTTTTCAAATTTTTCTCTGTAAGCCCATTGCCACTTGTATTCAAATTTTGCGGTATCGCGCGGCTCATAGTTTGCTGTGTCGAGATAATGCACGCCAGTTGCAAGGCACGCATCCATTATTGCCAGGTCCTGATAAGGAAGTGCGACGTTTATCACGATATCCGGCTTGAATTTATTTATCAAAGCGATAGTTTCATCAACATTGTCTGCGTCAAGCTGTGCGGTTTGGATTTTTGTCTTTCCGCCTTCAAGCTTTTGTTTAAGGGCGTCGCATTTTGAAAGGGTGCGGCTGGCAATGCAAATTTCCTCAAATACCTCAGGATTTTGGCAGCACTTGTGCACAACAACGCTTGCCACTCCGCCCGCTCCTATAATAAGGGCTCTTCCCATTTGTTTTACCTCCAAAATACAATTATTTTGCATTTAATTATACATAAAAAAAGTGTTTGCGTCAACAAAAGTACGACAATACAATGTAAAATTTTCATATCCGGCACATTGCTCCGATTTATATTATATTTTTGCCTTTTCATCAAATAATATTAAAAAAATTTGAGAGGAGCATTTTGAATATGACCAAGCCTAAAAGCACTTATGAAAATGCGCCGGCGGCCACACCGTCTGGATTTCCGCCCCAGCATCAGGATTTGCAACCGGGTTCGCAGTCGCAGATGAATCCAAAGCCTGTAACGGATAACCCCAAATACCGTCCAAGCGGAAAGCTTGACGGCAAGGTTGCAATAATAACCGGAGGCGACAGCGGAATAGGACAAGCCGCCGCAGTTGCTTTTGCAAAAGAGGGTGCGGATATCCTGATAGCCTATTACAGCGAGCAGGAGGATTCAAACGAAACCGCAAAAATGGTTGAGTGCGCTGGAAAGAAATGCGTTGCAATCAAATGTGATTTAAAGCAGGAAAAATCTTCAAATGATATTGTCGATGCCGCAATGCGTGAATTTGGGCATATAGACATTCTTGTAAACAATATCGCTGTGCAATATCCGCAAAACAGTATACTTGATATAACTTCCGAGCAATTAAACAACACATTTGCAACAAATATAATAAGCTTTTTTTATACTACACGAGCAGTTCTGCCGCATTTGAAAGCCGGTGCTTCAATAATAAACACAACCTCTGTTACTGCTTATAAGGGAAGTCCCACACTGCTTGATTACTCTGCGACAAAAGGAGCAATAGTTGCCTTTACACGTTCGCTTTCGCTTTCGCTGGCGCCGCTTGGGATAAGGGTTAATGCGATTGCTCCCGGGCCTGTTTGGACACCGCTCATACCTTCAAGCTTCAATGCTGGGGATACTTCAAAATTCGGGCAGGATGTGCCTCTTGGAAGGGCGGCCCAGCCTTTTGAAATAGCGCCTGCCTATGTTTATCTTGCCAGTGAAGATTCGGCTTTTGTTACCGGACAAGTTCTTCACGTAAACGGCGGGGTCATTACGGAATCATAAAAAACTGCCTGATAAACGCTTTTTACGTTTATCAGGCAAATAATTTTAAATACCAGTTTCATTTGCAAATTTACAAATCAATTTTATTGCTTTTTTTAGTGCATACAATAACAAATCAAAAACAAAAAATCCTATTGTAAAACCTATTGAATAGAATATTATATTATTTATGTCTATAACTACCGGAAATTTTGATGTAAATGAAACTAAAACCTCCATGACCAGCATTATTAATACTGAATTTAAAATATAATGTTTTGTTTTAATGAATCCAAGACAGTGAAGAATTATTTTTAACACAATTCCTAAAACAATAAAAAATATTATTTTTAGCAATATGTTTTGATATAGCAAGGATATTGTGTAAATGAAGTTCTTAAAAGGTATGAAATTTAAAGAATATTCTTTATTTAAAAAGCCTATGCTGTAACTATTCATAATTCTGTGACGATTATACAAATAAATCATAAAAACCATCAATACGAATCCAATAATAGATAGAAAATTTTTCAAATAAATATTTGCTTTATTTTTATCCATAAAAATTTCCTCTTTTTTTATTAATTTACAATGTTATTATAGTTTGAAAGGAAATAAAAGTCAAGAAAATATAAAACAAAATCTGACAATTTTTTGTGCTATGTTTTGTAAATTATTACTAAAAACTGCCTGATAAACGCTTTTTACGTTTATCAGGCAGACTTTTAATTTATTGCCGTTCCGTTTACATATACTTTGTATCCGTTTGAAATTATTTTGGAAACATCTCCGTTGAAAGAGGTTATATAGCTGTCGGCAGTGAGAGTCCATGTTGACGAATCATCCATTGTTACATTTACCTCTCCGGCTGCTCCGTCCGGGTTTATTGCTCCGGTAAAGCTGGTGCCGTTTTGCATTGTCATAGCTAATGTAGAAATCTTGTCAACTGATATAATTCCTTCCATGGTTTGAGAATCCGCTGTAAAGGTTACCTGTCCTCCATTTTCACCGGAGGTGCCCCATCCGCGGCTGCTGTTGTTGCCGGCTACGACAAGTAGATTTTTGTTTGCAAGGGTAAGCTTAACATTGGAAAGTGTAATGGAGCAGCTTGTATTGGTTACATAGAACATATCTCCGGTTTTTGCAGTCAAAGAGCCGCCGCTCATTGTAAATGTTGCATGGCCTACATCCGCATCTCCAGACATGCTTTGATAAATCATGACGTTATGGATGTTTTCGGAATCATCCTTATAAGTGCCAGTCATATTTCCGGTTACGTTGCAGTTGTTTAAAGTAACGGAGTTTTTCCCTTCAACAACAACTGCTTCAGAATTATTTGCA
>JAJUHO010000073.1 GCA_029267825.1 Oscillospiraceae bacterium
CAGCTTTGTTTCTGGGGTTTTTACTGTCACTTCAATTTCAAATTGTGTGGAGTTTGAGCTGTCCTTTTGGGCGGCGGGAGAAACCCTGCTTATATATCCCTCGTATTCGTCGTTGCCGGTTGCATCGGATTCAATAAGCACCTTCATATTTTCGGCTATATTGTTTATGTCGTATTCTTTGACATAAGCTTTTATTTTAAGCGCTTTTGTGTTTTCAACCACAAACATTACTCCATTCGGAGGGGTGCCTTCTTTTGCATAAATGGCTGTAACTGTTCCTGCAATAGGGGATTTTACGGTGCAGTCATTAAGCTTTTCCCTAAGTGAGGCAAGCTCAAGCACGGATGGTTCGTTTGAAGCGGTTGCTTTGTTTTTTTCAAGTTCATTTTTGTATGATTCAAGCTGTTGGTTTACCGAAAGCTTTGTTGCTTCATATGCCGAAAGCGCCTTGTCATAGTTTACCTGAGCGGTTTCGTAGCTTGATTTATATGTTAGCAAATCCCCGCCGAACTGCTCCACCTTTTCATCATAGGTTTCTTTTGCACTGTCATAGGTTTCTTCATAGGAGGCAAGAGTTTTCCTTAAATCTTCAAGGCTGCTGGTTTTTATAAGTTTGTAAATTTCATTAAGCTGGTCATCATAAGCCTCTTTTGCCTTATCCACCTTTTCCGTTGCCTTTTGAATGGTAATGGAATCTTTGCCTTGGGCGTCGCTTAATTCATCCTTTGCTTTAAGCCAGTCGGTTTTAAGGCTTGAAAGCTTTTCCTCAGCGGCCTTTACCGCATCTTTGTCGGTTTTGTAATCTTTTGAGAGTTCAGAGTAATATTCGTTCTTTTTGCCTTCATAGTTGTCTTTTGCCTTTGAGTATGCGTCATAGGCGTCAAGCAGCGCCTTGTTTCCGCTGGTAGTTTGCGATTTTTGGGCGTTTTCGTATTTTGCCTTTGAGCTGTCAAGGTCTATTTTTGCACTTTTAAGTGCGGCTTCCGCAGCATTCAGCTCACTGTTAAGCCCGTTGTCAAGATTGTTTTTAGCCTCGTTGTACTTCTTTTCGCTTTCAACAAGCTGGTAATAAGAGGTGGTATTTGATGAATTAAGAGCGGCCTGCTTTTGAGCAATTTGCTGCTCCAAATCCTCGCTGTCGATAACGCACAGCACATCGCCCGCATTTACTGAATCCCCAATTTTTACATTTATTGATTTTACGGGATATGTAAGAGTTGAATAAACATTTTTGCTTTCCGAGCTTTCGACAACGCCGGTTGCGCTTATTTTATTCATTAAGGTTTCGGTTTTAAGGGTTACACTGTTTACCTTTACGGCTCCGCTGTTTGGGCTGCATGCCGACAAAAGCACCGCTGCCGACATAATTGCCGTTAAAAAATATGCTTTGCTTTTCATAATTCAGCTCCTTGATATTTAGTTATGTGGTTAGCTACTTGTGTAATTAACTATACATCGTAAAAGCTTCTTTG
Organism: Oscillospiraceae bacterium; assembly: GCA_029267825.1. Taxonomy (GTDB): domain Bacteria; phylum Bacillota; class Clostridia; order Oscillospirales; family Ruminococcaceae; genus JAIHAL01. Next base: position 1,473 of record JAJUHO010000073.1, read on the forward strand.
TCAATAGGTATTAACTCCAAAAAGCATAATTTTTTAATTTGCTGTTATGGCATTTTGCTCAAAAACGAAGATTTGAGTGAGTGAAAAAGAGTTGAAAACCTTCAAATACATTTTAATATGTATATAAATTGCAAAAACGGCATTGAAAAGGATTTTTTTATGTGCTAATATGTATTGTGCGAAAAAGCTGTGTAAAAAAATTGCAAATATTGCGGGAGATAGTAAAATGCCAAGTTTCTTAAAAAACTTAAAAATAAGGGATTTTTTTCTGCGCATTTCAAGGAAAAGAGAGGCAAACAGCGAAAAATATAAGCTTACAAATTTTTTCCTTGCCGTTTTATTTCCGGTTTTCATAGTCTGCCTTGCAGAAATAAATCAAATGAAATATCCGTCAAAGCTTGTGCTTTTCATATCCGAAAAGCCAAGCATAATGCTTTTCAACATAATGGTTGCGGCAATACTTTATGGGGCGCTTTTGTTTTTGTTTAGAGGGGGCTTTCCGGCGGCTCTGCTTACGGGACTTTTATATTTCATATTCAGCACGGTGGAGCTTTTCAAGTTTGGAACAAGTGGCAATCACTTTGAAATTTCCGATTTGAAGATGTCTGTTGATGCCGAAAATATAGCACGTTTTGCCTACATAAAAATCACTCCGGAGCTTGTTTTTTACGCTTTTTTGCTGATTGTTTACCTTGCGGCGGTGTTTTGGTTCAGGCCTGTGCTCAAAATGGGCAGGCTTAGAAGTTTCTTAAGCTCTGCCGCATGTGTTTTGTGCGGTATTTGCACAATACTTATGCCATCTGTGGCAATGCCGGTATATGCTTTTTTTGAAATAGATACTACAGAGGCGGACAATGTCTTCAAAGTAAATGAAAAATTTGACAACAACAGTTTCCTTGCATTTTTTACCGAAAGCGCAACCGAAACTATTAAGGATAGGGTAAAGGAACCTGATGACTATACCGTTGAGGCTGTGGAAAATATAATTGAGGACAACGTTCCAAAGCAAAATGCGGACCTTTCTCAAATGCCGAACGTTATAGTCGTAATGTCTGAGGCATTTACCGATTTCAGACGGTTTGAGGACTTGGAAATCCCGGAGGAAACCTATGCGGACTGGGATGCTGTGTGTGCCGAAGGGCATGTTGGCAAGGCAGTTGTGCCGACTTTTGCAAGCTTTACGGTAAGGACGGAATTTGAGCTTTTGTTCGGATTGCCTCTTAAATCACTAAACGACCCGAATATGCCTCAAAGGATGCTTCTTGACAGGCCCCAGCAAACTGTGGCAAAATATTATAAAGGCCTTGGATATAATACTGCATATGTGCATACTTTTCTTGCGTCTTTTTACAGCAGGAATGAAATTTATAAAAATTTCGGCTTTGACAGGATGTATTTTGAGGAAAACCTTACTGTTCCGGTAAAGTATGATGGTTCGTATATGTCCGATTCGGTGATATATGACCAAATAGAACAATTTATCAGAACGAATAAGGATGCTCCTGTTTATGTGCATGCAACTACAATGGAAAATCATCAGCCTTATGATACGGAGGGCAAAACCGAGTTTGAGGAATATCTTTCGCGCGTGCAAAAGGTGCTTGAAAATTTTAAGAATTTTACCGAGGACCTTAAAAGTATAGACCGGCCGACGATAGTTTTAATGATTGGCGACCATCTGCCTTGTTTCAGGGGAGAGGGAAATGTATACTCTCAGCTTGGAATAGACGGGGATAATTGCAGCACGCTTTATGAACAGCCGTATCTTTTGTGGAGCAATTATAACGCTGATTTTTCAAAGGCGCCAAGCGAAGAAGTTTCGTCGTTTTATCTGCCGTATGTTTTAATGGATACTGCCGGAGTTCCGCTTGACAGCATGGCTCAAACCATGCTTGACAAAATGCATGAGGTTCCGGTATACTCAACAAGCTATGACAGCTCCATACCAAACGACAAGGCACTTGATATGATTACATATGACAGGATTTTGGGCGAAAATATCAGCGGGGACCAATAATGAAAGGATTGATAGCGAATGAAAGAAGTAAAAATAGGGGCTTTTTGCGAAAAAAGCATTGAGGTTTCAAGAGAATGTCTTGCAAAAACAGTCGGCAGCGGCGATTTGGAGGTGTTTGCCACACCGATGATGATAGCACTTATGGAAAATGCTGCGGCAGAATGCCTTTCTGAATTTCTTGATGAGGGTGAAACATCTGTGGGAACTTATGTCGGCGTTGACCATATTTCAGCAACCCCGCTTGGCATGGAGGTTTTTGCAAAGGCTGAAATAAAAGCATCAAACGGCAGGGAAGTTGAATTTTCTGTGGAGGCATTTGATGAAAAAGGCAAGATAGGCGGCGGGACCCACAAGAGATTTGTTGTGCTTGCGGAAAAATTTCAGCAAAAGACCAATGCTAAGCTTGACGCATAAGCTCTGCTCTTTTGGGCAAAATAGCCCCGAAGGAGTTGATTTTGTATGTCTGATAAAAAGAACGTGGAAAAGACTTCAAAAAACAAAAAAGATGCTTTTAAAACAAAAGCATCAAGAAGCGACCCTGAGGGCAGTTATACAGGAATTCCATTGAATTCTGCGGAAAAGCCTGTTCAGGATGCGGATGATTTGTAAAAAATCTTGCTGAATAAACGATAAGCCGTTTATTCAGCAAGATTTAATTTATTTTTAGGCTTTTTTCTTGGCAAGGCTCACCGGCTGAAATATATTCCAAAATATATTTGTTTATTTGCCAGTATGAATTTTGGTCTGTTTTATTTTGAGTCAGATAAAGTTTTCCGGTTGCACTATCATAGGTTAAATATTTTTCTTGCCCCAAAGAATCGGTCGAAACGAATTTATATTTATTTAACGTATTTTTTTGGAAAACCATTTTGAATTCATTTATTCCGTCGGCCGATAATTTGCAATTTGGATTTATTGCGGATGATAATTCAATACACCCATTGCTTTTTTCGTTTATAATAATTTGTATTTTGTCGCGAAGATTTTCAGGATTTTTTTGCACTGAAAAATTAGTTCCGTCGCTGTTTAAAAAATATTCTTCATTTGAGATTTCATATTTTTTGCCTGATTGAAATTGAAATTTATTGTTGGAGTAGGATGAGCAGTCTATTGTTTTAATTGGTTTAATTGAATTAAAATCCAAAAGGCTGTTTGTTTCAGAAAAATCGACTTCCGGTTTATAATTAAGATTTAAAGCTTTATTATCTTTTTTAGATATAAAATATAAATTTTTCGTATATCCGCTTGTTAATATATCCGAAGAAAACAAATAGACTTCTCCTGATTTTTTTATAAAATCTATTTCTTGTTGTGAAAGCAGGCATATTTCATTATATTGAAGGCCGTTTTCACTTTTTTTAAAAGAAATAAAGCCTCTGAATTTATCGTCAGCCATAAAGGGCACCATAAAATTATATTTTCCGGTGTATTCTTTTTTGTAATACGAAAATTGCAAGACGTTAATGCAAGGTTCACATACAGTAATTGTTTTTGCAAACGGAACAATAATTTTAGTTGCTTCTTCTCCGGAAAAGGCTGTACTTTCAAAATAATCATTTCTTATTTTGTCAATAATGTCTGTGTTTTTTTCAATTGCATCAACAACATTTGCGGCTGTGACTTTTTCTGGAATGTTTATTGCCTTATCGTCCGCATGAATAAGATTTGGAGGGAAAATACTGATGCACATTAATAAAGCAAGTAAGAACATAAAATATTTATTTTTCATCACATTCACCTTTTAAATAAAGCTAATAAATTTACCATATTATTCTTTTAATACCAATTATTTTAGCACTTATTGCGTTGTTGTCAATATCTTTGGAGAATTTGTAATATTGTTGTAATCGTTTGTAAACGATATGTAACTATTTAACTGCAATATTAACCTTTGTTTTTGGTACTTTATTTTCCTCTTTTCCCGTGATATAATAAAAATAAAAAAGGTGCGTTATGGAAACAAAGGGAATAATTCTTGCCGGGGGTTCGGGAACAAGGCTTTACCCGCTTACCCTTGCGATGAGCAAGCAGCTTTTGCCGGTATATGATAAGCCTATGATATACTATCCGCTTTCTACGCTTATGCTTGCCGGAATAAGGGATATACTTATAATTTCAACCCCGCATGATTTGCCGAATTTCAAGAGACTTCTTGGCGACGGGTCGGATTATGGCATAAGGCTTTCATATAAGGAACAGCCGTCTCCCGATGGGCTTGCCCAGGCATTTATAATCGGAGAGGAGTTTTTGGCTGGAAACAGGGCGGCAATGATACTTGGCGATAATATTTTTTATGGTAACGGCTTTGTTTCCGTTCTTAAAAAAGCTGCCGCCAAGGAGGACAGGGCTACCATTTTCGGCTATTATGTTGAAGATCCTAAAAGATTTGGGGTGGTTGAATTTGACGAAAGCGGAAAGGTAATTTCAATTGAGGAAAAACCGCAAAATCCCAAGTCGAATTATGCCGCAACGGGACTTTATTTTTATGACAATAAGGTGTGCGAATACGCAAAAAAACTTACTCCGTCAAAAAGAGGGGAGCTTGAAATAACCGACCTCAACAGAATTTATCTCGAAGAGGGCAGGCTTGATGTCGAACTGCTTGGCAGGGGATACGCATGGCTTGATACGGGAACAATAGACAGCCTTTATGATGCAGGACAGTTTGTTTCAATAATTGAAAAAAGACAGGGCATAAAAATTGCCGCACTTGAAGAAATAGCCTATAATTCAGGTTGGATAAGCCGCGAAAGGCTTGAGTTTGCAGTGAAAAAATACGGCGGCTCGACTTATGGGGCACACCTTAAAAATGTTTTGGAGAAAAAAATCCACTACTGATTCCGGAGGTTTTTATGAGAAAAATACCAACAGGGCTTGACGATGTTTTTATAATAGAACCGCAGGTCTTTAATGACGGCAGAGGCTGGTTTATGGAAACATATAATGATGAAAAATTTCACCGGCTTGGAATAAATGCCGCTTTTGTACAGGACAACCATTCGTATTCGGCAAAAAAAGGAGTGCTTAGGGGATTGCATTTCCAAAAAAGCCCCTATGCCCAGTCAAAGCTTGTTAGGTGCACAAGAGGAAGCATTTTTGATGTGGCTGTGGATATAAGAGCAGGTTCTCCGCAATATCTTAAATGGACGGCTGTGGAGCTTAGTGCCGAAAATAAGCTGATGCTTTATATTCCAAGAGGATTTGCCCACGGATTTCTCACCCTTACGGACGACGTTGAGGTGCAGTATAAGGTGGACAGGCCATATGCGCCGGAATTTGATATGTCTATTGCATGGAATGATGCCGCAATAGGCATAGAATGGGGAACATCCGATCCGGTGCTTTCGCCGAAGGATATAAACGCCTCGCCGATAGGCAATGAAATTTATTTTAAATTCGGCGAAGATTTTTAAGACGAAAGGGAAAAAAGATGAAAATTCTTGTTACCGGCGGCGCCGGATTTATTGGAAGCAATTTTGTTTATTACATGCTAAAAAAGCACCCTGAATATAAAATAACTTGTCTTGACAAGCTGACTTATGCCGGAAATCTTGAAAATCTTAAAGAGGCTTTTAAAAACCCGAATTTTTTCTTTGAAAAGGCGGATATAGCTGACGCAAAGAAAATTGATGAGCTTTTTGAAAGGGAAAAATTTGATGCGGTTGTAAATTTTGCGGCAGAAAGCCATGTGGACCGCTCAATTTCAGACCCGCAGATTTTTCTTAAAACAAACATCATTGGTACGGGAGTGCTTATGGATGCCTGCCGAAAATATTCCTGCCGGTTTCATCAGGTTTCAACAGATGAAGTGTATGGCGATTTGCCGCTGGACAGAAAAGATTTGTTTTTTACGGAAAGCACTCCGTTAAGAGCCTCGTCGCCGTATTCGGCGTCAAAAGCCTCGGCGGATTTGCTTGTGCTCGCATATCATAGGACATTCGGGCTTGAAGCAACGATTTCACGCTGCTCAAATAATTACGGCCCGTTTCAGTTTCCGGAAAAATTCATCCCACTTATTATTTCAAGGGCATATGAGGGCAAAAACATTCCTGTTTATGGAAAGGGAGAAAATGTGCGCGATTGGCTTCATGTTGACGACCATTGCTCCGCAATAGATCTTATACTTCATAAGGGAAAAGCGGGGGAAGTTTACAATGTAGGCGGCCACAACGAAAGGACAAACCTTGAAGTCGTAAAGACGGTTTTAAGGGAAATGGGCAAGTCGGAGGAGCTTATTTCCTTTGTTTTGGACAGGCCGGGGCATGATTTGAGGTATGCCATAGACCCCTCGAAAATTCAAAGCGAACTTGGCTGGAATGCGGTTTATAATTTTGACTCCGGAATAAAAGAAACGATAAAATGGTATCTTAATAATATGGATTGGCTTAAAAACATAACCGACGGGGAGTACAAAAGCTATTACGAAAAAATGTACGGGGGCAGGGGATAATGTGTGTTGTTGTGACCGGCTCCGAAGGCCAGCTTGGAAGCGATGTGCTTAAGCTTTTGCTTTCAAAGGGGATAGATGCCAAGGGGGCGGACCTTCCGAACCTTGATATAACTGACAAAAACGCCTGTGTGGATTTTTTGGAGCAAATAAAACCGGATTGGGTGGTGCATTGTGCCGCATATACTGCCGTTGACAAGGCCGAAACCGAAAGGGAGCTTTGTCGGGCTGTAAATTCGGCGGGAACGGAAAACATAGCTCTTGCCTGCAAAAAGTGCGGGGCAGGGATGATTTATATTTCAACCGATTATGTCTACAACGAGGCGGGAGAGCATGAAATTGAAGAAACCGCTATGCCATCTCCGCTTAATTGGTACGGGCAGACAAAGCTTTGCGGCGAAAATGCAGTGGTTAAAAATCTTGAAAAGTATTTTATAGTGCGCACTTCATGGGTCTTTGGGGAAAATGGGAGCAATTTTGTAAAAACAATGTTAAGGCTTGGACGTGAAAAGGATGAAATTTCGGTTGTATGCGACCAAGTGGGAAGTCCTACCTATACAAAAGACCTTGCAAAGACCATTTTGGAAATGCTTTATTCAGACCGTTTCGGCGTTTATCATGCGACAAATTCAGGTTTTTGTTCATGGTATGAGTTTGCATGCGAGATTTTTAAGCTTTCGGGAATTTCTGTAAAGGTAAATCCTATTCCGTCGTCGGAGTATCCATCTCCTGCAAAGCGGCCTATGAATTCAAGGCTTTCAAAGAAAAAACTGGTTCAAAGTGGCTTTTCAGAGCTCCCTCACTGGCGTGATGCCCTTAAAAGGTTTTTAATTTCTAATATCTAATTTTTAACTTTTAACTTTTAACTTCTAACTTCTAACTTCTAACTTTTAAGAGGGGGGCTTTGCCCCCTACTTGCATATAAAGCAGATTTAGTCTGCTTTAACCCCCAGTGACTTTTTGTCCGGCGACAAAAAGTCACCAAAAAACGCCTGATTTTATATATCTCCGGTCGCCTATTCGCCGGCAACGGCAATTTGCTTACACAAAAACTGAAATCGCAAATTGCCTGCACGGCGAATAACGGCTCGTTATAGACGACCTGCTTTTCGCCTTGGTATACACCACTCTAATCTTGTCACGAAAAGCAGGTCTTTAACTTTGCTTGCCTTAATTGCTTTACCAGCCGAAAGTCTTGGCTTATAGTTTTCCGCTAATAAAGCTATTAAGACTAGCAAAAAATAAAGCTCTGCTTTTCGTAGTAAAATTGGAGTAGTGAGCACTGGGGCGAAAAGCAGAGCAACAATATAGAGCCGTCAGCCGCCTGGCAGGGCGCACGCTGAAAGCGTAAGCGCCCGTTGCCGGCGG
>JAJUHO010000050.1 GCA_029267825.1 Oscillospiraceae bacterium
CGGGGAGCTCTCACCTAACCTCCCTCTCTGAACGGGCGCAAAACTGGTTCTTCCCATCATCGCCATACAAAACAATTATAGCAACCCTTTTTTAAAAAGTCAACATTCATTCCACAATTTAAAAGGTAAATTTTTTAAAAAAAGCTTGCTTTTATCTTTGTTTTGTGATAATATAAATGATGTTGACTTTATGAAAAAGAAAAGGAGGTGCAGCCCCATGGCAAAATGCGATATTTGCGGAAAGGGTGTAACTTTCGGTATAAAGGTTTCTCACTCACATCGTCGTACAAACAGAACTTGGAAACCAAATGTTAAGCGTATAAAAGCTTTGGTTGACGGAACTCCTCGTCATATCCACGTATGTTCAAGATGTTTGCGTTCAAACAAGGTGACACGCGCAATTTAATAAACATCCGAATAAAAAATGCCCTGCCATGCGCGGGGCATTTTTTATTACTTATAATACATATAAAGCTGGCATTTTATCATGCCGTTATAGAGTTTTCTTCTTTTATCGGCTTTTCTGCCAAAAAATTTTTCAAAATCCTCATGCGGAGAAATTATATAGCATGGCGCAGATGAATTTCCTATAAAAACTTGTCCCATGACTTTATAAAGCTCTTCCGCTTCCTTTACTTGCAGCATCCTCTCTCCGTACGGCGGATTGCATATGGTTATGGTCCCTTCTTTATTCTTATAGTCCTTTATATCCGCCGCCAAAAGACTTACCCTGCTTGAAATCCCAGCCTTTTTGCAATTCTCTGACGAAAGCTCTATTGCGCTTTTTTCTTTGTCATATCCAAAAGCTTTAAAGCCGGCTTCTCTTTTTACATTTGAAATTGCCCTTTGTCTTTCTTCTTTCCAAATATTTTTGTCAATGCATCCCCATTTTTCAGAAGCAAAATGCCTATTTATGCCCGGAGCAATTCCAAGCCCTTTAAAAGCGGATTCAACCAAAAATGTTCCGCTGCCGCAAAACGGGTCACAAACTATGCTGTCGCTCCTTACCCTTGCAATATCAATTATCCCTGCCGCAAGGGTTTCTTTAATGGGGGCTTCGTTGGAATTCCTCCTGTATCCCCTTTTATGAAGCCCTTGTCCGGATGTGTCAAGATATATGCTTACTTCATCCTTTAAAATATTAAACCTTATTTGAAAGGTTTCTCCGCTTTCCTCAAACCAGTTTAGCTTATATTTTTCTTTAAGCCTTTCAACGGCTGCTTTTTTTATTATCGCCTGACAGTCCGGAACGCTATGCAAAGTCGAATTAAGCGAATGTCCTTTTACCGGAAAAGCATCCTTTTTGCCTATAAAATTCTCAAAAGGAATTGCTTTTACCCCTTGAAAAAGTTCCTCAAACGTGCGTGCCTTAAACTCAGAAAGCACTATCAACACCCTCTCGGCCGTTGAAAGGCTTATATTCGCCCTTGCAATTGTTGAAAAATCCCCATAAAAGCTGACTTTTCCGTCTGAAACGGAAACATCTTCCCCGCCGATTTTCTTTGCCTCAAATGCCAAAACGCTTTCAAGCCCAAAATGGCACGGGCATGAAATTTTAAATTTTTCCATAGTTTCTCCATTCCAAATAAGGCAGGCACAAACATGCCCGCCTTATTATTTTTTCTTATTCAGTTTGCCACCGCCGCCGCTGCGGTTGTTGTCTGCTGTGTTTGCGTTGTTTCCGCTGCCACCGGTTGAGAATGGTCACCGTTGCACATTGCCGGAATATTTGACGGCTTATAATATCCTGGCGCAGAAGACCTCGAAGTGCAGTTCGGGCCGGCTATAAGCCCTGTTACGGTGCAATAATAAAGCTCCTTTACATTAGAGTCAACCGGAAAAGCCTTCCCTGTTTCATTTTCGGCTATTTCACCGAAAATATTCTTCCAAACCTGCGAAGAAGAATAATATTTATTCCTTGCCTCATTTACAATCCATTTTTTGGTCTTTTCATCATATTTTCTCGGCTCGTCATAGCCGTACCAAACTCCGCTGACATAATCAGGGGTACATCCTACAAACGAAAGGTCAACCCAATCCTGAGAGGTACCGGTCTTTCCCACAAGAGGCGTGGTGTTGAGCTTTGCAGCCTTACCGGTTCCGTTAGGCCCTTCTATAACGGTTTGCAAAAGCTTATTCATCACATATGCAGTATCCTCATCAAGAGCTTGTGTAGGAATATACTGATGTTCGAGAATTACATTCCCCTCGGAATCGGTAACCTTTGTATAAGTGGTGCTGTCATAGCGTTTTCCGAGATTTCCAAAAACCTGATAAGCCTCAACAAGTTCACGAAGCGTCACCCCGTCAGTAAGTCCACCTACTGACATTGGCGAAAGGTTTACGTCCGAAACAACAGTACCGTTTACTTCTTTGCTTTCAACAAGCGTTGTTATTCCCATTTTATCCTTTACGAAATCAAACACCGCACGTGGGGTTTCCTTTTCGCAAAGCTGAGCCGGAATTGTATTCAACGACCGCTGAAGCGCTTCAAAGGTAAAGAAATTCTGATATGACCAAACATTGCTGTAATTTTTAGGCCAAAGCACTTTCTGGCCTTTTTCATAATCCATTACCTCTATCGGCTTGTCTGTAAAAATCGTAGACCAATGGAACAAATCCATTGAAAGTCCATATCCATAAGTGGAAATCGGCTTTATGCACGAACCGGGCGAACGCACTGAATCAACAGCCCTGTTCCAGCAAAGCGGGCCGGGTTTTTCGCCTATTCCACCAACTACCGCCTTTATATTGCCTTTATAATCCATGCATATAAATGCCGCTTGAGGAGGGTCATTCAAAACTTTTGATGAAAAAGTTTTATAATCCAAAAATTTTTGTTCCACTGCCTTTTGCATATCAATATCAACGGTAGAATAAATTTTATACCCTCCGCTCATAAGTCTTTCCCTTGCCTTGTCAATGCTGTCAAGGCCATAAAGTTCCTTTAAATCCGCAGCAACATCATTTATAACCAAGTCGACAAAATACGATTGTACGGTTGAATTGGCTTGGTTACCGGCAGAATTTGTAGATGAATTCGGGTCTGCAAAAACAAGCTGCTGATTTACGGCTTCCTCATATTCCTGATCCGAAATGACACTGTTATCAAGCATTGCCTTCAACACAAGAAGCTGACGCTCCTTATTTTTTTCCGGACTTGCAAAAGGATTCAAATGGTTCGGGTCCTTAGGTATTGCCGCAAGCGAAGCAGCCTCGGCAAGGGTAAGCTGGCTGACATCCTTTCCAAAATACTTGTACGAAGCGGCTTGAATTCCATAAGTAGTTCCTCCGAAGCCTATATAGTTTAGGTAAGCTTCCAGAATATCAGTCTTTGTGTAATTTTTTTCCAAATTCATTGCCGTGAATATTTCTCTTATTTTTCTTGGTATTGAAACATCGTCATCCCTTGTTATGTTCTTTACAAGCTGCTGGGTTATAGTAGAGCCGCCTTGCTGGCTTTTGTAAAAGTTAAGGAACATATTTGCAAATGCCGCAAAGGTTCTTTTAAAGTCAACGCCTTTATGTTCAAAAAACCTTTCATCCTCAATGCAGACAAAAGCCATTTTAACATATTCGGGAACTTTGCTTATATCGACAGGTATGCGGTTTTCATCCCTGCTCAGCCTTTGAATTTCGACCTCTTTTCCATCCTTATCATAGGCATAAATAAACGATGTTGATTTTAAATCAAGATTATAAAGATCAATATCATTGGTATTATCCATGAATTTCATTACATAAACCGTCAAAGCCGTAGCAACGATAGAACCAGTTATTATAATTATCAAAACAACCGAAAGAATTGTCGTGCCTATCACCGCAAGGGCCTTTTTAACAGGATGAGATTTTCTTTTTGTCTTTTTGCCCTTTGGTGCGGCAGAATTCTTTTCTGTGCTCATTTTACCATTCCTTTCAAAACGCATTGCAAAGCAAAACGCCGATAACATTATTTTTATATTATATCACATCATTCTGCGAAAGTTAATAGGGCAAATTTTTAAATTTGAATAAAGCCCGAAAATTAGGCAAAAATACTAACATAAGCAAAAACTTCCGGAAAGAGGCTGTTTAAAATGATATCCTCAAAAAAAATATCGGCAATCATGCTTGGAATATCCACTGTTTTATCCATGGCAACCATAATTATATCCCTTTCATTCAATCCGCCCGGCAAAAGCACGGGGAATGTCAGCATAACCGAAAAAAAAGCAGTATACATCCTCAAAGACTACAACGGACATCTTGCGGTATTCAATTACGGCGAGTCCTCTCCCATTGAAGAATTTGACGTTCCAACGGAAAGCTTTGGGGAATATGACAAAAATATGCTTAAAAAAGGAATTGCAGCTTACAGTGACGAGGAGCTGCAAAAGCTTATAGAAGATTACACAAGTTAAAAAAAGCCTTCCGTGAATTTGTCACGAAAGGCTTTTTTATGCATCAAATTACTCAACAGTTATTCCGGCGCTTTTTGCAGCCTCGGCAATATCCTTTGCCTCTTGTTCAGCCTGCTTTTCTTCCAAAAGTGCGCGGATGGAAATGCTTATGCGCTTCCTGTCAAGGTCAATCTCAGTAATTTTTGCCTCAACTGTCTGTCCAACAGAAAGAGCGTCCTTTACGTTGTTGACCCTTTGAGTTGAAATCTGCGAAATATGGATAAGTCCGTCTATTCCGGGAATAATCTGGGCAAAAGCCCCAAATGGAGTTATTGAAACAACCTTAGCTGTTACAGTATCCCCTACCTTATATTCATTTTTGAATATTTCCCAAGGATTTTCCTCGTTTTTCTTAAAGCCAAGAGAAATCCTTTTCTTTTCGGCATCCAAATCCTTTACATATACTTCAAGGATATCTCCAACCTTAACAACCTCGGAAGGATGCTTTATCCTGTTCCAAGAAAGTTCGGAAATATGAACCATTCCGTCAACCGGGCCCAAATTTATAAAAGCACCGTAGCTTGTAAGTGATTTTACCTCACCCTTAAATACATCTCCGGTCTTTACGGTTTCCCAGAATTTCTTTTCTTCTTCTTCCTTTTGCTCCTTAGCAACGGCTTTAATTGAGCCTACAGCCCTTGAACGCTGTTCATTTACTTCAATCACCTTAAACTGAACAGTTTTCTTCAAATAATCCTCAAGCTTTTCCTCACGGCGTGTGGTAGCTTGCGAAGCAGGAACAAAAACCCTTACTCCGCCGCTTGAAACAAGAAGTCCGCCCTTTACAGCGCCTACAACAACGCCTTCAAGAACTTCTCCGCTTTCTTTTGCCTTAATAATATTTTCAAAGCCAACCATAGCGTCAACTTTTTTCTTTGAAAGAGTAACTATGCCGTCCTGGTCATTGATTTTTGTTACAATCAAATCAACTTCATCGCCGACTTTAACAACATCGGAGGGCTTAAGTCCCGGATCATCGGTAAGTTCGGAAAGAGGAACATAACCGGTATGCTTTATGCCGATATCGACAATAGCTTCATTTGCATTTACAGCGGTTATATAGCCCTTCACCCTATTCCCGATATATATTTTTTTGAAGGACTGCTCCAAAGCCTCTTCAAAATTAAAGTCCTCTTCCAGATTTTTTAACATTTCGCTCATTTGCTTTTGTACCTCCTTGATTATATAAGCCGGCGTTGAAGCTCCGGCCGTGATGCCAATGGAAACAGTGCCCGAAAAATAAGTTCCGCAAAGTTCCCCGGCATCTTCAATATGATAACATTTGCAGTACTGTGAGCAGACATCGTAAAGCTTGATTGTGTTGGAGCTGTCCTTCCCCCCAATGATAACCATAACATCCGATGTCTTTGCAAGCTCTTCCGCCTCTTTTTGACGGTTTGAAGTAGCATTGCAAATGGTATCATATATTTGCGGATTGCCGCAAAATTCCTTTGCTACCTGAATACACTTGTCCCATATTTTTATATTATACGTTGTTTGGGCAACAATTGCAACCTTTTTTTTCAATATTTCAGGATTTTCAGCAAAAAATTTTTTTAGCTCTTCATCATCCTTAAAAACATGGGCACTTTGCTGGCAATGTCCGACTATTCCCTCGACTTCGGGATGATTTTTGTCTCCGGCAATAAGAATTTCAAAACCCTGGGCACATTTTTCCTTTACTATCGAATGTATTCTTGCAACAAACGGGCATGTTGCATCCACATAGCTTATACCGCGTTCTTCAAGCTTTTTATAAACGTCAAGCCCAACACCGTGCGAACGTATTATCACACATTCGTCTGGATTTAATTCATCAACGGAATTTGCAATTACAACTCCTTTTGACTCCAAATCCCTGACAACGCTCTTATTGTGTATTATAGGCCCCAAGGTTGCAGTTTTATGCTTTTTTAATTCATCATATACGATTTTTACCGCTCTGTCAACACCAAAGCAAAATCCGGCGCTTTTTGCAACCACAATTTTTGCCACTTAATTTCCGCTCCCCTCGACAAGTTCGGTTATTGCGCCCATTATACGGGATTTCAGCCCTTTAAGCTCCACCGTGGAGGTTGCGGAAAGTTCTGCTTCGTCAAGTTTAATCGGTTTACCATATCTTACGATAAGCTTTGAGCGAAATTTCAATTTTTTCCCTTCAAAAATTATCCCCACCGGCACGACATCGGTTCCTGCCTTTGCGGCAATAAGTGAAACGCCTGATTTGCCTCTTCCAACCTTTCCGTCATATGAACGTGTGCCTTCCGGAAAAATTACAAGATTCCTTCCGCTTTTAAGCTTTTCAACAGCCGCATCTATAACCGCGGTATCGCCTTTTCCCCTCGTTACCGGAAACGCCCCCATTGTTCTTATTAAAAAAGAAAAAAAAGGATTTTTAAAAAGCTCCTCCTTTGCCATATAAGCAAAGCGTTTTGGAACGGCAAGTGAAATCAATACAGGGTCCGCATAGCTTCTATGGTTGCTTGCAAAAATATGCCCGCCAGTCTTGGGGATATTTTCTTTGCCCTCTATTTTAAGGTTATAGACTATTTTGTAAATAAATGTAACAATAGCCCTTAAAACCGTATACATTATTTTACCCCCAATTTTGAAATAATAACATCCAAAAGCGTTTCAACCGATTTTTCAAAAGGAAAGCCGGTCGTGTCAACCAAAATAGCATCGTCAGCTTTTTTAAGCGGAGCGGTTTCCCTGTGGCTGTCATTATAATCCCTCTTTAAAAGGTCGGAATAAATTTCTTCATAAGTAACATCAACGCCTTTGCTTTTAAGCTCTTCATAGCGTCTTCTTGCCCTATCCTCAGGCGATGCGGTCAAAAATATTTTTACATCCGCATTAGGCAAAACAACGGTGCCTATATCCCTGCCGTCCATTATAACATTGTTTTCCCTTGCCAGCTTTAACTGCAGTCCGAAAAGGAATTTCCTTACTTCAGGTATTGCGGAAACATCGGATGCAGCCATGGATATTTCAGGGGTTCTGATTTTTTCGGAAACGTCCTCGCCATTCAAAAAAACCCTTTGTTCGCCGTCTGCAAAGGCTATATTCACGTCAATTTCCGAAAGCAGTGGGACAACCTCTTCTGCACTTGATGGCTTTGCGCCTTTTGAAACTGCATAAAATCCCACCGCACGATAAAGAGCTCCCGTATCGACATATATATACCCAAGCTTTTTGGCCAGCGTACGGGCAATAGTGCTTTTTCCGGCGCCGCAAGGGCCATCTATAGCTATATTTTTGACCATTCTTCCATTCCTTTACATATTTATTCCGGCGCTGTACCCGGTAGAAAATGCTATCTGCAAATTAAAGCCGCCTGTATAAGCATCAACGTCAAGAACCTCACCGGCAAAATAAAGCCCCTTTACAAGCCTTGACTCCATTGTTTTTGGGTTTATTTCGCCGACATTCACCCCGCCGCCCGTTATTATTGCCTCTTCAATCGGGCGAAATGACCTTGCGGTTATGGTGAAATTCTTCAATATCCTTACAAGTTCCATGCGCTGTTTTTTTGTAATCTGGTTTACCTTTATATTTGCCGGAATTCCCGAAAGCCTTGCGACAACCGGAATCATTTTCGCCGGCAAAAGCTTTCCGAGAGAATTTATAAAATCCTTATTCAGATTTTCCGAAAAATCACGCTGAATCCTTAAATCCAGCTTTTCTTCGCTTAGAGCCGGTTTTAAATCTATAATGAGCAAATATCTGTCAGGCTGCATTTTTCTTATATGCGCGCTTGCCGACAAAACAAGCGGGCCGGAAACTCCAAAATGCGTAAAAAGCATTTCACCCATTTCGCTGAAAAGAATTTTTCCGGTTTGACTGTCTTTTAGGCTTAAAACGACGTTTTTGAGCGAAAGCCCCATCATTTCGGAAGCAAAGCTTTCCTTTGCCACAATCGGCACAAGCGACGGCACAAGCGGTGTTATCGAATGTCCCGCCTGCCTTGCAAAATCATAGCCATCTCCTGTCGAACCTGTCGTCGGATATGATTTGCCACCCGTAGCGACAAGTACGGATGGGGCAAAATACTCCCCGTCCTCACATTTTACTCCCTTTATCATGCCGTCTTCAATAATAAGCTTCTGGGCCCTATCATTTTTTATTTCAACAAAATCATTTTTCAAAGCTCTTTCAAATGCAAGAACTATATCTTTAGCCTTGTCGCTTTCCGGAAAAACCCTGTTTCCACGTTCGGTTTTAAGCTTTACCCCGTATTCCTCAAAAAAGCGCATGGTATCAAGGCAGGAAAAACGCGAATAGGCACTATAAAGAAACTTTGCATTTGACGGGATATTTGCCATAAATTCTTCGGTTGTGCAGTTATTTGTGACATTGCATCTTCCCTTGCCGGTTATAAGCAGCTTTTTGCCAAGCTGCTTGTTTTTTTCAAGCAAAAGAACATTTTTTCCTCTCTGAGATGCCGCCCAAGCCGCCATAAGTCCGGCGGCTCCGCCTCCGATTATTATTGCATCATAATGCGCCAAAATTATTTCTCCTTATTTTTTTCGTAAACCTCATATTCTTCCCATATTTCTTCCAGGTTTGCAAAGTTGCGCGAAATCTCATCGCGTTTCTTTATCCCTATTGCAACTATAAGGGCATTTATAAGGCTGAGCGGTGCCACAAGAGAATCCACAAAAGAAGCCATATCGCTTCTTGCAAGCAAAAGATGCGTTGCATGCTCGGCCAGAGGCGAAAGCATTCCATCCGTAATCGCCACAACCTTTGCACCCTTTGACGAAGCGTACTGCATTGCCTTTACCGTTTGTTTTGAATACCTTGGAAAGCTTATCCCTATAATCACATCGTTTTCAGTAATTCTCATTATCTGCTCAAACATTTCGCTTGTCGTAGCCATATGGATATACCTTACATCCTCAAACATAAGGTTAAAATAATACGACATAAAATGCGCCAGCGCCGAAGAACTCCTTGAGCCTATTATATAAATCCTCTTTGCATTTATTATCGTATCCACAGCGCCGTAAAAATCCTCCCTTGAGCTTTCTTCAAGGGTTCGGCGGATTTTATCTATATCAAGATTCAAAACCTTTTCAAAAATATCGTTGTTGCCAATCTGGTCGCTTGTAACCTCTATCCTTTGCACAGATGTGAGCTTATTGCGCATTATCTCCTGCAATGCCTTTTGAAGCTCCGGATACCCTTCATATTCAAGTTCAGTGGCAAACCTTACCACCGTGGATTCGCTTACACCGACAATAGAGCCGAGCTTTGCCGCAGTCATATATGCCGCCTTATCATAATGATTAAGCATATATTCGGCTATTTTCTTATGCCCTTTTGAAAATTCAGGCAACCTTTCCTTTATTTTTGAAAAAAGATCCTGCTGCACTTTTTTACACTCCCGTTATTTTATTTTTCCCATAAATCGTTTTTTAATTTTGATATTTCCATGCGCAAAAGCTTTGTTTTTTCTTTATCCAAAAAATATCTCCCATCTTTTTCAAAAATACAATCGCCCTCTTTAATTTCCGACGCAAGAAGTCCCTTTGAAATCTTAACAAAATCACCGCCGTCTTTTTCAACTACCGCAAAATCTCCCTCAAACCTATCCACCACAAGCATCAGCTATTCCCCTTTTCAAAGCTGAACTTTATGTCCTTCCCGTCAGAAACCGCCGTTATTGTTCCCTGCAAATCAGTGCGGTATATTTTGTCAGTATATTTCTCAAGCCTTTTTAAAGCCTTTTCACTTGGATGGCCGTAGCTGTTTTCAGCTCCTACCGAAATAACGCAAAATCTCGGAGATACGGCAGAAAGAAAATCATCGGTTGAAGACGTACTGCCTCCATGGTGCCCCACCTTTAAAACATCGCTGTCAAGCTCGGCGCCTGATGAAATTATGTCTTTTTCCTCTTCTTTTTCGGCATCTCCCACAAAAAGGAACGAATTGCTCCCATGCACAAGCCTGCAAACCACCGAAAAATTGTTGAGCTCCTCATAATCCGATGAATTCGGGCCAAGTATTTCAAGTCTTGAAATTCCGCCGAGGTCATAAATTTCAAGCGGCTTTGCAGGGGTTATTTGCAGCCCCTTATCGCGTATTGCTTCAAGCATCTTTCTATAAGTTTGCGTATTGGCATCAATTTCATCAGGAATTTGCGGCATAATCACCTTGCCTATCTCAAATTCCTTTATCACTTCAGCCATTCCGCCTATATGGTCGGAATGCGGATGGGTGGCTATAACATAATCAAGCCTTGATATTCCCTGAGATTTTATGTATGAGCCGACTTTTGAAGCATAATCGGCCTCTCCGGCATCAATAAGCACCGAGCATGAACCTGAAACTATAAGTTCGCAATCACCTTGCCCTACGTCAATGAAATGCACGGCAACATCGCCGCTTTGCAGTTCCACAGCTTTTTTTGAAAGACCTAATACCTGTTTTACATAATCATACGTCAAAATTCCCTTTGAATCAAGGAAAGAAAAAAATATCCCCAAAGCAAGCAGCACACCGGCCGCAAGCATCGGAAGCGATTTTATCGCTTTCTGCGGTCGGAATTTTGTCCGTCTTTTCGCCATTTTTTATTATCCTTTCCGCTCTTGGAAATTTGCTTTGCCTTAATATCCGGCTCCACAAGGCAGTTTTTGCCGCTGCCTATCAAATCCCGTCTTCCGGCCTTTATCAAAGCCTTTATAACAAGTTCCCTGTTCTGCGGCTTGAAATATTGCAACAGCGCCCTTTGCATTGCCTTTTCTTCGGCAGAACGCGGAACATACACAGGCTTCATCGTATAAGGGTCAAGTCCCGTATAAAACATGCAGGTTGAGATCGTTCCGGGAGTGGGATAAAAGTCCTGAACCTGTTCCGGCCTTATATTGTTTTCTTTGAGAAAAAGCGCAAGCTCAACCGCCTCTTTAAGTGTCGAACCCGGATGCGACGACATAAGGTACGGCACAAGATACTGCTCTTTTCCCACAGATTTTGTCATCCTATAAAACTTTTCCGAAAATTTTTTATACGCCTCTATATGCGGCTTGCCCATCATATCAAGAACAACAGCCGAACAATGCTCCGGCGCAACTTTAAGCTGTCCGCTGACATGATGCTCTATAAGCTCGCGCATAAATGCTTCGTTTTTATCCTCTATCAAATAATCATACCTTATCCCGGAGCGGATAAATACCTTTTTTATCCCCTTGATTTTTCTGATTTTCCTCAATATTTCAAGATATTGCGAATGGTCAACATCAAGGTTTGGGCACGGTGTCGGCGCAAGGCACTTTTTCCCTTTGCAAAGTCCGTGTTCAAGTTGCTTTTGGCATGATGGCATCCTGAAATTTGCAGTCGGACCTCCAAGATCATGTATATAGCCCTTGAAATTCGGAAGTGTAGTCAAAAGCTTTGCTTCTTCAAGTATCGACTCCTCGCTGCGGCAAGAAATCCTGCGTCCCTGATGCAAGGCAATTGAACAGAAATTGCAGTTTCCAAAACAGCCCCTGTTATGTGTTATTGAAAATTCAACTTCCTCTATTCCCGGAACGCCGCCATCCTTTTCATACATAGGATGATAAGTCCTTGCGTAAGGCAAGGAATAAACCCTGTCAAGTTCTTCGGTTGTAAGGCTTTTTGCAGGCGGATTTTGCACAAGCATTTTATCCCCGTGCCTTTGTATAACCGTTTTGCCGTAAACCTCATCCTGCTGGTCATACTGTATCCTGCACGCTCTTGCGTATGCCTCCTTATTTTCGCAAACCTGTGCAAAGCTTGGGCATTCAGCCGCCCCCAAAGGGGTATTTTTAGGCTCCGTAAGGTAGCAAGTTCCCCTTATATCCGTAATTGAGCGTATATCCTCACCTGAATTCAATCTATGTGCAAGTTCGGTTATTTGATGCTCAGACATCCCATAAAGCAAAATATCCGCTCCGCTGTCAACAAGAATTGACGGCCTTACCGCATCATCCCAATAATCATAGTGGGCAAACCTCCTGAGCGAAGCCTCCAATCCCCCTATTGAAATAGGAATATCACCATAAATTTCCCTAATCTTTTTGCAATAAACAATTACCGCCCTATCCGGACGCTTGCCTGCCTTTCCTCCGGCAGTATAAGCATCATCCGAGCGCTTTTTCTTTGCCGCCGTATAATGCGCAACCATTGAATCTATATTCCCGGATGAAACAAGAAACGCAAGCCTTGGTCTTCCAAGCTTTTCAAAATCCTTATTCGTGCGCCAATCCGGTTGGGCGATAATGCCTACCGAAAAACCTTCCGCTTCAAGCAATCTTGAAATAATTGCTATGCCAAAGCTGGGGTGGTCCACATATGAATCCCCTGTAACTAATATAAAATCAAGCTGTTCTATTCCTCTTTCAAGCATATCCTGTCTTGAAACAGGCAAAAATTTATTCATCAAAAATTTCTTCCCATCAATTTAAGTTTTTCCCGACGGCATTTGAGAACGCAGTTTTCTTTCATACCACTGCTCCTTTGTCATAAGCACGGCACGCGGCTTTGCCCCCTCAAAAGGCCCCACAATGCCAAGCTGTTCAAGTTCATCGACAATCCTTGCCGCCCTCGCATAGCCAAGCTTTAGTCTTCTTTGAAGATAAGACGTCGATGCTTGTCCTGCCTCAATCACACATTCTATCGCCTTTTCAAGCATTTCATCATTAGGTTCAATCCCCCCGCTTTCAGGGTCGGGAGTTCCCTTTTCGGCAGGCAAGTTCTTTTCAATTTCTTCCATTATATTTTCATCATAATCTGCCTTAATGGAATCTTTAATATAAGAAACAACAGCCTCAACCTCTTTATCGGTCACAAA
>JAJUHO010000003.1 GCA_029267825.1 Oscillospiraceae bacterium
ACTGCATTATAGCATTTTTTACGGCAACCTGTAAAGGGCAAGCCGCCTTCGGCGGTGCTGGTTTGCCTCAGGTTCAGAAAATCTAAAAATATGCCGTTGGTTTTTGGGTGTTTTTCGACTGCACATTTTTGGACAATTTCAAATTCTGTTTTTGAATCCTCAATTGTACAGCATCTTCCCAAGTTGCAGGCACACCATTCTTTGTGGTAAATCTGTCTATAAAATTTGATGGCAATGCTTCATCAGCTTCATGAACTATCATTTTCACATCAATTCCAGCTTCTCTGGCTGCTAGAACTCTTGTGTTATCAATTGTTGTGAGTTTTCCGTCTGACATTCTTACAACATCAATCGGATCGCCAACCCATCCGTTCTTTTTCATACTTTCTACAATTTCATCAAGTCCATTTACACTACTTTGACTAAATCTAATTTCATTAGGATTTGCCGAACGGATGAGTATGCTCCCACCCTCAATAACCTTTTCCGTTGCCTTCAATCCGTCTGCAACTTTATCTACAGTCTTTTCGGCATCAAGAATTTTATCAGCAATTTTAGCAACAAGCTCAGCACCCTCAGCTATATCTGAGACTTTTTTAATATAATAGTCGCTTTTTGCCTGTGCCGAGCTACCCTGCCGGAATTACCGGTAGGGTAGGGTGTAGGCTTGCGTAGTCATAATGACCGTCTATGTGGCAGGTAGGTGGTCGGTGATGTAACTAATATTGGTATATTCGGTTATCATAATATGTGATTTAAATTGACTCCAACTTAACGTTGCTATTAAGTTTTTTTGCTTTTTCAAGTGCATTTAAAAATAATGTTATGAAATCGTCTCCGTCACTCGTTACGAAGTAATTACTTAAATCGGTAATACTATCACTGATATTATCACCCCATGGAGCTTTTTTTGTTAAATCCTCAATATCCCAAATTATTTTGTCTTTCGGTATCTTGCTTAGCTCTGCTTTAATACAATTCAATTCATTTATTGCAGAGTCGACATTCTCTACTTTTAATTCACCAGCACATAATTCATTCATAATATGTGGAAATCTGCTTCCCCATTTTGATCCTTCTAAATTATAGCACACAGTTGAAAAGAATGCATGTAAAAAATCGCCAGATCCTATCTGGTACCAAAAAAACTTAATTTTAAATCCAACTGCCATATCAACACCCCATTATTTTGTTTTAAAAGTGATATCAACACTATTATTTGTTCGCTTCATAATATTATTGTAAAGTGACTCAAGTACTTCTCAGATACGTTCTGCCCTCTAATATCAATTATTACTGATTGATTAGTTCCTGCCGGTAGATTTTTGAGCCTTTGGAAGTACTGCTTTTCAATATTACTTGCTAGATTATTCCGTCTTGAAGATGTTGTTAAATTGTAATTTTTAATGTCGATACTAGAACCATTTGTATAAAAATCTGGTCTTACACTTCCTTTTGTCCCATAAGGAACTTCTTTTTTATCAATAAACGATTTTTGTGTTAAATAGTTTGGAAAATCATTAACTGCATCAAGTTCTGACTGTCTCCAAGTAGGTCTTTGGATACTTTTATTTCCACTCTCGATAACCTTTTCCGTTGCCTTCAATCCGTCTGCAACTTTATCTACAGTCTTTTCGGCATCAAGAATTTTATCGGCACTTTTGGCAACAAGCTTAGCACTCTCAGCTATATCAGAGACTTTTTTAATGTAATAGTTATCTTTCGCCTATACCGTCCTATCCTGCTGGAATTACCGGTAGGGTAGGGCGTAGGCTTGCGTGCTCAAAATGATACTTTGTGTGGTCAGAAACTACAAAAGTTTAGATTTTTCAATCGTTGCATGGTGTTCATTAACATATTAGTCTAAAATAAATCAAATTCTTTATTATCGATAATTACTTTTGATGCTTCGATTAATAGAATTCTACTCCAAATCTCAATAGCTATATTTGCACTAGCGTCATATTGTTCAATCCATTTTTCATGTGCTTTAGGTTCAATTGTAAGATAGCCATCAATAATATCAATAGATGTCATTTCGAGATAATCACCATTTTCAACCTCAGCAAACTCTTTTCTCTTTTCTTTAGTATTATTAACAAAATAGTAAGAACTCACATTTTTGAATACCAACTGACAATTTCTTTCATCACAGTCATCAGTAAGTTTGAGTGACATTCTGATTGAATTTGTTAAAATGTCAAAATCTAGCTTGGTAATTTTCGATTCACATATTTCGTTAAATTCATTACGTATTTCTTCAATTTTCATTTTTTCACTTCCCTTGGTATTTTTTTATCATATCTGTGATTTGATTTAAGAAATCATCTGTCATATCAATATGTGTTAAGCCTCTGTTGTTTGATAATTTTCCATCCATGGTGAGGGAACCTTTACCATCTACACTTACTCTAAAATATGGGTTAGACCTTCCGCCAGATCCCTCATTCATAATTCTTACAACTATTGGCTTATTTCCGTTTGGAATTTCAATTTTGTATCCGTTTTTCAACTTAGATAAAGTTCCATCAAGATTTTTAGATACAAGGTTGGCTGCATCATCCGTTGATTTAAAGATTACTTTACCCCCACCCTCAATAACCTTTTCCGTTGCCTTCAATTCATCTGCAACTTTTTCTGCAGTCTTTTCGGCATCAAGAATTTTATCGGTACTTTTAGCAACAAGTTTAGCATCCTCAGCTATATCGGAGACTTTTTTAACATAATAGTCACCTTTTGCCTATGCCAAGCTACCCTGCCGGAATTACCGGTAGGGTAGGGCGTAGGCTTTCATGGTCTAAATACCCCTATGTGGGCATAGTCCAACAACTGTAATTTTAAGCAACTTTATAGATAGATTTGAGGTAACTATAGATAAATTGACCCAGCCAGACTTAATACAAATTTTTTCTCTTTATATCAAATACACACGAAATAATTTGCTTTTTCCGTTTATTACAACTTTTTCTACTTCTGATTCCCAAAACGGTAACACAATTTCTTCAAGATCATTCAATAACTCGTCTCTTAATTTACTATTATTTATAAAAAACTGTTTTGAGTTTTTAATTAAAATAATAAATGCATCATTGTCAAGCCAACTTAAATCTCTAATCCAATCCAAATACCGATCCATACTGTCTTCGCAAGTTGTCGGAAATTTAAAAGATTTTTCGATAAATCTAATATAATCCTTCCACGTCTGAATTTCGGCTCCGTCAATATCTACCTTAAGAATATTGTACTGTGAACTGATGTCTACTAATTCTTTTAGGAAACCATCTTCTGTTGTTTTAATTATTTTATTTTCTATTAACATCATCCATCTACCTCACTTAATTTTTATAAATGTCGAGTAATGATCATCGGTATAATAAATACTTCCATCACTCCCTGTTATGAATCTCTGCTCATCTCTATTTGCATTTGGCAATTTATTATTTACATCAAATTCTTTATAAGTTATAGGACTGCCAGTATTATCCATAGTCGGTAATTTGCCATCTCTGTTGAGGTATTTGCTACCAGCTGCAGTTCCTGGAGTTTGTCCTGGAACCGTTCCTTTCCAGCCAGCTTTATCATATTTCCTAAACATCTCTAGTGCGTTATCTGGTAGATCATCTAAATTACCTTTTTGGATTGCATCTAACTCACCCTCAATAACCTTTTTCGTTACATTCAATTCGTCTGCAACTTTATCTACAGTCTTTTCGGCATCAAGAATTTTATCTGCACTTTTAGCAACAAGTTTAGCATCCTCAGCTATATCAGAGACTTTTTTAACGTAATAATTATCTTTCGCCTATACCGCCCTATCCTGCCAGAATTGCCGGCAGGGTAGGGCTTAGGCTTATGTGGTCGTAATGTTCTTATGTGTGCCAAGTAGGTGGTCTGAGCATCTTAAGAACCGCCATTTTAGGCCATTTACAAGGTTGTGGTTAAGTTGATATGCTTGATAATTTACTAAAATTAAACTTCTACGCCTGTTTTGGTGTATACGAATTTTTTAACATTATTCTCATTCACCAACATTATATCTGTGCCAACTGGCATGTTGTATATCTCAATAACTGCAGGTTCTATATTAACAACAGTTCCCCAATCGCACACAGCCATATTTGTTGAATCTGATAAGAAGTCATCTGTGTCTATGTCTGACAAAAATCTCCATCCATTATCAAGTTCGTTAAGTGAAGGTTCTCGAATACACCATTTAAGATTCCCCTTACCTGTTAAAATGTTCTTTGATACTACGCATCCACCTAAACCCATGCTTTCCATGTTTATCCCTCCTTGATTAACTCTTTAATCCTCTCTGGTCCTCGTTCTATTAGCAGTTTTCTAACGCTAATTCCTGACTTATTAGTTATATCAATGCTTTGATTATTTTTCAATACTTCATTCTAAGAATTTCATACCATCATCTGACTGCCGTTTAAGAAGTTCTAAACATATTGATAACAATGCGGTATTTCCATATTTAATATCAATTTGATTTAAATCACATCCACGTTGAATCAATAATCAGGCTAAATCAAGAGCCCCATCAAAATTTATATTTGCCGCTAAATAATATGAATTTCTTCTGGAATGAACAAACCTTTTGTTTCTAGTTTGGTTAGTTTTGGCGTTAGATAAGCCTCATTTTCAAGTTACTTTTATAAGTCAATTAACTGTTCAATTAAATATCTACAAGCAGCATCCTCGGTACTAAATTTTTCTTCTGTAGTTCTAATACCTCTTTCAGTAAAATAAACTACCCATTCATTCCCAATTAATTCAATACAAAATCTTTCGTCCTTTCTCCCAATACCATCCAAATTATATAATTCACATGGAATGTTCTTTTCATAAAGCAGGTTCTTTAATTCTTGAATATTCATTACTTTATCTCCTTTAAAAATCCATCTTTTATCAATTGTTTTATATTAGCTGGTAATTCGTATTGGACTCCACCGCCGATTTGATCAAAAGCTTCTGCTATTTTACCAATTGTTACATTTTTAATTGGTTTTAAAACTTCATATTGATGATATGCATTAGGGTTTTTAATATATGGTAACGCTCTTTGTTCGTATGGAACTCCAACTGGCGAAGCATATTTGCCATATTGATTACCATATCTATCGATAATTGTTCCTGTTTCAAGTGTTTGTCCGTTTAGCTTTGAACCTGGAACATAACCACCGTTTGGCGCAAACTTTTCCCAGTCAATATCACCAGCTAAGTTTAAGAATTTTTGATTTGAAACAACCATTTCATCGACACCCAATACTTTGCTCCCATTTTCCGTTGCCTTTAATCCGTCTGCAACTTTATCTACAGTCTTTTCGGCATCAAGAATTTTATCGGCACTTTTAACAACAAGTTTAGCATCCTCAGCTATATCAGAGACTTTTTTAATGGCTTTAGAGGCGTCTGCAGCTTTGTCGGTTATTTTTATTCCAGCTGCAACTATTCCAACTGCTTCGGAACCCTTTATTATTAATTTAGTTCCGGTTGCAGCAGTTCCTGCAAAAGGAATGCATGCAGTTCCTGATAATGCGGCGTTAACATAATCTCCTCGAGCAAGGTATATTAGTGCATTTGCTCCGTCAAATATTTCTCCCACTCCGGGAATTAAACCGGCAATATCCAACGCTGTCTGAAGTCCATTAAGAACATCTTCCTTTTTTATATTTTTAATGGATCCTTTTATATTTGACGCAACTGACTGTACATTTTTACTTATTGTTATGCTTGTGGATTTAATAGCATTTATTCCCGAAACAGTGTTAGAGAGAGTTTTTTTAAGTGTAAATAAAGTTGCATCACTTGCCGTATTTATTACTTTTTCAGATAACTTAATTGCGCTATTTGCAGCAAAAGAAATGCTATTATTTACAGGTATACTTATTTTTTTAACCGTATTAACAGTAGACGACACAACGCTGTTTGCAACTGATTGGCTGACTGTTGTTGCTGTTCTTGATACGGTGCTGACTGCTGATTTAACCGTATTGGCAACAGCTTTTGCCGCAGCAGTCAGATTGCCAAAAACAGAGCTTGAAGAACTTTTGGTGCTTGATGCCGTAGGTTTGCTTGAATAAGATGAAGCTGTCTTACTTGCAGAAGGTTTAGTTGTAGTGCTTCTGCTTACAGGCGTACTGCTTGGTTTTGTATACGGCTTTGTTGCCGAATACGTACTGCTTCTGATAGATAGATGACATTGGTATGACATATTTAACCATATTTTACATATTACATCATTATTCACCATTTGTCAACTAAAAATTATAAAATTGCTGCACATAAAGCTTTTGGATTGTCATGTGTTTTCTAAGTGATTTTTAAAAAAATATTTTAAATTGCGTAAAAATGTGCTATAATAAAACAAAGAAAATTTTAACGGAAAGACGATGTCAAAATGAAGAAGCTTTTAAAAAAACGCATAAAAATCCACTCACTTTCAATTTTCAGGAATATCATTTTTGATAGTACGGTTATGAAATTATCGTTGCTTTTGGAATGCGAAACGCTTTCGGATTTTGAAAAGGTTTCACGATACGGAGATTTTGTGTCCGAACTTTTTAAGTCAGGCGGGAATTTAAGCGCCTATCTTTTAAGTCTTGTCCTTGAAGATGAAAATATATATATGCTTAAAAAGGCGCGCGGTGAAAAAGTACCTGAATATATGGAAAAATGCCTTTTTTCTGAATTGGAAATTATAAATGAAATAGCTTTAATTAAAAGCTCTGAAGTAAAAGAAACTATTGGTTATGACGGCTATTTGCCTGACTGGGAAACAAGTCCTATTGATTTTGCATCAGTATACATGGAACGGATAAAAAATATTTCAAGATGCGGGTATGGGATTTTTGCAAAATATTATGCTTTTATTTTCGATGGCAAAAATCTTTTGCCGGTAAAATCTCCTGATGCTATAAGGCTTTCACAGCTTGGTGGATATGCACTTGAAAGACAAAAGCTTATTGACAACACAATAGCTCTGCTTGAAAACAAACCTGCCGCAAATGTGCTTTTGTATGGCGATGCAGGAACAGGGAAATCTTCATCTGTAAAGGCGGTTGTAAATGAATTTAAAGACAGGGGGCTTCGCCTTGTTGAAATTTCCAAAAAACAGTTGAAGGAATTGCCTGCATTGATTGATACTCTTGGCAAAAATCCTTTAAAGTTTATATTGTTTATTGACGATTTATCTTTTTCAAAAGATGATGATGATTTTGGAGCACTTAAAGCTGTGCTGGAGGGTTCGGTTTCGGCTAAAACGCCAAATGTTGCAATATATGCCACAAGCAACCGCAGACATTTAGTCAAGGAAAGCTTTTCGGACAGAAACGGCGACGACATACATATAAACGATACCATAGAAGAACTTGTGTCGCTTTCGGCAAGGTTTGGACTTGCAATCAATTTTTCAAAACCTGATAAAGAACTTTATCTTGAAATTGTTTCAAAGCTGGCAAAACAATATGAGGTAAATATGGAAAAAGAAAAACTTTTTGCCGAAGCGGAAGCTTTTGCATTGAGGAAAGGAGGACGTTCACCGCGTGCGGCAAAACAGTTTGTAGAGTATTTAAAAGCAAAGGAATGAATTTGGAGGGGCTATGGAGGATTATGAACTTTTAAACCTTTCAACCGATATAGGCTTTTTTATGCTTGTTCATGGCGCGGAAGTATATCGTGTGGAAGAAAGCATACGCAGGATGCTTAATGCATACGGAAGGGAAAATGCGGATGTTTATGTAATACCGGGCAGCATAGTTGTCACACTTTGTTGCCAAGACGGAAAACCAGTGACAAAAACAAGAAGGGTTTTAAGACATCAAACAAACCTTGATAAAATAGATGCATTAAATAATCTTGTCAGGAATATTTGCAAAGAAACTCCCGATATTGATTCTGCTTCATTAAAATTTAAAGAAATTTTGGGCAGGAAGGTTTATTCAAACCCAACGTTGTTGATTGTGTATGCTGTAATTGGAGTAAGCTTTGCTATTTTTTTCGGAGGAACATTAAGAGATGCCGCTTGTGCCATGATAGCTGCGGCGGGAATAAAGTTAATCCAAATATTTTTTGAAAAAATTGATGCAAATGAATTTTTTACCATTGTTATATGCAGCGCATTTGCTTCGTTTTTTGCAATTTTTTCTGCGTATTTTCAATTTGCCGACAATATGGATAAGGTCACAATAGGTGCACTGATGACTCTTGTTCCCGGAATAACGATAACAAATTGCATGAGAGATTTTATTGCCGGCGACCTTATGACGGGTCTTTCACGCCTTGCAGAGGCAATTTTAACTGCTGCCGGAATAGCAATAGGAGTTGCCGTTAATTTGATGTTTTTAAAAGATTTCATTGCTTGAAAAGGATATTTTATGAATTTTATAAATACTTCCGTTGTGCAATGCATTTGCATTGCCGTATCGTCGATAGCCTTTTCCATTGAGTTTAATTTAAGAGGGAAAAAGCTTGTTCTGTCTGCTTTGGGAGGCCTTCTTGCTTGGGTGGTATATTTGCTTTTTTCGGGGCAGTTTGAGAATGATATCCCTCAATATTTTCTTGGTGCCGCTGCTGTTTCGGCATATTCGGAAATTTGTGCCAGGCTGACAAAATCTCCGGCAGTTGTTTATCTTGTTGTATCTATAATTCCACTTGTCCCCGGAGGGGATATATACCGCACAATGGTGTATTTTATTGAAGGAAAAGCGGATTTGTTCCTTGGACTTTTTATGTATGCTTTAAGTATAGCCGGTTCAATTGCGCTTGGAGTGTTTGCCGTTACTTCAGTTTTCAGGCTTTTTTCTTCAATTTCAAAAAAGCTTAAAAAGAAAAAAGTATAAATTTTGTACATTGAATTTTGTTAGTTTGTTATTTTTTTAGTGATATTATATTTAAGTGACATTATTTCATAAAGGGTGTTTGTTATCAAAAAAAAGCTTTTATATTTACTTGAAAAATATTTTTCGGGAGAATCGATAGATTATCATAAAGTAATAGCAATAATAATACCGATTTTTGTGGATCAGGCTTTTATTGTATGCATGAATTTTTTTAATACGGCAATGATAAGTTCCGCCGGAGTTGAGGCGGTAAGTGCGGTTAATATGGTTGATTCCATAAATATGTTCTTGCTTAATGTTTTTGTTGCAGTTGCAACTGGCGGAACAGTAATTGTTGCACAGTATAAAGGAAATGGCGATGAGAAAATGGTTTCACGCTCCGCGGCGGGAGCTATTGCCGCAACTACCTTTTTAGCATTGCTGATTGGCGGACTTATAATAATTTTCCATAATGCCGTATTGTCATTCCTTTTTGGAAAAGCGGAAAAAGCGGTTTTTGACAATGCAAGGATTTTTTTAATAGGAAGCTGTATTTCATATCCTGCATTTGCTGTTTTTGAAGCGTCAATTTGTTCGTTAAGAGGAGCTTCGGATACAAAATCTTCGTTGATGCTTTCAATGATAACCAATTTTTCTTATTTCTTTTTTAACTTGATTTTTATTAACTTCTTGCATATGGGAGTATGGGGAATGGCAGTTTCCATCATACTTGCAAGGACTCTCGGCATGATTTGTTCATTGTTTTATATTGTAAGACTTGGGCATATACTTAACATCAATTTAAATGATATTTTTAGAATAGATTTTTCAGTACAGAAAAGAATGCTGCTTGTAGGACTTCCATTTGCTGCGGAGCAGATGTTTTTCAATGGCGGAAAGCTTTTGACGCAGACTTTTATAGTTCAAATAGGCACGCTTGCATTGACCGTAAATGCAATATGTTCATCTCTTTCAGGATTTATGCAAATAGGGGCAGGTTCAATGAGCCTTGCGGTAATAACCGTAGTAGGGCAGTGTATGGGAAGACATAATGTTAAAGACGCAAGAAAGTTTGTAAAATCATTTATAGCCATGGGGTCAATTAGTTTGGTTATAGGAGATTTATTGGTTTTGCCTTTTTTCCCGGTTTTAATAAAAATGTTTTCTCCGCCGGAAGAGATTGTTGGAACAATCTTTTTTATAATGGTTGCAATGGGAATAGCTTCACCTTTGCTGTGGTCAATAAGCTTTATATGCCCGTCTGCTTTGAGAGCGGCTGGAGATGCAAATTTTACTTCGATTGTTTCAATGTTTTCAATGTGGCTCTTTAGAGTGGTGCTTGGATATATTCTTGGCATTGTTTTAGGTTTTGGCATAATTGGAGTTTGGTTTGCAATGATGTTGGAATGGGGCATACGCGGAGCGGTATTTATGTTCAGGTTTAAGGGCGAAAAATGGACTTCCCATAATCTAATAGGCGAAGAGCAAAAATAGTCTTAATACATATAATGGGAATATATTTAAAAAAGGATATGTTCCCATGGATTTTTCTCATGCAGCATTAAAAATTATTGAATATAACCGCACTGCAGCGGTGGATTATGCCTTGAAATGGGCTTTTTCAAGAAATCCGCGTTATTATGATTTTGACAGTATAGGTGGAGATTGCACAAATTTTGTTTCGCAAAGCCTTTACAGCGGAGCAAAGGTGATGAACTATACGCCGCAAACCGGTTGGTATTATAATTCGTTAAATGACCGGGCTCCGGCATGGAGCAGCGTAAAATATTTGCATAAATTTCTTACTTCAAACAAAGGAGCCGGGCCTTTTGGGATTGAAACCGACAGGAGCAAAGTTCTTCCCGGAGATATAGTGCAAATGGCGATAGAGGGAGAAGAATTTGGGCATTCAGCCATAATAGACAAAATTGAAAACGGTGAAATTTATGTTTCTGCGCATACCTATGACAGCAGAAATCGTCCGCTGTCATCGTATTCTTACAGCAAAATAAGATTTATCCATATTTTAGGAGTAAGAAAATGGGGATAAATCATAAAAAATCCTCCCATAATATATTTAAAAATATCTGGGGGGATTTTTTATGAACCTTGCTCAAAGTGCAACAAAAGAAAACCTTATGAAAGCATTTGCCGGAGAAAGCCAGGCAAGAAACCGTTATACTTTTGCAGCATCTGTTGCAAAAAAGCAAAATATGTATATAATTCAGCAGATTTTTGATTTTACTGCACATCAGGAAAAAGAACATGCGGAAATTTTTTATAATTTTTTAAAGGAAATGAACGGGGGTTCAATAAATATAAATACGGGCTATCCTGTGGGAAATTATGAGGACTTGGCAAAGCTGTTAAGGGATGCCCAGCATCACGAATATCAGGAAAGCAGCGTTATTTACCCTGAATTTGCAAGGGTTGCAAAAGACGAAGGCTTTGCGCCGATTGCGGATGCTTTTGAAAAAATAGCGCAGATTGAAAATTCTCACGGAAATAGATTTGGCGCTTTTGGGGAACTTGTTGAGCAAAACCGTATTTTTAAAGCGGACGGAGAGATTTGCTGGCTGTGCCTAAATTGCGGGCATATCCATAAAGGAAAGGAAGCTCCTATGCAGTGCCCTGTGTGCCATCATGCGCAAGGTTATTTCGTGCCGGAAAAATATTATAAATTCCTTGCAAGCGATTATACAAAATAGGTTTATTAAAAGCCGCCGCCAAAAACGGCGGCTTAAAAAATAATTTTATTTTGCTTTTTTAACATAATCCATAAAGCTTTTCATTGAATCTGTAAATGGAGCGTTTTTTAGATATGCAAATCCGGCGGTACGTTTTGATAAAGGTTTTGAGAGCGGAATTTCCAAAAGTTTACCGCTTTTTAGGTCTGCGGAAACAAACTCTTTTATAACGCAGGCAACTCCAAGACTGATTCGGGCAAATTCAATCAAGAGGTCCATGTTGTTTACTTCAAGAATGTGGTTTACTTCTATGTTGTTCATTCGGAAATAATTGTTTACATAAAGCCTTGTTATATTTTCTTCATCAAGCAGCATTATATTTGCATTTTTAAAAAGCTGGATTTCAAATTCTTCTTTTGAAAGGCTATTGCTTTCTCCCCTTAAATTTAAATTTTGCAAATAATCTCCTGTGGCCGCAAAAATATCCTGAAATTGCCCTAAGGAATAAAATTCGAGATTTTTAAAATTGTCGGTACGCACAACCAAAGCTATGTCTATTTTTCCATCTTGAAGAAGTTTTAACGTGTGTGAGGTAGATTGGCTTTCAATTGTTATTTTTATGTGCGGGTGCTCTTTTATAAATCCTTTTAAAAATGGCAGCAAGAGATATTTGCAAAAGGTCGCGCTGGCTCCAATTCTTAAATGTCCTATTTCAAGCGAATTTATCAGCCGTATTTTTTCCTCTCCGGCATTTATTGCTTCAAAAGCGGTTTGTATGTGCTCAAAGAGTATTTTCCCTTCAAAGGTTAGAGATACGCCCCTTGAACTCCTGTTAAAAAGTTTTGTTCCAAGTTCTTCTTCAAGCTTAAAAATGGCTTTGCTTACGGCAGGCTGGCTTATATAAAGCATTTGCGATGCACGTGAAATGCTGCCCGATTTTGCTACTGTATAAAAAATTCTATATTGGTTTAAATTTTGCTCCATTGCAATAACCTCACTATATAACTTAAAGTTATACTAAATATGATTAATATGTATTTGAATTATATCATAAAAGGTGGTATAATTTCAATATAGAAAAAACGGAAAAGGAGATGTTTAATATGGGTATGACAATGACGCAAAAAATTCTTGCCGCTCATGCCGGTCTTGAAAAGGTTGAGGCAGGACAGCTTATAAAATGCAAACTTGATATGGTGCTTGGAAATGACGTTACTACCCCGGTTGCGATAAAGGAATTTCAAAAAGCTGGATTTAATACTGTTTTTGATAAAACTAAAATCTCTATGGTTATGGACCATTTTACTCCTAACAAAGATATAAAGGCTGCCGGACAGTGCAAGCTTTGTCGCGATTTTGCAAATGAAAAGGGAATTGTAAATTATTTTGATGTCGGAGATATGGGTATTGAGCATGCGCTTTTGCCGGAAAAAGGGCTTGTCGCTCCCGGAGAACTTGTAATAGGTGCGGACAGCCATACCTGCACATACGGTGCACTTGGAGCATTTTCAACCGGAGTGGGCTCAACTGATATGGCGGCTGGAATGGCAACCGGCGAGGCTTGGTTTAAGGTTCCGTCGGCAATTAAATTCAATATTACAGGAAAACTTAACGAATGGGTAAGCGGAAAAGATGTAATTCTTCACATCATCGGTATGATTGGCGTTGATGGAGCGCTTTACAAGTCTATGGAATTTGTAGGCGACGGGATAAAGAATCTTTCAATGGACGATAGGCTTGCAATGGCAAATATGGCAATTGAGGCCGGTGCAAAGAACGGGATTTTTATAGTTGATGAAATTACAAAAGCTTATGTTTCAGATAAGGTAAACAGGGAATATAAGGTTTATGAGCCTGATGCGGATGCAAAATATGACGCCGTATATGATATTGATTTGAGCAAAATTAAATCTACGGTTGCATTTCCTCATCTTCCTGAAAACACAAGGACTATTGATGAAGTTGGCGAAGTAAAAATTGATCAGGTTGTTATAGGCTCATGCACAAACGGTAGGATGGAGGATTTGCAGGTTGCCGCAAAAATTCTTAAAGGCAAGCACGTTGCAAAAAACGTACGCTGCATTGTTATTCCGGCAACTCAAAAGATATATATGCAAGCAATGAAAGAAGGTTTGCTTGAAATATTCATAAATGCCGGCTGTGCGGTTTCAACTCCTACCTGCGGGCCTTGCCTTGGAGGGCATATGGGCATACTTGCGGCGGGAGAAAGGGCTGTCGCAACGACAAACCGCAATTTCGTCGGAAGAATGGGACATCCGGAGAGCGAAGTATACCTTGCTTCACCAGCAATTGCCGCTGCAAGTGCAATTACAGGAAAAATTTCCGATGTAAGCGAAGTATTGTAATAATTGGGAGGATAAAAGCATGAAAGCGTTTGGAACAGTGCATAAATACGGGGATAACGTTGATACGGACGTAATAATTCCTGCAAGATATTTGAATACGACCGACCATAAAGAACTTGCTGCTCACTGCATGGAGGATATAGACCCTGATTTTGTAAAAAAAGTTAAAGAGGGGGATATAATTGTTGCAAATATGAACTTTGGCTGCGGTTCTTCAAGAGAACATGCTCCTATTGCAATTAAGGCAAGTGGAATTTCCTGCGTAATTGCTTCCACTTTTGCAAGGATTTTTTATAGAAATGCAATAAATACAGCTCTTCCGATTCTTGAATGCGATGAGGCTGCGAAAAAGATTGATGACGGCGACCAGGTGGAGATAGATTTTGATACCGGAGTTATCACAAATAAAACAAAAAATGAAACTTATCAGGCACAGCCTTTTCCGGAATTTATCAAGGAAATAATCAATGCTGGCGGACTTTTAAATTCGCTTAAAAAATAATTTTGCAGGGAGATGCCATTATGGTAAAAAATATAGCGGTTATAAAAGGCGACGGAATAGGTCCCGAAATAGTCGCTCAGGCACAATTGGTTCTTGACAAGGTTGGAGAAAAATTTGGGCATAAATTTAATTATACAGATGTTCTTATGGGCGGATGTGCAATAGATGCAACCGGAGTTCCGCTTCCGCAGGAAACGGTTGATGTATGCCTTAAATCAGACAGCGTGCTTTTGGGTGCGGTCGGAGGGCCAAAATGGGATACACTGCCCGGAAAACTTCGTCCGGAAGCAGGGCTTCTTGGAATAAGGGGCGCACTTAAACTTTTTGCAAATATACGTCCTGCAAAGCTTTTTCCATCGCTTGCATCAGCATGCCCTCTTAAAGAGGAAATTACCAATGCCGGCCTTGACCTTGTAATTGTCAGGGAACTCATAGGCGGTGCTTATTTTGGCAAAAGAGATACTTATATTGATGAAAAAGGCGTAAAAACTGCTTATGATACAATGGCTTACAGTGATTTTGAGATTGAGAGGATAGCAAGGGTTGCTTTTGAAATGGCAAAAAAGCGCAGGGGCAAGGTTCATTCAGTTGATAAGGCAAATGTGCTTGACAGCTCAAGACTTTGGAGAGAAGTAGTACACAAGGTTAGGGAAGAATATCCTGAAATTGAATATTATGATATACTTGTTGACAACTGCGCAATGCAGCTTGTAAGAAATCCCGGACAGTTTGATGTAATGGTTACTGAAAATCTTTTTGGAGATATTCTTTCCGATGAGGCAAGCATGATTACCGGTTCGCTTGGAATGATTCCCTCTGCATCGCTTGGCGAGGGCACACTTGGACTTTATGAGCCTATTCATGGTTCTGCTCCTGATATAGCCGGCCAGAATAAAGCAAATCCGATAGCAACAATCCTTTCGGCTGCAATGATGTTGCGTTATTCTTTTGATATGGCAAAAGAAGCAGATGCTATTGAAAATGCAGTAAATGCTGTTCTTGATGAAGGCTTCCGTACGGGGGATATCATGTCGGATGGCAAAAAGCTTGTTTCATGTACTGAAATGGGTGCACTTATAGCAGAGAAAATATGAAAAAGGAATTCCCGCAGTTTAAATGCTGCGGGAATTATTGTTTTATCAGGATTTGTTTTAGAAACCCCCTTGAAATTGCTTGAAAAACTTGATATCTTTTAATAAATATGTTAAAATAAAGCATTAAAAGAAGTAGGGGTGTCTTGTTTTGGGAATTCATGAATCCGGGGAAAATTATCTTGAAACCATATTGGTGCTCCAAAATAAAAACGGATATGTTCGTTCAATTGATATTGCAACGGAACTTGGTTTTACAAAGCCAAGCATAAGCAGGGCAATGAGCATTCTTAAAAAATCAGAATATATAACAATGGAAAGAAGCGGTCAAATTAAGCTTACGGAAAAGGGCCTTGCAAAAGCAAACGAAATTTATGAAAGACACCGTATAATTTCAGAATATTTTGAAAAGGTGCTTGGAGTTTCAAAAGAAATAGCCGACAAGGATGCTTGCAAAATAGAACATGTAATAAGTCCGGAAAGTTTTGATAAGATAAAAAAATTAGTAAAGGGAAATGATTGATATGGGCGGCTGGGTTGAAAAAGCTATTTTTTACCATATTTATCCTCTTGGATTTTGCGGCGCACCTTTGATAAATGCCGGAAGTGCTGCGGCAAATCGCATTGAAAAAGTTATAGAATGGATACCTCATTTAAAATCCATGAACATCAATGCCGTTTATTTGGGACCAGTTTTCGAATCCATGGTGCATGGCTATGATACTGTAGATTATATGAAAATAGATAAGCGCCTTGGTACGAATGAAAGCTTTAAAAAAGTATGTGATATGCTTCATGCAAATGGGATAAGGGTAATCCTGGACGGTGTATTTAATCATGTCGGACGGGATTTTTGGGCATTTAAAGATTTGTGTGAAAATGAAAACATGTCAAAATATAAGGATTGGTTTTGCGGAATAAATTTCAGTCAAACAAGTCCTTATGGTGACCCGTTTTCTTATGAAGGCTGGAATGGACATTACAGCCTTGTTAAACTTAATGTCAAAAATCCGGAAGTTGAAAGCTACCTATTTTCATGCGTAAAAATGTGGATTGAGGAATTTGGTATAGATGGTTTGAGGTTGGATGCTGCGGATTGCATTGCACCTGAATTTTTTAAAAATTTGAGGGGCTTTTCCAAAAAACTTAATCCGGACTTTTGGCTTGTGGGAGAAATTATTCATGGTGATTATAGAAGATGGGCAAATCCGGATATGCTTGATAGTGTTACAAATTATGAGTGCCATAAGGGTATTTACTCATCACATAATGACAAGAATTATTTTGAGATAGCATATTCTTTAAACAGGCAGTTTGGAACAGAAGGCCTTTATAAGGGAATTTTGCTTTATAATTTTGTTGACAATCATGATGTAAACAGAGTTGCATCAATGCTGAAAAATCCGGAACATATTTATAACGTATATACTTTGCTGTATACTATGCCCGGGGTGCCATCGATATATTACGGAAGTGAATGGGGAATACGAGGAGAAAGAGATAAAAGTTCGGACACTGCCCTGCGTCCGAACCTTAATCTTGGAGGTATTGAAAATCCAAACGAAAAGCTGCTTGAACATATAAGACTGCTTGGGCGAATACGTGAAGACTCTCCGGCACTTCAATGCGGAAAATATGAACAGGTGCTGGTGAAAAACGAACAGTTTGTTTTTAAGCGATGCTGTGCTGAACAGGTATTTTATTGTGCTTTTAATTTGGCTGATAATCCTTATACTATAAGCTTTAAAATAAATGGTACTTCCGTTTGCGACAAGCTTGGCGGAAGAATTTATAATGCTTCAAATGGAATGGTTGAAATTGAAATGCCGCCGTATTCATCAATGATATTGCTTGATGAATGTGTATCCCAGCCACATCCTCTGCCGGAAAAAAGAGGGGTTGTGATTGGAGGCAAATACCATCATTTTAAGGGTGGAGATTATATTGTAATTGAGGTCGGAAAGCATACCGAAACACTTGAAGAAATGGTTGTTTATAAGGAAATAGCAGGACAGGGAAATGTATGGATACGGCCTTTGGAAATGTTTATAGGCGATGTCGATGATTTTGGCAACAAAAAGAAAAGGTTTGAGTTTATAGGTTAAATTTAAGTACATTGTAAAAATAAATGCAATAGGGAAATTGGGTTAAATTTAAAGAAATATTAAAAATATTTCCTTGCAATGAGTTGGCATTTGTAGTATTATATTTTTTGTGTCTTAAAAAAGGAGCATTATGGACAATAAGCAATTTAAAGTTTTTTTAAAATATTTTGTTGTATGTGCGGCAATTGCAATTCTTATGGTCTTTTTTCTTTGGAAAAACGAAATTTTTGCCGCATTTGCCTCAAAGCTTTTCATGATAATGCGTCCGCTTATTGTGGGAGGGTTTATTGCATTTGTGCTTAATAAACCTTTTATGAAAATTGAGGCTTTTTATTGCCGAAATTTAAATAAAAGAAAATCCTTTTCCAAAAGCGGAAAATCAAGAAATTGGAATGCCCTTTCGCTTGTTACCGTATATTTTTTGTTGTTTTTAATTGTTGGCGGAATAATAGGATTTATTGTTCCTCAACTCATTTCAAGCATAAAGTTTTTTGCCGACAGCTTTGATAGCTATTATTCAAATTTTCAAAAGTTTTGGGATAAGTATACTGTTGGCCTTAATTTAAATTGGCTTGAAGATTTTGACATAATGAATAAGCTTTATAAATGGTTGGAAAGTTTTGTAGGAAAACTTCCTGAAATGCTTACAACTGCGCTTGATGTCACAAAAAATATAATTTCAGGTGTGGCGGATGTCTTTGTTGGGCTTGTTTTTTCAATATATGTCCTTGCAGGGAAAAACAAATTAAAAAGACAAACAGGAATGTTGTTTCGTTCCTTGCTTTCAGAAAAAAATTACAAGAAACTTGCTTGGATTTATCGGCTTGTCGCGGATACTTTTTCAAATTTTATAAACGGACAGCTGACAGAGGCTTTTATTTTAGGAATACTTTGTTTTATTGGCATGACTATATTACGGTTTCCGTATGCGATGCTTATAAGCGTTATTATAGGTATTACTAATATAATACCTATTTTTGGGCCTATTATAGGAACAATACCCGGGGCCTTTATTTTGCTTTTGGTAGACCCGATAAAGGCTATATGGTTTGTTGTTTTTGTTATAGTACTTCAGCAAATAGATTCAAATTTGATTTATCCAAGGGTAGTTGGAGCATCAGTCGGGCTTTCGCCAATATGGATAATGGTTGCAATTATAATAGGTGGAGGCTTGTTTGGTGTTGCAGGAATGGTTTTGGCTGTGCCTGCAATGTCAATAATATATGTTTTAACTTCTGATTTTGTTGATAAAAGACTTAAAGCAAAAGAGGGGAATGGTGACACAAGGCAAAGCAAGGAATAATTTTTATTTTTAAGACTTTTGCAAATTGTAAAAGTCTTTTTTATAAATAAAAAAGTTGAAAGGATAGGATTGTGATCTAATGGAAGCTTTGTTCAGCAATATTTTTGAATTCCACTGGCAAATGGCTGTTATGTGGCTGATAGGAGGAATTCTCATTTATCTTGCCATTAAAAAAGAAATGGAGCCGTCCTTGCTTTTGCCAATGGGCTTTGGAGCTATACTTGTAAACCTTCCGCTTTCAGGAGCTGTAAATGTCTTTGATAAAGTTACGGGAGAATGGGAATACGGGCCGATTGATACTTTGTTTGGCGCCGGAATTGCAAACGAGCTTTTCCCGCTTCTTTTGTTCATAGGAATCGGAGCCATGATTGATTTTACTCCGCTTCTTTCAAATCCGAAAATGTTCCTTTTTGGTGCTGCTGCCCAGTTTGGAATATTCTTTACGCTTATTGTGGCAAGCCTTTTGGGCTTTGACCTTAAAGACGCTGCATCAATAGCAATTATCGGAGCGGCTGACGGTCCGACTTCAATATTTGTTTCAAACTACTTTAATTCAAATTATACCGGCGCAATAGTGGTTGCGGCTTATTCGTATATGGCGCTTGTGCCTATTGTTCAGCCGCCTGTTATAAAACTTATAACAACTAAAAAAGAGCGTATGATAAGAATGCCTTATAGCCAAAAGGAAATTTCAAAGACTACAAAAATACTTTTCCCGATAATAATTACTATAATTGCGGGAATGATTGCTCCTAAGTCAGTTGCACTTGTAGGATTTCTTATGTTTGGAAATCTTATTCGTGAATGTGGAGTGCTTAAAAGTCTTTCGGAAACGGCGCAAAATGCTCTTGCAAACCTTATAACCCTTGTTCTTGGGCTTACTATTGCTACAAAAATGCAATATGAATCATTCCTTAACGTTCAAACCCTTATGATTATAGCTCTTGGTTTGGTTGCTTTTGTGTTTGATACAGTTGGCGGGGTAATGTTTGCAAAATTCCTTAATCTTTTTGTTAAAAATAAGGTTAACCCTATGGTTGGTGCCTGCGGCATTTCCGCATTCCCTATGTCTGCAAGAGTTATAAATAAAATGGGGCTTAAAGAAGATCCACAGAATTTTCTCCTTATGCATGCAGTTGGTGCAAATGTTTCAGGACAGGTTGCTTCGGTTATCGCCGGTGGTCTTGTAATCACTTTGGTAAGCAATGCCATAAGATAATTCTGGAAAGGCGGAATAATTATGTTTAACATTGAAAATTTTTTAATGTCACTGCCTATACTTGGCTGGGGCATGCTTGGAATATTTATAGTAATAGGAATAATAATGCTTTGCGTTATTGCTCTTGATAAAATTTTCCCCGCAGAAAAGGATAAATAAAGTTTAAAATAAAAAGCTTCCGGTCAAAACAAAACCGGAAGCTTTTGTTTTTTATTTTTTAAAGCAAAATTCGGCAACGGCGTTTGCAGTATCGGATTGCTGCTGTTCGGGAGCAATTTCTGCTTC
This sequence comes from Oscillospiraceae bacterium, assembly GCA_029267825.1. Lineage (GTDB taxonomy): Bacteria > Bacillota > Clostridia > Oscillospirales > Ruminococcaceae > JAIHAL01. The sequence goes on from JAJUHO010000003.1 coordinate 20,384, forward strand.
TCCATCACCGTTTTGGGAACCATAGCATCCAAATCCTGCATGATTTCCTCCATTAAGGATTATTTCTGTAAAATCAGAAGGAAGATTAGCTTTATTTTTTTGATAAGAATCCATGTTTAATACATGGTCATTGCTTCCATATAAGCTAAGTACTTTTATATTTTTGGATGATATGTCGGCGGTAGAATACGATGCAAGCAAAATCAGACCGTCGATTTTTTCACTGCTTTTTGAAGCATAACTTGCCGCCATGCTTCCACCGAGCGAGTGCCCTCCTATGTACCAATGTTTAATTTCGTTGAATTCAGAGATATGCTTATCGGCGGCAGACGGATTAAATACTGCCAAATTAAACGGCATTTCAGGCAAGATGCAAAGTATGCCTTTTTTTGCAATTTTAATCATAAGTGGTTCATAAGCTGTATATTCAACTTTTCCGCCCGGATAAAATATTAAAGCTGTGTCAGTATCCCCGGGATCAAAAATAAGTGCTCCATTTGAGCTTGATATTTCCACATTATTATTCATTTTTACCGCTTCTATTGCGGTTTGGTCCGCATGATAATAATCAGAAACATAAATTATAAAAATTACTGATAAAAGGACTATAAAAACAGCAAAAGTTGCTGCAATCTTTTGAATGGGCTTGATTTTTTTAGGTTTGTTCATGTTTTCCTCCGTATAACATTAAAATATTATAATATAAACTATAATAATAGGAGCAAATTTTGTCAATGGTTGAATTTTGCATATCATTATCTAATTAACGTTGAGTGAAAAAGAATTTTTAAAAATACTGTTGAAGTTTTATCCAAATTAAAGTATAATTAAAAACATAATATTTTGGGCGAGGTATATTGATGGGAGTATTTGGTTTTGATAATATTTTTAAGGTTTTAATAAGGGCGCTTGTACTTTTTACCGCTCTTCCTGTACATGAGTGTGCCCATGCTTGGGCTGCTGATAAGCTTGGAGATCCAACAGCAAAATATCAAGGAAGAATATCTTTAAATCCATTTGTTCATTTGGATCTCTTTGGTACGCTTTGCATGCTTCTAACAGGTTTTGGCTGGGCAAGACCAGTGGTAATAAACCCCAATAATTTCCGAAACAGAAAACTTGGGACTGTGTTATCATCACTTGCAGGACCTATGTCAAATGTTTTTCTTGGCTTTTTGTCAATGGTGGTATATAAATTTTTGTCTTATCTTCCGGCAAGCCAAAGCGGTGCATTATACTATGTTTCTTATATGTTTTATTACATTATCCTGCTTAATGTAGGACTTGCCGTTTTCAATCTTTTGCCTATACCACCGCTTGATGGTTCAAAGGTTTTAAATGCAGTGCTTCCGGATAGGATTTATTTTCGTATAATGCAGTATGAACAGTATATTTTTATAGCACTTATATTTATAATGTTTTCAGGAATACTTAATCCTTTGCTGGGATTTTTACGCTCGATAGTAATAATTGGGCTTGATTTTCTTACCGGATTTGTTGACATAATAATGAGGGTTGTTTAACAATGGCCGAGCTTTCGTTTAAGCTTGAAAAATTTGAGGGACCGCTTGATCTGCTTTTGTATCTTATTTCAAAGCATAAGCTTAATATAAATGATATACCTATTGTTTCGCTTTTGGAACAGTATATGGAATATATCGATCAAATGGCAGAACAGGATATGGAAATAGCCGGCGAATTTCTTGAAATGGCGGCAAGGCTTATTTATATAAAGACTGTTTCGCTTCTTCCATCTCATGAAGAGGCTGAACAGCTTAAAAAGGAACTTGAAGGAAGACTTGTTGAGTATTCGCTTTGTAAAAAGGCGGCTTTGATTTTAGGAGAAAGATATAACGGCGGAAGTGTTTTTGTAAGAACTCCATTGAAAATTGAAATTGATAATACTTATAGGCTGGTGCATGATAAAAATTTATTGCTTGAAGCTTATAAAAATGCAAATTTAAAGTATTCGTGGAAAAATGAAACTGCCGTTAATTCTTTTGAACCAATTGTTTCTAAAAAGGTGGTTTCAGTTGCTTCTAAAATTCTTTATGTTTTAAAAAAACTTTATACTTTTGGAACGGTTAGGCTTGACGGGATTTTTGAAGATATGAAAGAACGTTCGGAACGTGTGGCGACATTTCTTGCCATACTTGAACTGACAAAGTCCGGCAGGATTTTGATAAGCGATGACAATAGTGAAATATCTTTTTGCGGACCGCTTAAAGAAAAGCGCCATGTTCTTTCGGAGGTTTGAATATGCAGTTGGATGAAAAAATTTCAATAATTGAGGCAATACTTTTTGCAAGCGGTGATCCTGTTGAAATTGAAAAGCTTTCCTTTGCAAGCGGCGTTGAACAGGAAACAGTACCTAAGCTTATAAAAATCCTTTCAGACCGTTATGAGGAAAGCAAGAGTGCACTTGTGATAATAAAGCTCAACAATTCTTATCAGCTTGCTACGAGGAGTGAGTATGCCGATTATATAAGGAGTGCGCTTGAAACAAAACGTTCGACTCCGCTTTCTTCGGCAGCTTTGGAAGTTCTTACGATAGTTGCTTATAATCAGCCTGTAACAAAAAGTTTTATTGAACATGTTAGGGGAGTTGACAGCTCCGGAATAGTTAATTCCCTTATTGAAAAAAACTTGCTTGAAGAGGCGGGCAGACTTGATGTGCCGGGAAGGCCTATTGCGTATAGGACTACAGATAACTTTTTAAGGTGCTTTAAGCTTTCTTCTTTGGATGATTTGCCAGCTTTGCCTGACCGTGCGGAACAGGTAAGCTTTGATGAAATAACTGTTTAGGCAGGGTGACGGGTATGGTAGCCTTGTGGATAATCGGCGGAATCTTGTTGTTTTTTGCGGTCTTGCTGAATTGTCCGATAGTCGCCGAAATAAAATATTTAAGTGCGGTTTTTGAAATAAAAGTAAAGTATATGGGATTTACTGTTTATCCGCCTAAAAAAAAGCCGGATGGGGAAGAAAAACTTAAATCGCCTGAAGCTGAGGTTTCTCCAAAAGAGGCTGTAAGTTCAGGAATAAAATCTTCTAAAAAAACAGTAGAAGCAATTGAAAAAGATATAGACAAAAAAGAAGATTCCAATAATAAAAAAACAAAACAGAAAAAAGAAAAGACTAAAAATGATTTATTTGAAAAAATTGAAGTAGTGAAAGTCATACTTGAATCTTCAAAAAAAGGTTTGAGAAGGCTTGTTAAAGGGATCCGCATTTGTGATATAAACCTTGATTTTGCCGTTGCCGATGAGGATGCTTACAATGCCGCAATCAATTATGGTATTGTAAATACGGCAGTTTTTAATGTTATTTCTTTTTTGAGGACATTTTTTACTGTTTCAATAGAAAAAATAAATATAATTTGCAGGTTTAACAGCTCGCAAAGTAATTATGATGGAAGCTGCCGAATAAAATTAAGGCCGATAACTGCTATTCTTGCTGCGGGAAGCATTTATTTTCATTATTTGGCAAATGCTAAAAAGTATAAAAAAGAAAACGAAAAGAATGATAAAGCAAAAAATATTGAAAGGGCTGAGGTAAATGGAGCATCCTATTGAAGGACTTATTAAAACAACTATGGAAAAAATAAGAGAAATGGTTGATGTTGATACGATAATTGGTGATCCAATGACGCTTTCTGACGGAACTGTAATTATTCCTGTTTCAAAAGTATCATTTGGATTTGCATCCGGAGGGTCGGATCTTCCTGCAAAAACTGCAAAGGATTTGTTTGGCGGAGGAGGCGGAGCCGGAATTTCTATTCAGCCGGTAGCTTTTCTTGTCGTTTCAAATGGAGATGTAAAACTTTTGCAAATGTCAATTAACGCAAATACGCCTAATGCAATTATAAATATGGTGCCTGAGATGTTTGACAAGGTTTCATCGCTTTTTAACAAAAAAGATTCTGCTGAAAAAGAAGAAAAAACTTCGGACAAGAAATAAAAAATAAAATTCTCCCATAGAATATATCGTGATTTCATATATATTTGAGGTTGATATATTTATGAGGAGAATAATTGTTTTTTTAGCATCGGTTTTACTTTTTTTGCTTTTTCCATCTTTTGAAATTAAGGCGCAAGGATTTGAAGTTTCTGCGGCTTCGGCTGTTTTGATTGAAGCTCAAACAGGAAAAATCCTTTATGCCAAAAATGAAAATGAAAAGCGTCCAATGGCAAGCACTACTAAAATAATGACAGCATTGCTTTGCCTTGAAAGCGGTAATTTGGATGAACCGTTTGTAGTTGACTCGTCGGCGATAAAGGTTGAAGGTTCGTCAATGGGGCTTGTTGAGGGAGATATCGTTACAAAAAGATCACTTTGCATAGGGATGCTGCTTCCGTCAGGGAACGATGCGGCAAATGCTGCGGCAATAAAAATTGCAGGAAGTTTTGAAAAGTTTGCGGAAATGATGAATGAACGAGCCGCAAAAATAGGAATGCTTAATACTCATTTTGTAACTCCGTCCGGGCTTGATGCCGAAGGGCATTGCTCAACTGCTTATGATATGGCGCTTCTTGCAAGGGAGGCTCTTAAAAATCCCGATTTTGAAGCAATATGCAGTCAAAAAAACATAAAACTTTCTTATGGAAATCCACCTTATGACAGATGGCTTAAAAATACAAATAAGCTTTTGACATATTATAACGGGTGCATAGGAGTAAAAACCGGTTTTACAGATGATGCCGGAAGATGCCTTGTATCTGCGGCTGAAAGAAACGGGGTACGCCTTATATGCGTGACTTTAAAAGCTCCTGATGATTGGACTGACCATCAGAAAATGCTTAATTATGGCTTCGGCATAGTAAAAAACTACGATTTGCCGGTTCCGGAAATTTCACAAATAGGCCTTGTCGGTGGGCTTAAAGATAATATCGGTGTTTCACTTGCAAGTGCTGCGAAACTTTCTCTTACTGAGGATGATTTTTCAAAAGTGCAAAGCGTTGTTTTTTTGGATAAATTTGTTTATGCGCCTGTAAAAGCGGGAAAAGTCGTTGGTAGAGTAAAATATTCTATTGATGGAAAAGAGGTTCTTTCGATTCCGATAATTCTTTCGGAAAATGCCGATGCTGCAATAACTCAAAAAGAGAAAGGCTTTTGGGATAATTTGTTTGAAAAATTTAATATCTTAAAAAAGGAAAAGTGAGAGGTTTTAATGGAAAAGATAAGGATACAGAAAATTATTGCTGACAGCGGCTTTTGCTCACGCAGGAAAGCAGAAGAACTTATAGAAACCGGCAGAGTAAAAATAAACGGTCATCCGGCAAAGCTTGGAGATAAGGCATCGTTAAAAGATTTAATAACAATTGACGATGAAAGGCTGGCTGTAAAGAAAAAGAAAAAGTATATATATTTGATGCTTAATAAACCAAGAGGATATGTTACTACCGTATCTGATGAACTTGACAGAAAATGCGTTATGGATTTGCTTGATGGAGTAGAGGAAAGAGTTTATCCGGTTGGCAGGCTTGACAGAAATTCGGAGGGGCTTTTGCTTTTGACAAATGATGGTGAATTTGCAAATAATATTATGCACCCAAGCAGGCATATAAGTAAAACATATCGTGTAACCGTAAGGCCTGACATAACGGATGAACAGCTTGTAAAACTTACGGAAGGAGTAGAGATAGACGGCAAAAAAACCCTTCCGGCAACTGTAAATGTGCTTGTAAAGGAGCCGGGCAGGGTGGTTTTGCAAATGGTTATAAAAGAAGGCAGAAATAGGCAAATAAGAAAGATGTGCGAGGCTGTTGGACTTGAAGTTGCAAGACTTCGCAGAACGGCAATAGGCCCCATAAGGCTTGGAATGCTTAAACCGGGTGCTTTTAGGGAACTTACGCCAGAGGAAATAAGAGCAATAAAAAATGCAATAAGCAAGGAAGTAAAGAGGGATAAAAATGCTTGAGATTCATCAAAAGGCAGATGTTGAAAATTACTTTGACCATTTTAAAAAGTTTAATATCCCAAATGATGCAAATGTAGTAGAAGCTTTTGATAATGGAAACGTTATAGGATTTGCAATATATAAAATAGAAAATGATGCTGTTTTTATATATGATGTTGAATATGGAAATGATTTGTATCTTTGCGATGGCATAGTCAGGGCCGTACTTTTTAAAGCCTCAATGCTTGGAATAAATAAAGCTAAGTTTGAAGCAAATGATTTGTCGGTATTCAGAAAGCTTGGGTTCATTGAAAAAGAAAGTGATTGGCTTATTTCAATAGAAAGTATTATGGATGGCTGTAAAAAGTGTAAAAATTCTTGTTAAACTCTTGTCAATAGAAAAGAAAAGTTGTATAATAAACTAAGATATTGTTTAAATGTTGGCTATTATGTCCTAAAACGAACGGAGGAACTGAAATGATTTCTGAAAGCAAGAAACTTGCTGAATTCCGAAACGCTGCTTTAACCGATTCTCCAGCAAGGAAAAGGTTGTCATATCTTTTTGACGACGGGGTATTTACTGAAATTGATGCTTTCGCAAAGGCGGGAGATAGCTTTACCGGCGTAATTGCCGCATATGGCTTTGTTGAAGGCAATCCTGTTTATGCTTTTTCTCAGGACAAAAATGTAAAAAGCGGTGCGGTAGGTAAAGCTCATGCGGCAAAAATTTGCAAAGTGCTTGAACTTGCCGCAAAGACCGGAGCTCCGGTTGTTGGCATCCATGATTCGAATGGAGCTTTTATTGATGGAGGAACAGACGCACTTGCTGCATATGGCGATATGCTTATGTGGACAAACAATATTTCAGGAGTTGTTCCGCAGATTTCCGTTATTGCGGGAACTTGCGCAGGAACGGCTGCGGTTGTTGCATGCTCATCCGATATCGTAATTATGACAAAGGAAAGCGAGTTTTTTATGACTCCTCCTTTTGATTCAAAAGAGACAAATGGTGCTGGAACAGCTGCAAATGCAGCAAAATCTGGAACGGCAAGTCTTGTGTGCGAAGATGATAAAACTGCCATTGAACAGGCAAGAAAGATTGTTTCAATGCTTCCGGCAAACAACCTTTCTCCTGTGCCTATGTTTGAATTTTCTGAAAATGCTTTTGTTGGTGCTTCCGATGCTGTTTCGGCTGTTTCCTCAATGGCTGATGCCGGAAGTGTAATTGAACTTTCTGCTGAATTTGGAAAAGCTTCTTATACTGCTCTTGCAACGGTTGGGGGAGCTACTGTAGGATTTGTCGCAACAAACAAAACATCGGACAAGCTTTCTGCGGATGATTGCTCAAAGATTGCTCGTTTTGTAAGAACTTGCGATGCTTTTGCCGTGCCCGTAATTACTGTTGTAGATACCGAAGGATTTGAACCGTCGGCACAGGCAGAACTTGCCGGCAGCATAAGGGATGCCGCAAAGCTTGCAAATGCTTATGCTGAAGCAACCACTGTAAAGATTGCTGTTGTATCCGGCAAAGCATATGGCCCTGCGTTTACAGTACTTGCAGGCAAAAACGCAAATGCTGATATGGTGTTTGCATATCCGGATGCAATTATTACTCCGCTTGCTCCCGAAACCGCAGTGGAATTTTTGTGGCATGACAAACTTAAAGGTGCTGAAAATACGGTTGAAAAAAGAAAAGAACTTGTTGCTGAATACTGCTCGACCATTGCTTCGGCATTTGATGCTGCTGAAAAAGGCTGTGTAAATAGTATAATTGAACCATCAGAAACAAGAGCTTCACTTATTTCTGCACTTGAAGTTCTTGCCGGCAAGAGGGTAAGCAGACTTCCGAAAAAGCATAGCAATATGCCTTTCTAAGGATTTTAAATTAAAGGAAAACGGAATAAATTTTAAAGAATGGTGGTAAATAGAAATGAAAAGATTTAATATATCTGTAAACGGAAAAACTTATGATGTTGCTGTTGAAGAAATTACCGGTTCCGCTGCTGCTCCGGCACAAACTGCTGCTACAGCTGCTCCCGTTGCAGCGCCTGCTCCGGCAGCGGCTCCCGCACCCGCACCAGCTGCTGCTCCTGCCGCCGCTGTTGAAGGAGGTACTCCTGTTAAAGCTCCTATGCCTGGAACAATAAACGATATAAAGGTTTCTGTTGGAGATACTGTAAGTGAAGCACAAGTTCTTCTTGTTCTTGAAGCAATGAAGATGGAAAATGACATTGTTGCGCCTAAGGCTGGAAAGATCGCCGCCATAAATGTAAAAAAAGGCGACAGCGTAAATTCAAACGATTTGCTTTTAACTATTCTTTAATTTTACAATTATGAAAGGCGGTCAGTTAAATGGCTAAAATAAATGTTACGGAAACTGTCCTCAGAGATGCTCACCAGTCCCTGATTGCCACAAGAATGAGCCTTGATGAAATGCTGCCGATTCTTCCTTTGATGGATAAGGTTGGGTTTTATTCGGTTGAGGCTTGGGGCGGTGCAACATTTGATGCATGTCTTAGATTCCTTAACGAGGATCCTTGGGAAAGACTTAGAACCATAAAGAAAAATATGCCCAATACAAAGATACAAATGCTTTTTAGAGGGCAGAATATGCTTGGTTATCGTCATTATGCGGATGACGTGCTTGAATATTTTGTGCAAAAAACTGTTGCAAACGGTATTGATATTATAAGAATTTTTGACGCATTAAATGATATAAGAAATTTAAAAACTGCAATTAAAGCAGCTAAAAAAGAAGGCGCTCATGCTCAGGTTGCAATTTCATATACTCTTGGGGATGTTTTTACCGATGAGTATTATATGAATTATGCAAAGCAAATAGAAGAAGAAGGCGCAGATTCAATATGCATTAAGGACATGGCGGCTCTTCTTACTCCTTATGCTACCGAAAGGCTTGTAAGAAATCTAAAGTCTGTTGTTAAGATTCCTATCCAGCTTCATACACACTATACTTCCGGATTGGCTTCAATGTGCCTTATGAAAGGCGTTGAAGCTGGCGTTGATGGCGTTGATACAGCTATGTCGCCGCTTGCTTTGGGAACTTCTCATGCTCCGACAGAGTCAATTGTTGCGGCTTTGCAGGGAACAGAATACGATACCGGACTTGATTTGGTTTTGCTCAATGAGATTAGAGATTACTTTATGAAGCTTAGGAAAAAGTATATTGATTCCGGTCTTCTTGATCCGTCAATGCTTGCGGTAGATACAAATGCGTTGATTTATCAGGTTCCTGGAGGAATGCTTTCAAACCTCCTTTCGCAGTTAAAGCAGGCAGGACAAGCTGATAAGCTTGTTGAGGTGCTTCAAGAAGTTCCGAGAGTGCGTAAGGATTCCGGATATCCTCCGCTTGTTACTCCAACTTCACAAATTGTCGGAACACAAGCTGTGTTTAATGTAATAATGGGCGAAAGGTACAAAACGGTAACTAAGGAATTCAAGGGACTTGTAAGAGGCGAATACGGAAGAACTCCTGTGCCGATTGATCCTGAATTCAGGAAAAAGATTATCGGCAACGAAGAACCTATTGATTGCAGACCGGCAGATTTGCTTAAGCCTGAGCTTGAAAAGCTTAGAGCCGAATGTGCTGAATGGATTGAACAGGAAGAAGATGTTCTCAGCTATGCACAGTTCCCGCAGGTTGCTCCTAAGTTTTTTGAAGCAAGAAGAAATAAGAAATACGGAATTGACGGCAAGCATTCTGATGCGGCAAATAAGGTTCATCCGGTTTAAATTAAGACTGTTTTTTAAAAGCAGCAGTATTTTGCGGTACTGCTGCTTTTGTTAATTTTGCCATTCGGGTTGATTTATAAGAAATAAAATGGTATAATATTTATTAAGTATTGAGTAAAATGAGGTTTGTATTGTGATTAGAAGCATGACGGGTTACGGACGGGCTCAAGGGAATGCGAATGGAAAGGATATTCTTGTTGAGATACGTTCAGTAAACAACAGATATTATGATTTTACAGCAAGAATTCCAAGAATGTATGGCTATCTTGAAGAAAAATTAAAATCATTTCTTCAAGGAAGCATTTCAAGGGGAAAAGTTGAGGTTTCGGTTTTAATAAACAATACCGAGGTTAAAGATGAGCAAATTGAAATAAATCGATTTATAGCTCAAGGCTATATTGATGCTTTGCGCGGTGCAAATGAGGAATTGAAACTTGTTGATGATTTATCTTTGTCCCATTTGATAAGACTTCCGGATGTATTTAATGTAAGAAAAATTGTTGAAGATGAAGAACTTGTTTGGTCTTCAGTTAAAATATTTGCCGAACAGGCCCTTGATAAATTTATTAAAATGCGTGAAACCGAGGGCGAAAAAATGAAGTCTGATATATTGGAACGCGTTGACTTGATTTGGCATATGGTTGAACTTGTTGAATGCCGCTCTCCGGAAACCGTCCAAAATTACAGAAACAAACTCTTTGCAAAGCTTAAAGATGTTTTGTCTGACAATAATATTGACGAGCAAAGAATTTTATTTGAAGCTGCTGTTTTTGCGGAAAAAATAGCAGTTGATGAGGAAACGGTAAGGCTTAAGAGCCATATGCAGCAGTTTAAAGCTCTTATGGAGTCAAAAGAGCCTGTCGGAAGAAAGCTTGATTTTCTCGTTCAGGAAATGAACAGGGAAGCAAATACAATTGGTTCAAAATCCCAAGACATAGAAATAACAAAATTAGTTGTCGATATGAAATCCGAAATTGAAAAAATAAGGGAACAAATTCAAAATATCGAATAATTTGGAGGGCGCAATGAAGCTTATAAACATCGGGTTCGGAAATATGATTTCCGCCGCAAGGCTTATTGCCATAGTAAGTCCGGAATCTGCTCCTATAAAAAGGATTGTCCAGGACGCAAAGGACAGGGGTTCTTTAATTGACGCAACATATGGAAGAAGGACAAGAGCTGTTATAATTATGGACAGCGACCATGTAATTCTTTCTGCGGTTCAACCGGAAACTGTTGCCGGACGTTTTGATGAGGAGGAAAATATCGATGAATAAGGGTTTGCTGATAGTTGTTTCCGGACCTTCCGGTTGCGGCAAAGGAACTATTCTTTCACAGATTTTAAAAAATGAAAATATTTATTATTCCGTTTCAGCAACAACACGTGCTCCGAGGGAAGGTGAAATTAACGGAATAAATTATCATTTTATGGATAAACATGAATTTATGGAGCTTATTGAAAACGGAGGCATGCTTGAATATGCCTTTTATTGTGATAATTATTATGGCACTCCAAGAAAACAAGTTGAAGAAATGCTTGAAAGCGGAAAGGATGTAATTCTTGAAATTGAAGTAAAAGGAGCTATGAAGATAAAAGAAACTTGTCCTGAAGCGGTTTTTATTTTCATACTTCCTCCATCTCTTAAAGAACTTAGAAGAAGGCTTGAAAAGAGGCGTACAGAAAGCGAAGAAAAAATAGAAAAACGTTTGGCTGAAGCTGTGAACGAAATAAAGGCTGCAAAATATTATGACTACATAATGGTTAATGAAGATTTGACAAAAGCTATTGATGAGCTTAATGCAATAATTGTTGCTGAAAAGCTTACTAAAAAACGTTCATTAAATAAAATTGATGAGGTGTTGAACAATGCATAGACCTGCTATATCTCAGCTTATATCAAAAAACGAAAGCTATTATTCACTTGTTATTGCAGTTGCAAAAAGAGCGCGCCAAATTGCTGATGAGTTGTCTGCAAACAATCAAATACTTGAAGAAAAACCGGTTAAAATTGCGGTTGAAGAATTTGCAAGCGGAAAATGCAGGATGATTGAAGACCAGGCGCTTAAACCGGCAAAACCAGAACAGTAATTTATCCGAGAGGAGATAGGTTTTTCCTTATGGCAAAAACTGTTGACGTGGCTGTAAGCAATACTTCATATGGTTATGATGTACTATACAGCTATCGTGTGCCCGCTGAACTTAATGAATATATTTCAAAAGGGACAAGGGTTCTTGTTCCTTTTGGAAAAGGCAACAGAAAAAGGGTCGCTTTGGTTTTGAATATATCTGAAAGCAATGACTCTAATATTGCAAGGGACTTAAAGCCTATTCTCTCAATAATTGACGAAGAACCTTTGGTTAATGATGAGATGTTGGAAATGGTTTCTTGGCTTAAAGAAACCACGCTGTGCACTTATTTTGAGGCTTTGAAAACAATAATCCCCAGCGGACTAAATGTTAATTTGGCCCCCAAATATGAACTTACGGGTCGTGCCCCAAAGGAGAGTTTAACAAAAGAAGAAGAAACATTGTATGCTTTTCTTTTAAAATCCAAAAGCAAAAAAGAATTTGATGCGATGCTGCAAACTTCCGGCAACAAAAGTAAGTATATTGTTGTTGAAGGACTTTTGCAAAAAGGAGTTATAAGGGAAACAAGCAGTGTAAAACGAAAAATAAAAGATGAAACGATAAAAATGGTTCGTCTTTCGGAAAAGTATTTGGATGAGCCAAATATGTATAAGCTTTCCTTAAAGCAAAAGCAAGCAGTAGATTTGCTTTTGCAAAATTCTTCCGCATCAGTAAAGGAAATATGCTACCTTTGCAATATGACAGCGGCAGTAGTTGATAATCTTTGCAAAAAGGGAGTTTTTGAATCATATGAATATGAGGTTATCCTCCCTTCAAACGCAAATATAAAAGAAAATGTTTCGGATATACTTCTTTCAGAGGAGCAAAGCAAAGTTTTTGATGGAATTGCAAAAAGAATAGAAGAAAATAAGCCTAAGGGAATTCTTCTTCATGGGGTTACCGGAAGCGGAAAAACTTCTGTTTTTATAAAGCTTATTGATTTTACTTTGAAATTAAAAAAACAGGCAATAATGCTTATTCCTGAAATTTCACTTACTCCTCAAATGGTTGAAAAATTCCAAAACCTTTTTGGTGAAACAGTGGCGGTTATCCATAGCAATTTGTCAATGTCGCAAAGGCTTAATGAGTACAAGAGAATTCAAAAAGGCGATGCACAAATTGTTATTGGGACAAGAAGTGCAGTTTTTGCTCCGCTTAAAAATATAGGGCTCATAATTATGGATGAGGAGGGTGAAAGGACATATAAATCAGATGCTTCGCCAAGGTATCATGCAAGGGATGTCGCAAAAAAACGCTGTGCTTTTCACAATGCGGTACTGCTTATGGCATCGGCAACACCATCGATTGAAAGCTATTTTTTTGCCAAAAGTGGAAGGTATGAGCTGTTTGAACTTTCACAGAGGTATTCCCAATCGCCATTGCCGGAAGTCAGCATTGTTGATATGTCAGAAGAACTTTTAAAAGGAAATTCCGGATTTTTCAGCGATGTTTTGGCAGAAGAGATAAATTATAATTTAAGCCATGGGGAACAAAGCATTTTGCTTTTAAACAGGAGAGGCTATAATACATATGTAAGCTGCCTCCAATGCAAGGAGCCTGTGCTTTGCCCAAATTGTAATATCCCGCTTACCTATCATAAAATAAACGGAAGGCTTATTTGCCATTATTGCGGTCACAGTGAGTCTTTTGAGGGAACATGCAAAAAATGCGGTTCGGAACATTTAAAAATGACGGGTTTTGGAACGCAAAAAATAGAAGATGAAGTGCAAAAGCTTTTTCCAACGGCAAGGATTTTAAGAATGGATACCGATACGACTTATTCAAGGTATGCATATGAAAAAAATTTTAAAGCTTTTGCCGAAGGTGAATATGATATTATGATAGGCACGCAAATGATTGCTAAGGGACTTGATTTTCCTAATGTAACCTTGGTTGGAGTCCTTTCTGTTGACAGGGCATTGTTTGCGGGAGACTTTAGAAGCTATGAAAGGACATTTTCGCTTATTACACAGGTTGTAGGCAGAAGCGGCCGCGGAGATAAAAAAGGCAGAGCGTTTCTTCAAACATTTGTCCCGGGTCATTATGTTTTAAATCTTGCGGCAAATCAAGATTATGCCGGGTTTTACAACGAAGAGATTTTAATAAGGAAGGCGCTTATATATCCGCCTTTTTGTGATATTTTTATAGTTGGATTTTCTTCTTTGGTTGACAGCAAAGCTGATAAAGCTTCAAAAACTTTTTTAGAGCTTATAAAGAATAAAGCAATTAAAGAAAAGGTATCTTTTCCATTAAAAGTTCTCGGCCCATCAAAATGTGTTTATGAGAAAATCAATGGGAAATACAGGTACAAAATGATAATTAAATGCAAAAATACTTTTGAATTTAGAAAATTTATAAGCGATATTTTAATGCTTACCTATAAAATGAAAGAATTTGCTAATGTAAATGTTTATATTGATATAAATGGAGATATTTTATAATTGAGGTGCAAAAATGGCTTTGAGAAAAATAATTTTAAAAGAAGACGAAACACTCAGAAAAAAAAGTAAACCGGTTGAAAAATTTGACGAAAAACTTTGGGCTTTGCTTGACGATATGGCGGAAACTTTAAAAAAAGCTTCCGGAGCTGGCCTTGCCGCTCCTCAGGTTGGAGTTTTGAGGAGAGTGGCTATAATAAATTTAATTGGTGAAGAAGGCGAAGAAGACAAAATCATTGAGCTTATAAACCCTGAAATTTTAAAAAGCAGCGGGACTCAAAGGGATATAGAAGGCTGTCTTTCATGCCCAGGACTTTGGGGATATGTTACAAGGCCTTTAAAATGTAAGATAAGGGCTCAAAACCGACATGGAGAAACTTTTGAAATTGACTTGAAAGGGCATGATTGCCGTTGCGCTTTTCATGAGATAGATCATTTAAATGGGAAGCTTTTTATAGACATTGCAGATGAGATGGTTGACATAGAAGAAGAAAAATAATAAGACGGAGGAACGCAATGAAAATAGTTTTTATGGGCACTCCAGATTTTGCTGTTCCATGCTTAAAAGCTTTAATTGAAAACGGAGAGGAAGTTTGCGCCGTTTTCACACAACCTGATAAACCAAAAGGCAGGGGGTATAAGTTAACTCCGCCGCCTGTAAAGGAGCTTGCCTTAACATATAAAATACCTGTTTTTCAACCTGAAAGTCTTAAAAAAGGAGAAAGTGCAAAAGAAGCAATAGAAAAGCTGAAAGAACTTTCTCCTGAATTGATTGTTGTTGTGGCGTATGGAAAGATATTGCCAAAGGAAGTTCTTGAGATACCAAAACTTTATTGCATTAACGTTCATGCTTCTCTTTTGCCTAAATACAGAGGCGCAGGCCCTATACAGTGGAGCGTTTTGAATGGTGAAAAAGAAACCGGTGTTACTACTATGATAATGGCAGAAGGACTTGATACGGGAGATATGCTGCTTAAGAAATCAACGCCGATTGGCGAGGATGAAACTGCCTCTGAACTTCATGACAGACTTTCAGTTTTGGGTGCGGAACTTTTGATAGAAACAATTGAACGTGTAAAGCTTGGTGACATTACACCACAAAAACAGGATGATAGTCTTTCATCTTATGCACCTATGCTTACAAAGGAACTTTGTGGAATTGATTTTTCAAAACCGGCAATAGAAATTCATAATCAAATAAGAGGACTTTCCGATTGGCCTTGCGCTACTGCTATGGCAATGGGTAAAAAACTTAAATTTTATAAATCAAGGTTTGTCGCTGACCTTGGAAAAGGTTTTAAACCGGGTGAAACTATTGACAACGAAAGACTTATTATTGCTTGCGGTGATGGAAATGCGGTTGAAATACTTCAATTGCAGGCAGAAGGCGGCAGAAAAATGAGTACGGCAGAATATTTAAGAGGAAATAAGATAGAAAAAGGAACTGTTTTTTGCAAGGGATGATTTTTTAGATGGATAATGCAAGACTTTTTGTTCTGAAGCTTTTAATAAAAATGGAGAATAATGGTTATTCTAATATAATTTTAGACAGAGCCTTGCTGGAAAGTGATATAACTTTACAGGACAAAAAGTTTGCAAGCAGTCTGTTTTATGGAGTTATTGAGAGGAAAATAACTCTTGATTTTATAATAAAAAAATATTTGTCAATGCCTATTGAAAAAATTGATAAAGATATTCTTCAAATTTTAAGAATGGGATTTTATCAGCTTGTTTATATGGATTCAGTTCCGGATAGCGCTGCGGTTAATGAAAGTGTTAACCTTGCAAAAAGCATAAGAAAAAAAAGTGCTGCCGGATTTATAAATGCTATTTTAAGAAATTTTATAAGAGATAAAAAAATAATAAATTTCCCTGAAAATAAATTGGAGTGTTTGTCAATCAAATATTCCTGTCCTTTGTGGCTTGTGGAAAAATGGATTTCAGAATATGGGGAAGAGAATATAGAATCACTTCTTCAAAGCACAGTTTCAATTCCTGAAACAGCTTTAAGAGTAAATACCTTGAAAGTATCACAAGATGAGCTTTTAGAAAGACTTTCTTTTGAAAATATATCAGCTCAAAAACATGAAAGCATCCCAAATTGCATTTTAACCAAAGGTGGTAATTTAGAAAACCTGCAAAGTTTTAAGGATGGTCTTTTTCATGTTCAGGACATTTCTTCACAGCTTTGCTGTATGGCGCTTGCACCTAATGAAGGTGAAATCATTTTGGATATGTGTGCTGCCCCCGGGGGAAAAAGTTTTACGATTGCCCAGCTTATGAATTCAAACGGGAGTGTTTATGCATTTGATTTGCATGCCAAACGTGTAAATTTAATAAAAAAGGGTGCTGAAAGATTGGGTATTGATTGTATTAAGGCTGAAACCGGAGATGCAAGGGAATTTAATCCAGGCATCCCTTTGGCGGATAAGATTTTATGTGATGTTCCTTGCGCCGGGCTTGGAGTAATTTCCAAAAAACCTGAAATAAAATATAAAGATTATAAGGAACTTGGCAATCTTCCTGAAATACAGTACAATATACTTAAAAATGCTTCAAGATATTTAAAGCCGGGAGGAGAAATCGTATATTCAACTTGTTCGCTTTCACGTGAGGAAAATGATGAAGTGGCAGATAGATTTTTAAATGAAAATCCTAATTTTTCCGGTAAAAGCTTTCTTGAAGAATATGGTTTGCCTTTTGGGGATTATAAGGCGACAATTTTGCCAGTACATTTTAATAGTGATGGATTTTTCATTGCAAAATTTATTAAAAATAATGTTTGAGGTGCTGTTTTGGAAAAAACGGATATACTTTCATTAAGAATAAATGAATTGGAAGAAATTGTGGTTTCGCTTGGCGAAAAAAAATTCCGTGCCGCTCAGGTTTACGAATGGCTTCATAAAAAAAGAGTGTTTTCATTTGAACAGATGACCAATCTGTCCATGGAATTTCGTACAAAATTATCTCAACATTTTTATATAGAACGACTAAATATTGTTAAAAAACTTGAGTCTTCCATTGATAATACTGTAAAATACTTATATAGGCTTTCAGATGGCAATCATATTGAGTGTGTTGTTATGGAATACGTCCACGGGACAAGCCTTTGCATTTCAACTCAGGCCGGCTGTAAAATGGGCTGCAATTTTTGTGCTTCCACAATTGCGGGATTTAAAAGAAATCTTTTGCCGTCTGAAATGCTTTTGCAGCTTTATGAAACAGAAATGGACAGCAAGAGGAAAATTTCCAGCATTGTTTTAATGGGAATAGGAGAACCTTTGGACAATTATGAAAATGTGCTTTCATTTTTGGATA
Source organism: Oscillospiraceae bacterium (assembly GCA_029267825.1). Classification (GTDB taxonomy): domain Bacteria; phylum Bacillota; class Clostridia; order Oscillospirales; family Ruminococcaceae; genus JAIHAL01. The sequence continues at coordinate 37,914 of JAJUHO010000003.1, forward strand.
TACTTTCTTCCGAAAAAGGGACAAATATGAGCTTAAGACATGTTTCCCTTTCGACCTGCGGCCTTGTGGATAAAATTTATGAACTTGCAAAGAAAAAATATGGGCTTACACTTTCGGTTTCTTTGCATGCTTCAAATGATGAGGACAGGAGCAAAATCATGCCTGTAAATAAAGTTTATGGAATAGGCGAACTTTTAAAGGCATGCAGGCATTATATAGACGAAACGGGAAGAAGAATTTCGTTTGAATATGCTTTGATAGAGGGAATAAATGATTCAAAGAAAAATGCTGACGAACTTATTTCTCTTTTAAAAGGAATAAATTGTCATGTGAATATAATTCCCGTGAATAAAATTAAAGAAAGGAACTATAAAGCAGGAAGGAAATCTGTGGCAAATTTTGCGTCAATACTTGAAAAAGGCGGACTAAATGTTACGGTTAGAAGAACTTTGGGCGCAGATATAAATGCCGCTTGCGGTCAGCTCAGGCGGGAGCATGAGGCTGAAGAGTAGTTTCCCTTGCAATTAAGCATGAAAGGGTGGGAGTGTTTGAACTTTGTTGCAAAAACAGACATAGGACTGGTAAGGAATGAAAATCAAGACAGGGTAAAGGCTGAAAAAATTGATGAAAACATTGTACTTGCTGTTCTTTGTGACGGTATGGGAGGACATAATGCCGGAAGCGATGCGAGCGAGCTGGCCGTGAATACAATTTTTGAACGTATTTCTTCGGGACTGAAAGCTGATTATGACTGCAATAAAATAAGAAATCTTCTTATTTCTTCGGTGTGTGCTGCAAATTCGGTTGTATTTGACGCTTCTAAAAAGGATGAATCCAAAAACGGCATGGGTACAACTTGCGTTTTGGTTTTGGTAAAAGAGGGGAAAGCTTATTTTGTCAATGTCGGTGACAGCAGGGCTTATATTATAGATGATGGAAAGATTTCTCAGGTAACTTCCGACCATACTATGATGAGTGTATTTTTAGATGAAAAGCTTGAATTTGTTGAAAGAAAATTTATAACAAAAGCAGTTGGGATTGAACCAAATATAGAGCCGGATTATTTTGAATGTGAAGTGGGTTTGGATACAAAAATACTTTTATGTTCCGATGGATTGTCAAATTATTGCAATGAAAATGAAATACTTGAACTTGTCTCTTTGCAAAAGCTTGACGACGCTGTTTCTTCACTTGTTGACTTTGCTTTAAAAAAAGGCGGAAACGATAATATAACCGTTGTGCTTATAGGCGATTAACTTATTTACAGGAGTGAAATTATTGATGGATAAAAATATAGGCAAAAAGCTTGACGGCCGCTATGAGATAACCGAGCTTATCGGTATAGGCGGAATGGCAGACGTTTACAAGGCTGTTGATATTATCGAAGGGAAAACAGTTGCCGTAAAAATACTTAAAAACGAATTTGCTAATGACGAAGATTTTTTAAGGCGTTTTAGAAATGAATCAAAAGCGATAGCGGTGCTTTCGCATCCTAATATAGTTAAAATATATGATGTTGGCTTTACTGAAAAAATGCAGTTTATTGTTATGGAATATATTGACGGGATTACTCTCAGGGAATTCATGGAGCAGCAAAGAGTTTTAAAATGGAAGGATGCCGTTCATTTTATAATACAAATACTTCGCGCTTTGCAGCATGCTCATGACAGAGGAATAGTTCACAGGGATATAAAACCGCAAAATATCATGCTTTTTCCGGATGGAACAATAAAAGTCATGGATTTTGGAATCGCAAGGTTCGCAAGGGAAGAAGGAAAAACCCTTTCGGACAAGGCTATAGGTTCGGTTCATTATATTAGCCCGGAACAGGCAAGGGGAGATTTTACGGATGAAAAGAGTGATATTTATTCCGTAGGCATAATGCTTTATGAAATGCTTACGGGACAAAAGCCTTTTGATGCGGACAATCCGGTTTCGGTAGCGGTTATGCATATGCAGACAAGGCCTAAAAATCCAAGGGAAATAAATGATACTATACCTGAAGGGCTTGAAGAAATAGTTTTAAGAGCTATACAAAAAGATGCTTCTATGAGGTATCAATCCGCCGCGGAGATGATTAAGGACATAGAACAGTTCAAGAAAAACCCAAGTATAGTTTTTGAATATAAATATTTGGCTTCTCCGGACAGTACAACAAAATATTTTGAGCCGGTTTCGGTTAAAAGCAGTGGGAGGAACTATATGAAGCAGGAAGTTAAACCGCAAAAATACGAATATGAAGTTGAAGAAGAATATGATGAGGAAGAGGAAGAAGAACATGGCAGAATGGTTGTCCCAATTTTAATGGGCGTTGCCGCTGCCGTTGTCATTGTGGCAATATTTTTTATAACAGTTGTCTTTATGACAAACCTTAATAGCGGCAGAAATGATGTTATGAACATGCCAAATCTTGTTGGAATGGATTATAATGAGGCAAAATCAAAATATCTGCAAGACTTTGAATTGAAAATAATATCCCAAGAATATTCGGATTATGACCAGGGGGTTATATTTGAGCAATCAATTCCTGAGGGAAGAGAGATAAAAAAAGGTAATGAAGTTTCGGTTAAAGTCAGCAAGGGTAAACGCATGATTTCAATACCTTCCGTTGCAAACCTTGAAGCAACGGCGGCTGAAAACCTTCTTAAAAGCGATGGACTTGAAGTTGAGGTTATAAAAAAGGTAAGCGATGTTGTTGCAGGCTATGCAATAGAAACTTCTCCTGCAAAGGGAGAATCGGTTGAAAAAGGCACAAAAGTAATTCTTTATGTAAGCCTTGGTCCTGAAAAGCAGTATGTAATTGTTCCGAATGTAGTGGGAAAAACTCAAGATGAAGCTTACAGCCTGTTGACCGAGAAAAAACTTGTCGTTCAATATGAGCAAAAAGATTCTTTTGAACCAAAGGGCACCGTAATTGCTCAAAGCATACAGGAAAAACAGTCTGTTGAAGAAGGAACAACAATAACTCTTACCATAAGTACCGGTTCAGTGGGAAGGGTTTGGAAAATTGATATCCTTTCCGGAGGAAAAGGCTCATATACTTTTACCCCATATGTAAACGGACAAGTGGCAGGAGATTCGGTGACATATGATAATATTGAATATGCGCCATCTCAGACTGATATGGTAGTTGTTTCAAGCGGAGAGCAGACCATTGTGGTGCAGATTAAGAACAATACAACCGGCAAGACGGCAAAATATGCTGAAATGACCGTGGATTTTGAAACTGGCAAATATGTTTCTATGCCGGCATATAATTATGATGCTTTTGATGAAGTTTCTGATAACAGTGATGAGTAATAATTCAAATTATAAAAGGATTGGTTTATGGATTCTGTCAATGTTGATAATGAAAAAGGCATAATAACAAAAGCCGTCGGGGGTCTTTACTTTGTAGAGACTCCCGGGGGTGTTTTTGAATGCAAGGCTCGTGGAATTTTTAGAAAAAACGAACTTTCTCCTTGTGCCGGAGATAATGTCATTATAGATTCTAAAAATAGAGTAATAACAAAAATTCTTGAAAGAAAAAATAGCATAATTCGTCCTCCTATTGCAAATCTTGACCAGCTTATTTTTGTAATTTCAACCTGTGAACCGGAGCCAAATTTTACTGTTGTAGATAAATTTGTTGCGGTTGCTGAGTTTAAAAAAATTGAACCTATTGTTGTTATTACAAAAGTTGATTTGGAACGCGGAGATGAAATAAAGCAAATATATGAAAGCGTTGGAATAAAAGTTTTGGTTATAGATTATTCCATGCCGGATTGCTGTTCACGGCTTTATTCGCTGCTTGAAGGAAAAATAAGTGCTTTTACTGGAAATTCCGGAGTTGGAAAATCAACCTTGCTTAATCATATTGACTCTTCTTTTAAAATTGAAACAAATGAAATAAGCAAAAAACTTGGCAGAGGCAAGCATACTACAAGGCAAGTGGAACTTTATAAGCTTAAAAACGGAGGCTATGTTGCAGATACTCCCGGATTTTCTTCATTTGATACAGGCAAGTATGACATAATATTAAAGGACCAGCTTGCAGGATGTTTTAGAGAATTTGCGCCTTTTGTTGGCAAATGCAGGTTTTTGGATTGCTCTCATACGAAAGAAAAAGGCTGTGCAGTAATTGAGGCGGTCGAAAAGGGAATTATAGCAAAATCAAGGTATAAAAGTTATGTTCTGATGTATGATGAGGCAAAGCAGATAAAGGAATGGGAAGTTAAAGGTAAAAAGCAATGAAACGTTGTTTGATTTTTGCCGGAGCGGAAATTCCGGATTATTCTTTTTTAAAAATTGATAAGAATGATTATGTGATATGCGCTGACGGGGGATATTTCCATGCTAAAAGACTTGGAATTTTGCCAAATGTCGTGCTTGGGGATTTTGATACTTTTAGGGGAGAAATTTCTGAAAAAATTGAAGTGATAAAATATCCGAAAGAAAAAGATGATACCGATACAATGCTTGCGGTAAAGCTTGCGCTTGAAAAAGGGTTTTCGGATATTGAAATTTTCGGAGCGCTTGGGGGAAGGCTTGACCATACTTTTGCAAATATTCAAACGATTTTTTATGCTAAAAGGATGGGGGCAAATGCATCGCTCCACAGCCACAAGGAATCTGTTTATATAATGGAAAATGAGTCTCGATTATTTGAAAGGCATGAAGGAAGTTTTCTTTCAATTTTTTCTTATTCTGAAAAAAGCTTTGGGGTTTGTGTTTTTGGAGTAAAATACCCGTTATATGAGGCAATTCTTGAAAATTCATTTCCGCTTGGAATAAGTAATGAAGTTATTGAAAATTTCGCCAAGGTCGAAGTAAAAAATGGGGTTTTGCTTGTAATTTGTTCAAAAGATTAAGAACCATTTTCTCCTTTTGGAATATTATATACTGTACGCAAAATAATGTTGGAGGTAATGGTTATGAAAATTGTCGTTATAAAGAGCCCAAAATTTTTGTCCGGATTTTTAAGGCTTATATTTAAGATTAAAAAAGAAAAGGTTGAAAATTAAATATACATAAGGCGGTCATTGATAAAAATG